>JACKQB010000006.1:0-300000 GCA_024233115.1 Akkermansiaceae bacterium
CGCCATGTTCCTGAGCGGTTACGGAACCCGGATCACACCCGCCTACCTCGGCACCTGGGTCGCCGCACAGATGAAACTCGCAGGGATCACCACCAAAGGCTCCTGTCACTTGTTCCGCCACTCCTGCGCCACCGCCATGCACATCGGCGGAGCCGACATCCGCTATGTGCAGGAAATGCTCGGTCACGCCCGTATGGAAACCACCCAGATCTACACCCATGTGCACATCGCCGCCCTTGCCGAAGTCCATGCCCGCTGCCACCCGCACGGGCGCATGCCCGCCACTGAAATAGCGGAGGAATCCACATCCGGGCCAATTTCTGCTTCCAATCATCCCTCCATTCCGGTAAGCGTGGACAAGGAAATGTTCAATGTGTGTCCAGCAAAGCCGACGGCCCGGGTAAAGCCGGCAAGCCATCCCGGCAAAGACGCCGGTGACGGTCAGGACGGGCCATCGGCCCCAGCTTGCCCCAAACCCGAAGTCACTCCCCCACCGTCAGGAAACGGGTCCGGTTTCTTAAACGAAAGTCCGTCAGAATCGTCATCTGATGGGGAAAACCCCGGCCATCTTAATTACTACGGATACCGTTACTACGACGCAGCCGTAGGCAGGTGGTTAAGCCGTGACCCCATTGGGGAAAGGGGGGGATACAATCTTTATGGGATGGTCAAAAATGACGCGATTAACAAAATTGATATTTTAGGACTTAAAAATAACATTGGAAGTTGGAAGCGTGCGACTGCGAAAAGTGAAGGAAATAATCACTATAGTTTAAAACTTGTTGGAAAATCTTATATTGGGCGAATAGGAGGTAATTTGTATCGAAAAGGTGAACGTCCGCCGTCTAATCACTGGGCGATTTTTTGGGCCGCTTTCAAAGCAGATTCTGATTACTCAGAAGATCCTCCAAATGATGACGCATCAGGAGGAGATTTCAGATTGTATACTGAGGCATCGGTACGATGGTGTTGTGAAGGAAACAAGGTAAAGAAAGCCCGCAGGTCTTCTACAAAAAGTGATTTTGGTAAAGAATATATCGAAATTGGCTATGGTGATGGATTGACTTACACAAAAGAATTAACAGCAGAGGGAGGATTGTTCGATGATTCAATTTACGCAGACGAAAGCTCAATTTATGGGCGCGTTGGTGTGTGGGGTAAACCGCATTGGGCCGCTAATACGTTCCTATGGATAACTGAACCAAGGTGGCAATCAAAAATTTGGCATACTACTGAATATGATATAAGATGCAGAGGTGGGAAACCTATTGTGAGTATTCGGTTGAGTGGATCAGAGTTCCCCTCGCATAGAGCTTGGGCTAACGGGAAATTGATTGATACAAGAGTTCAAGGACCATTCATATCTTTATTTGAATTGGAAGAACCACCGATGGGTGGGTTTAATCCTCATGTAGGTTCATCCTTCAATTTTTAAATTGATTACCATTATGAAGTTAGTTTATTACACAATTATACTGGTCGGCTGTTCTCTGGTTTTTGTTCCATCGTGCAAGGAAAAAAATCATGATGGAGTGGATATCAACAGAGCGAAAGAAAACCAAAGTGAATCATTGCAAAATGCTCGGCGCGCCGCCCTGAAAAAAATAAAAATTGATGAGAGTAATCTAAAAGGTCTAATTTTTTACGATAGTATATCATATTCATCGAAGAGGAAAGGAAATCCGAAATATATAATCAAGTTTTTGATACGGAAAAGCGTAGTTCTGATTGCCTATTATGATTTGGCAAAAGGTTTTGAGGATGGTTACTACGTTATTAGAGAGGTTGATTCTATCGAGAAAGATGTTGATGGCAACCCTACAGGTTATGGCTATGGATTACAGGAAGAAGTGAATGCTGGAATTTTTGGTGAAGTTTTGATAGACCCAATGCGCTTAGAAAACGTGGGGTCATTTAAAACTTTCAAAAAGAGAGGGGTAGTGTTGGGTTTGAAGGACTTGCCGAAAGTATAGAGAGAACAACCATAGTTTCAGCCAACAGAGAGGGGTCAGTTGGCATGAAAGGCGGTAGCGAAGAAGCCCGATAGCTGCGATAATGGTAGTGAAGGCTAACAATCCCTTCGCGACCAAAGCCATGAACCAACAAAACTACTACAGCATGGGCATTGACGCGCATAAGCGTTTTTGCCAAGTCCACGTCCTTGACCCGCACGGAGAAACCGTCTGGAAGGGACGCATCAACAACGAAGACTACGGAACATTCACCGATATTGTTAGAGGTCTTGACCTGCCCTGCAAGGCGGTGTTCGAGAGTTCGACGAACTGGCACGTCCTCTACGATTTACTCGGAGCCATCGAGGGCGTGGAAGAGGTAATGACCGCTTACAGCGATGTGGATTTACGTAGATAGAAAAACCTGGTTACCTGGTGGGTAGGCTGCTCCGGCAGCGTATTGCGGCGGACTCCTCCTTTGTTCAGCTCAACGCTTCAGCACACCTAAGGGCTTGCACGTTGGCGGGGACGTTGTGGACGCGGTGGAGCTTGATGCCGGCTTGATAGGCTAAGGCGGTGATCGTGGCGGTGGCGGTGTCGCGTTTTCCGGGATTGTCTTCGCCGGTGATGGTGCCGATGAAGGACTTGCGGGAAACTCCTAACAAGACAGGACGTTCTTGCTGAAGGTCGCCGAGGTGGCGGAGGAGTTCGAGGTTGTGATCCAGGGTCTTGCCGAAGCCGATACCGGGGTCGAAGCAGATGTAATCGGGGTCGATACCTTGTGATGTTAGAAAAGTCAGGCGTTCTTTAAAAAACGACTGCACAGCGGCCACAACGCCGCCTTTATCCTCATAATGAGGATTTTTCTGCATGGTGCGTGGCTCGCCCAGCATATGCATGATGCAGATGCCGACACCTGATTCGGCGCAAAGCGGGATCATCGCCTGGTCGCGTAAACCGGTGACATCGTTGACGATGTCGGCCCCAGCGTCGATGGCGGCGGCGGCGACTTCAGCTTTAGAAGTATCGATGGAAATCAGGACATCGGATGCGTTCCTGAGGGATCTGACCAGAGGCACCGTCCTTTTTATCTCTTGCTGGGCGGAAATTGTTTGGGCTCCGGGCCGGGTGGATTCACCTCCGATATCGATGATCCGGGCGCCATCCGCCACCATCTGGAGGGCGTGGTTCAGCGCCGCATTCCCTTGTGCATGCTTGCCTCCATCGGAAAACGAGTCGGGTGTGGCGTTCAGAATACCCATGACCACCCCCTCCTGGGTGAGATCGATCGAGTGGCGTCGTGTTTTCCAGATCATAATCTGATGGCTTGAAAAATGGGGATACGCAGGTAGAATCCACGGACACACCCATGAACACAACACTTAAAAACCTCATCCCGGGAACCATATCGAGGGTCGCCCTGGTAGTGATGGCACTTCCGCTGCTCGTCCCGGCGGCGCATTTGCACGCGCAGGCGCCTGAGAACCATGATACCCCGGATACTGCCAAAAACGTGCGTATCATGCGTAACGAGGACGGGTCCTACACCGAATTCCGCCGTAGTGCGGATGAACGCGTGATCGAGCGCCGCACTTATGGCGACCGGCCAGGCGGCAGTGGTGATCGCGTGCTGCGTATGAGTATCATTTACCGCAAAGACGTGTATGGAAAACTCCGCAGCGGGATTGTGTATGATGGCTCCGGGAAAAAACTCTACCGGGTGGTCTACGGATACCACAAGGATACAGGCGTGCTTGTTGCCGAGGACATGTTTGATGCGCGTGTCAAACGCACCACGACCATGACGGACCCCAAAACGGGACAGCCCTATGAAAAAGAATACCCGGTCAGATATCTCAGGCACCGGTATGATGCCCAGGGGCGACAACTAAAGCCGTTGGTTTACTGTATTCCCGAGGGTAAGTTGGCCGAGGATCTTTTTGGCAAAGAGGGATCGACCCATGCCGATCCCTGGGCCGAGAAAACAGGCCGGACGATCAACCCGAACGCACGGCCTACTCGTTAGACCGTTAGACAACCTGGATTACGAGTTCTCCGGTTCGCGTTTCTTCAGGTAGTCAGGGAACTCCTTGTTCAGGGTATCGAGGTAATACCTGGCCTCCTCCGCATCGCCTTTCTTCAGAAGGGCGTTGTAGGATTTGAAAAGAGCCTCCGGGCGTAGCTCCTTGTCGTCGATAAAGAGCTGGACCACCACCACATAATAAGCGGCTGCGGCTGCGTAGTCTTTATTGTTGTAGGAAATATCGCCAAGGATCATACGGAGATCGGCGTTAACGCGGCCTTTGGGCCTGAGTTGCAGGCCTTCCTCGGCACACTTTTTGGCCTCGTCGAGTTTTTCAAGGCCGAGATAGGCCTCGGAGCGGTCCAACAATGTTTCCGCCTTCCAGAATGGCTGTTCGACGACATCGAGGTAATTCTTGGTAGCCTCGAGTGCCTCCTTGTATTTCCCGGTTTCCACACATGCCTTGCCAAGCATTTTCCAGAACGTCTGGGGTGTCTCGCGGGGCTCTTGCAAGGTCACACCAAGGGTCAGGTACCGCTGGCATTCCTCCATCTCGCCGGCATTAAAACACTGCACTCCGAGCCATCTGAAAATAGGGGCGGGTATGTTGTTTTCCTTTTCCATCTTGCGGATGGAATCAATCGCCTTTTGCAAGCGATCCTTGTCCTTCATGGAATAGGCGCTGTAAACAATGAGCATCCCGCTATTGAATCCGTACTTGGCGGGATCCAAGGTGCTGGCCGCTTCCAGACCGGGAATGGCATCGGCGTATTTTTTCAACTGGTAGTTCCCCCAGCCGATCCAATAGCGTGCATTGGCGACGGTGTCCTTCTTCAAGTCAGGAAAGCCATCTAACATCGCCTCGTAACGTCGGATCATATCGTTGTAGTCCTGGTCGTCTTTCCTGATACGCGCGCTGTTCTGCCAGGCCAGGGCCGCCAGCTTATCCTTGGGGAAACGCTGGATCAGCAAGTCAAAGTCCTTGAGCGCAGACACCCGGTCGCCGAGCGACAAATAGGACTTCCCCCGTCGCGCAATGACACTCGGAGCGCGTTCATCCTCGGGGTAATTTTCCAGAAAATGGGTGAAGCTGCGGACGGCACCATTGTGATCACCGGACATCGATAAACACCATCCGCGTTTGTAAAAAAGGTTTGCTTTGTTAGAATCACCAACAAGAGCAGCATCGATCTGGTTATAGGCAGCGGCGGCCTCGCGTTGTTTACCCGCTTCAAAGAGAGTTTCGGCCTTCATCAGAAGTGCCTTATGAATCCGCTCGTGTTTCGGATATTGTTTCTGATAGATTTCCAGAAAAGCGTCCACCTGCATCGGGATGTTGGCACCTTTGATGTTGTAGAAGCAAAGCAGGCGGAAATACCCGGCTTCAAACGCCTCGGCGGACAAGGGCACCTGACGCTCGGCCTGGGCAAACAGCTTGATCGCCTCATGATAGAATTTCAGTTGATAGGCACTTCTACCGGCAATGGCGTATTTAATGGCTTCGGTGGCCGGTTTACCGGGGTAATTGCCACGTTTGATGACATCGAGCACCCCCTGGTAGTCTTTTGCGGTGTACATGCTGTTCATCAAGGCCGCCTGTGCGCTCGGCTTGAATTTTTCCTCGTTCGACATCAATACCGATTTGAAACAACGGTCGGCCGTTACGACATCCTGCTTCTTGAGTGAGAGCAGACCTACATTCAAGGTCGCCTCCATCCTGAGATTATCGGCTACGGCGGGCAACATCAATGACTCGAATTTTTCCAACGCCTTGGCGTCATCCTTTTTCGCCAGGTAGAGGTGCCCAAGCTTCAGCTTGGCATTCTCGCGATAATTTGGCGGTGCGTCCTGGGCACTTTCAATCGAGAGATAAGCCTGGATCGCCTTATCCGTCTGGCCGGAATAACGATAGCAGGAAGCCTCCTGGTAGCGGCCACGGTAACGTTCCTGGGCTGTCGATGCCATCGTGGCCACCCTGCCGAAGTGAATCGCGGCCTGCGCATACTGTTTCTGGGACACCGCATCGTAGCCAAGGCGGTTTGATGCCAGCGCCACGTAGCGGCCTTTCTGGTACCGGTTGATGACACCGTGAAGAATCCGTTTACCATCGTCCAACGAGCCTGAATGGTAATAACACTCGCCCAGGTAGTAGCTGGCGGCATCGGCGTTGGCGTGATTCGGAAAGCGTTCAAGGTAGGCGGTCAAACGTGGAATCACCCGTTGATAGGCCTGGGTCCTGAGTGTGGGGTCCTGGACATTGTTCGCCTGGCGGTAGAGTTGTTTGCAAAACTCGAATTGGTCCTGCCCCGGGTCGGCCACAAGGGGTGCATTCTGGGCCTCGGCCAAGGGGGCCGTCATGGTCACCCAGAGTGACGAACCAACAAAGAGAGCCGTGATGGAAAATAAAATACGCATGAGGGAAAGTGGGGAGGGTTAGGGTATGGACAGACCGAAGCACCGGCAAGTCACGATAAAAAAGCAACCATGGCCAGCGAGCGTGAAATGGGGTGTAGGTTACGGGGTTTCAGGCTTGGAGGTAAAGCTCACATGGTTCAGACCTGCGGCCTTACCCAGCTTCACCGCGCTGGCCACCATCTGGTGTGGTGTCAGAGCATCCGCCTTGATGACCAGTCGGCGTCCGGGCGTGGCCGTCGCCGCCGCCTTGAGTTCCTTGGCCAGCTGGGCTTCGGTGAGCTGTTTACCAGCCAACTGGTATGAGCCGTCGGAGTTCACCGTCAGCTCAAGTGGTGCGAGGGCTTCGGCTGCCTTTTGTGCCGGAACTGGCTGCACTGGCTGGCCCGGTATGACTGGGACCGGCCGGACCTTGGCCTGATCACGCACCGCCTCCGCCGCGCGGACTTCGACTTTTTCGGCGGCATTTTGCTCGACTCTCATACCGGTGAAAAAAAGTCCACCGATAACGATCGCCGCGATTTTAAGGGGTGCCGGCAAGGCAAAAAACAGGGACAAAGTGATGGAGCTCATGACGTGGGGGGGATGTTGTTGGGGAGATGAAATGGCCAGGCCGGCCAGATTGCTTTTCAGGCTACTTCAGGCTATTTTTGCTTACGCTGGACCTGTGTGGCAAACGAAATATTCGGAATACCGGCTTTCTGGCAGACATCGATCACCTCGACGATTTTCTGATAGGCCACTTTGCCATCGCCGCGGATACGGATTGCCTGGTTTTTATGCACTGCGGCGATGCGGGTCAATTTGGCGAAGAGCTGCTCCTGGGTCATCTCGCTATGGTCCACGACCACCCCTCCGTCTTCGCGCACATTGACGATGATTTCCCCCACCGTCTGCTTGGCATCCGCGCCTTCCTCGGCAACCGGGACAGAGACATTGAGCTCACGCTCGCTCTGGGAGAACTGCATGGTGGCGATAAAGAAAATGAGCAGCAGAAAAACGACGTCGATCATCGGAGCCAGCGGGAAGGCGGCTATATCAGGCTCTCTGGTTTGAAATTTCATGACGGGTCGTTGGATTGATTTACATCCCGTGGATCTCGGGACCATCATTCGATGGACGCGATACCGGGACCGGCATCATCCGGGAATCGCGCTCGTCGCGGTCGCGGTGGTGGCTTGAATGGCCGTCGTGGCCATGGCCATGGCCATGTCCGTGGCCCGAGTGTTCGCGGCCTCCCTGGTCATAGTCGTGTCCGTGGGTATCCCCTGAGTAGACGGGCTGGGGAGCCATGCCCCCGCGGCGGTTGTACTGGGCTGCCAACAATGCCATCAGGTGGGTGGCCGCCGCTTCGAGTTCGGCGATGTATTTCTGCACACGACCACGGAAAATGGAGTAGAAAATGACCGCCGTAATACCGATGACCAGACCACTGGCAGTAGTGACCAGTGCCTGGTAAACCCCCTCGGCGAGTTTGTTGGCGTGGACGCCCTCGTAGTTGCCGCTGGCGATTTCCATAAACGCCCGGATCATACCGATCACCGTGCCGAGCAGACCCGCCATCGGGGCGATGGTGCCCACGTCATTCAGATAACTGATCCGGTGGGTCAGGATGCCCGCCTGGCGCGAGCCCTCGGCCTGGGCGACCTCCCGCACCTCGTTAAAGGTGGTGCCTGTGTTCTTGGTCATGAAATCGAGCGTTTTCTCGGTGATTCGCGCCACGCTCTGGTTCTGGCGATTACAATGCGCCACCAGTCCGAGGTAATCACGTTTCCTGATCAAGGCCTCCGCAGCGTTCATGAATTTGTCACTGACAACCGCATTTCTCCGGATGGTGAAAAAATAGAGAAGGATAAGCACCAGGCAGATCACCGACAGCAAAGCCAGCGGATACATCATGAATCCGCCCATCCACAGGATTTCGAGGATGTCTTTGTTACCGGCGGATTCCGGAGCATCTGCCACGACGGGAGCGGCCAACGCGGTGAGTGAGGTGGCCAGCATCACGACAGACGACAGGGCCAGGGTAAGAATAGAGGAGTTCATAGAAATGGGTTGCGCGGCTATTGTAGCCTGATTTTCCACGGGCGCAAGCGTTGGAAATCAGCCATTGATCGACCGGAGCCTGGGGTTTTGCCTGGAGGTTTCGATCACTTTGATGGTTTTGTGGATCAAATCAATGGATTGCTGGATAGGTTTGGATACCTGTGGAGTCGCCAGCTTTTTTTCGAGCTCCCTGAGCCGTGGCAACATTGGCCGGGCCGCCCGTCCGTAAAGTTGCAGTGTTTTCAGGCACCTGTCGATTCTGCTTTTTTTACCCCACTTGTCGATGGCCATGACATCGAAGCACAACGGCATCCCTTCCTTGATGTGGTGTTTGGCAAGGACTTCCAGACCACTTAACTGAATGCCGCTGGCAAACATGATACCGCTGGGAGCTTGTTCCACCACCGCCGCATGGATGGCGGGTAACAAGGGTTCGATTTCCTCATAATCAAGATTCTTGAAAACCGAAGCCAGCGCACCCCGGGCCCGGCCATCCTCGTTGGCAAGGCCGGCTTTGACGGCAGCAAACAGCGCCTTCCGGTCAACGCCTTCCAGCGATCCACGCAGCAGGCCGGTTCTCTGGTCGAACAGGACAAACAACAAGTATCGTTGCTGCATCCCACGCGGGTCCCGCTGCACATCTTGCGCCGTCAGCATGGTCAGCAACTCCGGCACTGCGGGCATCGCCTGCTTGCCGATGGCAGCCAGTGCTTCAGCCGCCTTGACCCGTAGCCAGAGGTCCTCATCCTTGAGGGTTTTTCTGAGCAGAGGCAGGGCAGGGGCAGCCTTTCCTTTGAGTTGGGCCAATGCCTGGCAGGCTCCGAGACGGGTGTAGAGATCCCCCTCTTTGAGCAGCGTGATCAGAGTTGTCACCGGGATATCACCGCGCTTTCCAATGACCGTTGCCGAGCGTTCGCGGACAACCGGCGACCAGCTTTTCAAGCCAGCGAGCAGGGCTTCATCGCTGCGGTCGCGGTAAACCGTATGTTTGTCCTTCGTACTCCACCCCCGCCCGTCGGCGATGAGTCCGGCGGCGTCAGAGGCGGATAGCTGCGGGATGACACCCTGTTTTTTTCCGGTTAGGTAGATTTTCCGTAGTGGCTGGGCATAGGCTAACAAATAGGCGCCGGTACAATCCCAGTTTCGGTATTTATCCGGTTTGGCCGCAGGTGGCCCCTGGTGGAGATAGCTGCCATCCCATCGCCGCGCCAGATCATAATACCACCCGAACTCCTTCATCCACGCACCACTGGCATGCGGGCCCGACACGGCGACCCCCGGCATCGCCCACAGCATATTGAGAAAATTCCCTGTATGACCGTTGTCCCTTTCACCGCCATACGATGCCACACTCATCTTGGAAAAATAGCCAGCGGCCTCAGCATCGCCGAGAAGGTTGAACATAATCGCCGCGATATCATTTTTACCGTTATCGCTGTGCGTTTGAATCCAGGGACTGTGGTCACCGTAGGGCACACTGCCCTTTCCTACGTAAAAGCGGAGGACGCGTACGCTTTTTTCAATCGCCTTGTCCAGCGCCGGGTCCTTGACCCCGGCCGCGCGTGCGAGAATAAGCGAGGTGGTCAGTGGCAGCCCGGGGGCATTCATCATGCCGTAACCACTGAGCCGGCCATCCTCGCCGACAAACCGGTGCCCCCAGGAACCGATCACGCTTTGCCCACGGACAATTTCCATGGTGATACGCTTCATGTCCGGCAAAAATGTCCTGTCCCCGGTGGCCAGGGTGTACTCTGCCAGCAACATATTGACCGGCCCGTAAAACCACGCGTGAAGGCTCTCGCCCTCCGGATCGCTGTATTTTGCCGCCCAGGCCACTTGCTCACGGACCAGTGGCAGATACTCCGCTTTGCCGCTGGAGAGTAACGCAAGAGCATTAAGGCAGCGGGTGATACCGTTACCCTGGTTCGGGTTCGCCTTCATCCGTCGCGCCAGAACCTTGCAGCCTTGCTCGAAAATCCTCCCGGACTTGGCGCAATCGAAGGGGGCTGTCGGGCTGTAGGCACCGAGAGCCAGAAGCTTCAAGGCCACGTTGGTGGTCGCCCCGAGTCTCCACCGAATCAAGGTGAGCGTCCCGTCTGCCGCCTCTGCTGCGCCGATCGCCTTACCCATCGCGGTGCGGGGATCATCGCTGAATGGCTTCCCCGCGATTCCCAGGATCACATCACCCGCTTGCAGCAATCCGGCGGCTGGGGAACCGGCATCTACCTTGGTGATCGCGATCTGGCGGGCCTCGCTGGTTTCCATTTTATTCGAGTAAATCCACCCCCGTGCCCCTGTCGGACCGAGATTCCAATCGTGGGTGGCTCCATGCGGGATTTCATCCCCCTTGGTGAAGTCGGGGTTCGACATCGCCTGGCCTGGCGCGGCGGCATGCAGCACAACAACATTTCCACCCCAGAGAATCGCTGCCGCGAGGGAAGCTGTGAGCCATCGTTTTTTGTATTTCATCGAGTTTTTTAGTTAGGTTGTAAATCCGCCATGGCATCAGCGAAGCCCTTGCCGATCCGCGCCATGATTTTACTTGAGCCGAGATAGTGGTAGGCAGCATTCGAGACACCTTTTTCAAGTATTTCCAATTCCCGTTTTGAGAACTCCTTGTTGCGCAGCTCCTCGCGCAGTGCTTGCGCCGCTTTGCCGCTGAGTTTCCCGGTCGACTGGGCCTTTTTCACCTGCTGTTTGATTTTCGCGTCGCGGGCGACCAGGGCATCGAGCTCCATATCCCAGTAATTCTCGGTGAACACCGCCGCGACATTATCTTTGAACTCCGGCAAACCGGCTGGAGCAGCCATCGCCAGACGAAAATTCTGATGGGTCGATTTATAGCGCTGCTGGTTCGGCCCGTATTTTTCCACCGGCCCGCCAACCCCCAGCACACCGATGACAAAGGGGAGTTTAGGGGCTGAAAGATCCTTTCGGATATCCCGGATAAAATGCCCCATGACCATGCTGTAGTCATCATAACCACCCGGGCTGCCGCGGTCTGGATAAGTGCCACCGTCGACCATGTCATTCCATCCCTGGAACCAGACGCAACCGGCCAGTTTATAACCTTGGCTGGAGTCGTAGTCCGGGTAAGCCTGCTCGATGTTGGCCAGCACCGACTTCACGTGCTCGATGGTAAGCCGGTAATAACGCCCCGTGGCTTGCTGTTTTTCCGCTTTGATCAGCGCGATGTCCTTGCCCCGTTTCTTGAAGCCCAGCAACTGTTTTTCATTAAACCGGTAGGGGCCGGCACTGGGTGGCCGGAAATCGGTGTTCAGACTCTTACCGCCCCAGGCCACCTTGATGATCAGGATCGGCTCGCCGAGGTGTTTTTGCATGGTGATCCCAAATGTGAGCTCCGGACCGATCTTGCTGTCGTCGGCACCAAAACCGGCAGTCAACGCACCCTTTTTCACCAGATTGGTCGACAGATAGGAGATCCATACATCCTTGCAAACCCGGGGTGTGCCGTCTTTATTCTGTATCTCACCAAGCAGGGGTGCTGTTTCAGGGTCCATTCCAATGTGCGCAAAAGTCGAAATACGCGCATGCCCCTGCATATTCGACTGCCCGACGAGGATGAACACCTTGAGTGGCTTTTTGTCAGCCGCATCACAGCGGTTGGTAGAAATCGCCATACTCGCAGCCCATAACACCCATAACATGACCGGCAAACGAGCTAGAATAGAGGGAAAGAGGGTTCTCATATCACTTGCTTTACTGCCCATTCACCCCGATTCTTTCCAACCAATCACCTGATGAGAAAACCAGAGCTCCAGCAAAAACTCAGTCATACCCCGCACAAACCGGGAGTCTACCTGATGAAAGACCGCCTGGGGGGGGTCATCTACGTGGGCAAAGCCCGCGATTTACGCAAACGGGTCGGTAATTACTTCATGCCCTCCAGGAAAATGCGGGCTGATCTGAAAACACGGGCACTGATCGACAGCATCCACGATTTCGACATCCAGATTGTCCGGAACGAACAGGAAGCGCTGATACTCGAAAGCAAGCTGATCAAGGAATACCGGCCGCGCTATAATGTCAGCCTGCGCGACGACAAACGTTTCTACATGCTCAAGGTGCAGCTCGATGTGCCCTTTCCCCGCTTTGTGCTGACCCGGTTGAAGACAGACGACGGCGCGCGTTACTTCGGTCCCTTCGTGCATTCCACCGCGCTCAAGGCAACGCTCGAGTGGATCAACCGTGAGTTCGGACTACGGACCTGCCGACCCCAATTTCCGGGTGAAAAGGATTACCGCCACTGCCACGCCGATGTCATCAGGAAGTGCAGTGCGCCATGTGTCCTGAAGATTTCCGAGGAGGAATACCGCGCCCGGGTCGATGAAGTGATTGGCCTGCTCGAAGGGAAAGGAAGGCGTGACCGACTCCAAGGGCTCCGCGAGGACATGGCCAAAGCGGCAGAAAAACTTCAGTTTGAAAAAGCCGCCCGGCTTCGCGACATCATCGATAATCTGGAAAAGACCCTCAGTCCGGCACGCAGCTTTTCACGGGGGCGGGGCGGGGTGCCCAGCACCGTGAAACCGACCGAGGACTTGATCGAACTCCAGGATGCACTCGGCCTGGCCGACCCGCTCCACATCATGGAATGCTTTGATATTTCCAACGTATCAAGCAACCACATTGTTGCCTCCATGGTCCGGTTTGTGGATGGCTTGCCCGATAACCAGGGCTACCGGCGCTACCGGATCAAAACCGTCGATGGCCAGGACGACTTCGCCAGCATGGCGGAAGTTGTCAGGAGGCGATACTCCCGCATTCTCACCGAAAACAACGTCCCCGGCACCGAGGAAACGCAGGAGTCGCCGCTGGAGGCTCTCCGTCGGCTCGCGCGTGATGGGAAATCACCGCTGCACCTCCCCAATCTCGTCATTGTCGATGGCGGCAAAGGTCAACTGGGCATGGCGGTGAAAGAACTCCAACGGCTCGGTCTACACGATCTTCCCGTGGTAGGACTCGCCAAACAACGTGAGGAAATCTTCCGCCCCGGCATCAGTGCCCCACTCCTGCTCCCCCACGACACCGGTGCCCTCAAGCTGATGCAGCGCATCCGCGACGAGGCGCACCGTTTTGCTAACAACTATAACGAACTCCTGCTACGCCGCCGCGTCACCGAAAGCTTGTTAGACGACTGCCCGGGCATGTCGCCCAAACGCAAGGAGGCGCTGTTACGCCGATTCGGCAGCGTCAAACGCATCCGCAAAGCCACCGTCAAGGAGCTCGAGTCCGTGCCAGGCATCGGCAAGAAATCCGCCGAGGAAATTTTTCAATGGTTGCAGGCCAAGAAGTGAATCGGTATCATGTCCGTTGCTCCTTACTCTATGAAAGCCATATTCTTTCTCTTACTCTTCACCGGAGTCCTGTCCGCCCAGATAGCTCCCCCTGAAAACTTCAAATGGCTGCCCATTCAAATCGGCCAACATCAATACCTACCGCTGGATCAGGTGAAGAAGTTTTATGACTTCGGTAAAATGCAGGTTCAAGACGATGGGAAAACTTTGAGCCTAACAAACCGAACGGTTGAAGCGATTTTCCCCACCGAAAACCATGCTGCGTATTTTAACGGAGTGAAATTCTGGCTCGCCCATCCCATTGTCAAAAAAGACGACAGTTACTACGTTTCCCAGTTTGACCTAACAGCACTGATGGACCCCATCCTGCGTCCCAAGTTTATCAAGAACGCTGGCAAGTTCGATACCGTGGTACTCGATGCCGGACACGGAGGCAATGACCAAGGTTCTGCCAATGAGGAAGCTCAGCACACGCTGAAGCTGGCCAAGAAACTGAAACCGCTGTTAGAAGAGAAAGGTTACAAGGTCATCATGACACGTGAGGAAGACATCTTTGTTTCTCTGGGGGACAGGGTGCGGATGGCGAATGCTCACAAGAACGCCATCTTCGTATCACTCCATTTCAATTCTGGAAACAGGAACGCACAGGGCTTTGAAACCTACATCCTGAGTCGCCGTGTCCCTGGTAAAAACACCCATGCCGCCAGTGTCGCCCTCGCCACGGCCGTCCACTCACGGGCGATTCTCTCGCTGGGCAAGGGGCATATCAAAGACCGGGGAATACGCAGCGCTAAATTCAATGTGCTCAATGGCTGCAAGCACCCGTCGATACTGATTGAAGCTGGTTTTTTGACCCACAAAGAAGAAGCCGCGATGGTGACGGCAGATGATTTCCAGGAATTACTCATCAAGAGTATTGTGAAAGGCATCCATGAGTATCGGGCAGCGGTGACCAAGTAGGCTAGCTTTTCAAGCTGGCGACAACCTTGGTGAGTCAGGCTTACCAAGTTTGATGATTCCCAGGCTAGCCGACAGCTTGCAAAGCTGTCCTACTTTGCATGCTCAAGCGCGCGCTGCTTCATCTGGGTGGCCATCAGGTTCAGCGCATTGGCACGGGTCGGTGCAAGATGCTCCTTGAGTCCTGTCTGGTCAATAAAACCCATGTCTGCCAGCAGGACCGCCTCGGGCGTTTCACCATCGAGCACCCTGACAAAGAGGGCGATCATCCCCTTGGTGATCAGGGAATCGGAATCGGCGCGATATCGCATCACGCCGTCCTCGTAACTGGCATCCAGCCAGACCTGCGACTGGCAACCTTTGATCAGCCGGTCCTCGGTCTGTTTTTCAGCTGGCAAGGGCGCTAGTTTTTTTCCCAGCCCGATGACATACTCGTAGCGCTCGGTCCAGTCCTGGAAAAATCCAAGCTCTTCGAGTAACTCCTGCTGTTTTGCCTCAATGCCCATCGATTCGGTTAGCCTTGCTGGATCAGGGGCAGGATGCGGGCGACCCGCTCCTTCATTTCCTTGCCCGGTTTGAATTTAACCACGGCGCGTGGCGGGATTTTCATATCCTGGCCCGGGTTCTTCGGATTGCGGCCGACCTTGCCTTTCATCTCCCGCACCTGGAACGAGCCGAAATTGCGTATGACCACGGCATTCCCCTTGGCAAGTTCACCCGTGACGGTATCTAACATGGTCTCAAGAACGTTAAGAACCTCAGCCTGGCCGAGTCCGGTTTTGTTACTAAGCTTGGTGACGAGATCGCGTTTTGTTATCGTTTCCATGAGTATGAGAGAGTCAGTGGTTCAGCCTTGCTAGGAACTACGGCTGTGCGCGTTTGGGAAAACCATAGTACGGCGACATTGTCCCGTACAAAATGCTCTTAAATGCCCCTCTGATCCAGTCGGTCCTCGATTTCGGCCAGTAATCGCTCAATTTCAGGCACTTCGACGCCCAGTGCCCGCGCCCGCTTCAACGGCTGCCGCCAGATGGCGTCCACCTCGACCTCGCGACCGTCGACGTAATCGATCATGCTCGACGGACGGTAAGCCTTCATCGGTCGGGTCAGGGCGATCTGTTTTTCCAGAAAATCATCCCCAATCCTGTAGTCCATCGCGGCGGCCACAGCCTGCACTTCGCGCATGATCGCCCGGATCCGGTCCTCCATTCCCGGAGTGGCCAATAAAACGCCCGTGTCCACCCCCCCTTGCGCAATCGCCAGACCATTAAACGGAATATTCCACACCAGCTTCATCCACTGCGCCTGCTCCAGATTCGGAACCGCCTGACAAACCACCCCACCCTGCCTGAGCAGACCTACCAGATATCCAAGTCTATTTGATCCTGCTGTTGATCCGAGACCATCCTGAGCGCGGAACTCACCCACATGCACCATGCCGGAGGCGCTGTGGTCCAGCTCTCCCGGGCCGATACGGTTGATACATACAAAACAGAGTCCGCCAAAAATACGGTCGGCGCCAAAAAGACGTGCCAGCTCCTCCACATTCCCCAGGCCATTTTGCAGGGTCAGAATGACTGTCTCATCATGTAACAGCGGGGAAATCACCTTCCCATAGGATCGATTCGAAGTTGCCTTCCATGCGATGATCACCAGGTCGACCTTACCCATTTCCTCCGGACACCGCGCACACTGCACCGACGGCAAACGGATGTCGCCGGCAACGCTGGTCACCTTCCAACCGTGCGCAGCAATGTGGTCGTAATCACTTCTCAGCAGGAATGTCACATCCATTCCCGACTCCGCCAGGCGTGCCCCGTAATAGCCGCCGACGGCACCGGAACCCACTATCGCTACTCGTTTTACTGCTGTCATTATAGAAAAAACACCTTATATTATAGAAATTATACTTTAAAACGCTGTTTTTATGGAAAATAATCCTTTACTCGTTCTGATTGTCTGGTAACTTACGCCCGTGCGCAAGGGGGAATGGATCGCGCGCGACACACACACATATCCTTCCCCAGATCTGCCCTCCCCCATTGGAGGGCAGATCACTTTTAGGGGATCGCCTTCTTTCCTGGTCCCCTCCTTCCAGGGTTTGCCTTGAAGCCCGTCTGTCGTCATCTCAGGTTTTCCCGTCCGCAGGCAGCTCGCCGTGGCTCCCTACTGCGCATTGTTGAAGTAATCATCCATCGCGTGGGCCAGTGCCGCACACATGAGCCGGATTTCGTCAGCGGAAATACTCAGCGGCGGCATCACCACCAGTGTATCGCGAATAGGCCTTGTTAGCAGCTGGTGCTGTCGAGCTAACAGGGAGACCCTTTCGCCTACTTTGAGCGCCGGGTCAAATGGCTCACCGGTCTTTGTTCTCAATTCCACCCCGGCGACCAGTCCGCACTGCCGGATGTCATGGACCACAGGCCGGTCCGCCGCCAGCCCGGCAAGCAGTTGTCCCAACAGTTCTATTTTACCAGGGAGCTTCTCAAGGGTTTTTTCCTGCTCGAATACATCCAGGCTGGCCAGGGCGGCGGCACAACCGAGTTGATTGCCCGTGTAGCTATGGCCATAGTAAAACGCCCTGTCTGCGCCCCCGAGAAAAGCTCTGTAGATTTCGCCTTTGACCATCGTCGCCGCCATCGGCAGGTAGCCACCGGTGAGACCTTTGGCGAGGCAAAGAAAATCCGGGATGACATGCTCTTGCTGACAGGCAAACATCGTACCCGTTTTCCCAAATCCCGTCATCACCTCATCCAGGATCAGATGAATCCCATACCGGTCACACCACGCCCTCAGATCCGCCAACATTCCCGCTGGCCAAGGTCGGATCTGGTTCACACCCTGGACCAGCGGCTCGATGATCACGGCGGCAGTACGGTCGATTTTTTCCTGGTCCAGACCTGTGAGATCCTCGATCCCCCTAACATGGCTTACGGGGAAACCAAATTGCCTGAACCGGTCGAAAAAAGCCCCCACGCCACCCAGCGAGGCGGCTCCCATGGTATCACCATGGTAGCATTGGTCGAAGGCGATAAACCCGGTCCGCTGCTCCTGGCCGGTTTGAAGCCGGTACTGGATCGCCATTTTTACAGCACACTCAACCGCCGTTGATCCATCATCGGAAAAAAACACCCTTTCGAGGGTGTGGGGAGGGAAATAGCCACACAACCTCTCCGCCAGTTCGCTGGCACGCGGGTTGGCAAACCCGAGGTAGCTGGTGTGAGCCACCTTTCCGAGCTGGGCAACAACCGCGGCATTGATCACCGGGTGTTTGTGTCCATGCACATTGGTCCAGATCGAGGCATTGCCATCCATGTAGCGACGCCCCTCTGAGTCGGTCAGCCAGATACCATCGCCATCAACCAAAACGAGCGGTTCGACAGGCTCTCCCGCCACCCACTCATCCTGTCGGGTAAAGGGATGCCAGCAATGCGCCTTGTCCGCTGATATCCACTGCTCCGTGTTCACGGGTTGATACCGCCACAATCTCCCCTCATTGACAAGCCTGCGAATGGCCGGGGATGCCCTAATCATTAGCGACGCTGGGGATGATTCACCCTGAAGGTGATTTTGCAACTTTGACTGATATTGTGTATAAGGGGGCATGTCACGACACTACTCCCTGAAGCCGCGCAAGTTTGCAATGGAGCTAAGAACCTCGGAATCATGCTCGGTGCATGGAGGGCAACTGGCCATTGTCGGCTTGATCCGGCAAAGCGGACTAATGGGCTGGATCAGTGATTACCCGCAGCTCGAGCACCGCAAGAACCGCAACCGGGGCTTTGATCCCGAAGTCTACATCAGCACCTTTCTCTACAACTTCTGCACAGGAGGAAGCAGCCTGGCGGATGCGGAGGCTCTCAATGAAGACAAGGCACTGCTAAGGCTGTTAGGAATAAAAAAACTGCCCGACCAGAGCGCCCTGGGCGAATGGCTCCGGGCTCTGGACCCCGCGGGCCTTGATGCCCTCAAGGCGATCAACCGCCGGTTTTGCACATGGGTGCTCAAGACGGCTCCGGCCAATACATACAGCTACGGTGGCAACGAACTCGAATGGTTTTTCGATGATACCCAGATCGAAGTCAGCGGTAAAAAATTTGAAGGTGCCGCAATCAACTACAAGGGGGATGTATCGCTTGGTTGGCAGACGTTGTGGGCCGGGCCTCTCATCCTCGAATGCGAACTCGGGGGACAGCGCGGAGTAAGCGAGTGTTTCGGCAGGTTCTGCGCTAACAGCGGTAAGCTGCGTAAAAAAGGAAAACACTATCTCTACGCCGACAGCGGCAGCAGTGACGGGGAGGATCTTGAACACGCGGCCAAACACTTCACCCGCCACAGCATCAGCTACAACAAATGGACAAGTCCCCTGGAACGCATGGCCGGAGGACTTCCCGAGGAAAGTTGGGGCGAGTCCGAACTTACCCACTGGCGTGGAGGAATCAAACATCTCGTATCCTACAGCTGGGTAAGACACCAGCCCTCGGGCTGTAGGCAAGCGCATAACTTTGCGGCCCTGCGTCACAAACGGGAAGACGACATGTTCTGGAGCTACTGCTTCGTCGAAGTTGAAGAAGGACGGGGTCACACAGCGGCCCAATCCAGGGCAGCCTTTGAACGTCACCGGCTCAAGGGTGAGTGTGAACGCCGCTTTGGCGAAGTGCTCAGTGATCTAGGGCTTCACAGGCCGCCCTGCCACAGTCTCAGCGCCAACGACGGATGGTATAGCCTCGGGGCGTTGGCCTACAACATCCTCGGGGCCCTCAAGCTGTTGGTGTTGCCTGAAAAAGACCTGGCCAAGCGTCCGCGCACGGTGATGCAGCGGCTGTTGTTATTGCCCATGGAAATCAAGCGTCATGCCCGCCAACTCAAGGCGGTGGTTTACATCTGTCATGAGAGGATGAAAGCTTGGCGGCAGATCTTTGAGGAATGGATGCCGGATCACCGGCTGATGTATCCAAAGGCCTGAAGCCGCCTTGCGCAAAAAGTTCCGGTTGAAGACCTCCCGTGCCGGGGAGGAGGAAGGACAACGCCGTCGACTGGGAGTTGGGAGCAATCCAGCCTGAGAATGAGCAGGTAAAAACGCCAGAACATCGTTGCTCCATCACCGTAAGCGATCAACGCGATGGATTTACAACCCCTCAGCATGAATATCACACAAAAATTAATCCAGCCCAATCCTCGCTAACGATCAGGGCGGGGATGATGAAAAAATGATTTGCATTCGCCCCGGTTTCGACCGTCAATAAGGTGTCATGAAAGCTATTATACCTATCCTTGCTATCGCAGCACTTATGATGACATCCCTGCCATCCTGTGGCCCTGCTATCATCCCGCCACCCGTCCCCCATCCTCCGGGAGTGGGACTCCGGGTCCTGCCCTACGGATACCGCACCGTGTATGTGGGCGGCGTACCCTATTACTACAATGGCAGCCACTGGTACCGGCGCAGCCATGGTCGCTACATCAGCTGCCCCCGTCCTCGTGGCTATGTCCCGCGCGTACGCGGAATCCCGGCTCCACCAAGGCCCCCCGGATTACCCGGACTGCCACACATCCGGCTGTAAGGCACCGACCCTCATCCAACCACACCGTGAGCCTCACAGCCACGGTGTGGTTTTTTCCACAGGCATAAAAATGTGGTGGTTTGAAAATAAATATGAATTTTCCCCCTTGGTTGGCGTCTATAGAGTCATGAAGACCCCATTGCTCCTGCTGTCATTGAGTGCCGTTTCCCTCCTTCTGCTCTCATCCTGTGTTGATCCCAATTATTATGGAGGCAGTGCTTATTACGGTAGCTCAAGCTACAGTTCAAGTTACACAACCATGCCCTACGGCTACACCACGGTGCATGTCAGTGGTGTCCCCTACTATTATTACGGAAACAGCTGGTACCGCAGAAGTGGCAGCCGTTACATTTCCTGCGCGCGCCCACACGGATACAGCGGCTCGATCGGTCATTCCTCCCGCTACAGCAGTTATCGCAGGCCAGGCCCGAGCTACACCACCCGCGCACATAGTGGTGGCAGCTACAGCCCATCGTACCGCTCCATCAAACCAAGCACCCAGCACTACCGGCCAGGCCCGTCCTACCAGTCGGGCTCCCCACGCCACCCAAGCCCGTCCGGCACCTACCGGAAAGGAAGCCGGTCTGGAGGCCCCAGCATCCGTAGCGGCTCAAGCGGTAGAACCAGTTTCACACCGACGCATACACCTCGCATCCAATCGCCGCAGCCATCCGCTCCACGGATTTCTCCGGAAAATCACTCACCGAGAAGCATCAATCCACCCAGCGCACCCCGTGTTTCACCATCAGGTGGAGGGTCCCGGTCAGGAGGTGAAAACCGGCATCCGCTTTCCAAGCCGGTCAGACACCGCTAACGGAAAACAGATTCACATTCTCTCGGGAACCTCGATTCCTAACAACCCGAGCCCCTTTTGCAATACCCGGCTTGTCAGCTCACAGAGCACGAGTCGGGTATTCTGCGTTTCACCTTCTGACTTCAGCACCGGGCATGCCTCGAAAAACGAGTGGAATGCCCTGGCAAGCTCAAGAAGATAGTTGGCGAGAAGGTTGGGGCGGAAATCGTCGAGCAATGACGGCACAGTTTCACCGAAACGCACTAACATCCGTGCCAGATGAACTTCGGCATCGGCTTCGATTTTCATGTGCTTTCCATCCAGCCGGACGCCGTCATCGAGTTTCCGGAAAATCGACCTGACACGTACGTAACTGTATTGGAGATAGGGTGCCGTGTCGCCCTGCAGGGCTAACATCCGGTCCCAGCTGAAAACATAGTCGGTCATCCGATGCTGGGAAAGCTCGGCAAACTTCACCGAGCCAATCCCCACAATGGCGGCAACTCGCTTTTTCTCCTCCGGGTCCATGTCAGGATTTTTTTCTTCGATCGCCAGACCAGCGCGCTCGACGGCCTCATCCAACACGTCAACCAGTTGCACGTTGTCACCGCTGCGGGTTTTCATCAGCTTGCGATCCTCACCGAGAATCGAGCCGAAGGCGATATGGTGCATCCCGGGATTCAATCCGCGCCTGCGGGTGGCTTCGAATATCTGCTGGAAATGAAGTTGTTGGGGCGCCCCCACGACATACCAGATCTGGTCGGCATTCCATTCCTCCACCCGGAAGTCGATGGTTGCCAGGTCCGTGGTCGCGTAGAGGAATCCACCATCGGCCTTACGCACTACGGTCGGCTTGTCCTCCAGCTTGGGGTCGCCGTCGAAAAAGACACAGACAGCACCATCGCTGACGCGGGCGACCCCGGAGTCCAACATATCGTCGACAAGTGGCGCCAGCCGGTCGTTGTAAAAACTTTCACCATACCAGTAGTCAAAGCCGACATCAAGCCGGTCATAGATCCCCTGCAGCCCCTGTTTTGACAGCTCGACGCATTGTTCCCAAATCGCGAGGTTCTCGACATCGCCGCCCTGGAGTTTGACCAGCTCTTGTTTACAGGTCTCGCGCACTGATTCATCCTCGCCACATTGGGCGTTGACGGTACGATAGACCCGCAGCAACTCGGCCACCGGGTCCGCCTGCAGGTCGGCTTTGTCGAGCACCGTTTTCCAGCCGTGGATGATCATGCCGAACTGGGTTCCCCAGTCACCGATGTGGTTATCGGTAATCACCTTGTGACCAAGAAAACGGGCGATACGGGATAGACTGTCTCCAATGATGGTCGAGCGGATGTGGCCGACATGCATCGGCTTGGCGACGTTAGGAGCTGAGAAGTCGACGACGATGGTCTGGACGGTGCTGGCCAGGGGGACGCCGAGCCGGTCATCGGCTAACAGGCCAGCCACGCGTTGCCCCCATGCCCCGTTGTTGATGCGGAAGTTAATAAAACCGGGCCCGGCGATATCGGCTTCTGCAAGTCTACCAAGGTCAAGAGCTTCGATCAGCTTGGCGGCTAGCTCCCGTGGATTGGCACGTGCCTGTTTTGCAAGAACCATGGCGACATTGCTCTGGTAATCCCCAAATCGTAGGTCCGCGGACGATTCCACCCGCACTTGAAAGCCATGAGGCACTTCCACTACCCCGACCGCACCGAGTGCCGAAACCAATGCCTTTTCCAGTTCTTGAATAATCATTGTCAAAAAAATAGTAGTGCGGCAATCCGGCCACAACGATGAATAAGCGCCTACCGCTCAGTGTGGGTCCGCGATGGGCGGGATGCAAAAATATCGAGTACGTCCTCCACCGTTTCAGCCTCATGAAGCTGCTGCCGGACCTCACAGTTGTTAAACATCCTGGCGATCGCGGCAAGCGTTTGCAAATGGAGGTTATACTCCTTTTTAGGTACTATAAAGAGGATGACAAAATTGACCGGTGCATTGTCGATGGCTTCAAAATCAATCCCCTCCTTCGACCTGCCAAAGGCAGCGACCACTTGATCGATCGAATCAGAAAACGCATGGGGAATCGCAACCCCCGAGCCAATCCCGGTGCTGATTTGTTTTTCACGCTCCTTGAGGGATTCGATCACCTCGTCACGCAGCTCGGCTTTGAGTAAACCCCTCGCGATGAGATGGTCCACGATGTTCCCAATCGCCTCAACACACACCTCCCCCTTCAAATCGAGAATGACTTGCTTTGGGGTGAGTAAACTGGCTAGTTTCATCGTGCTGTATGGGTTACCCTCAGTGGGCAAACGCTGTGTTTTCGTCAGAATCATCCGCTGTGGGGTGAGGCAATTACCCCGAAGTCACCCGGCTTGCAAGCCTATTTGCTGGCAGCCCTGCACGTGCGCCCGCATGGCACCACACCACGGAATTTGATGATGGTGGTTGACGCAGCCAGCAGCCCGTCGATGATTGGCACATGTTGAAAACCTGCCACATCGCTTCAACTGGCATGCTGATAGCCTGCGGCATCCTGATCACCGCAAAAGCGGATGAACCAGGCGCATCCGGGGGGCATCCAGACAATAAATCGTCGACCCACAACCTGATCCGCCACCTGCTCGACCAGGATCTCGGGACACGTAAATTCCCGTTTCCCGACGTGGTTTTGGCCAGCAGCGGAAAAAAAGTCATCCCGGTCGACCCCAACAACCCCGCCCACGATCTCATTCTGGCGACCATTTCCAAAGCAGCCGATAAAGCCATCTCGACCCTCAATGCGCCGGATTCGCCCGTACGAAAACTCCGGCGTATCAACGAAGCCTCCCGGTTTTTTGAAGACAGCCTGCGCGCGAGCATCATGGCGCATCCGGCACTCACCTGCTCCGTCCCTAAAAACACCCAGGGCAACGAACAGCGGTCGGGCTACCCCGATCTCATCATCACCCACACCGACGCCAACGGCACTCTCACCCGGGCCTACCTCGACCCCAAGCTTTTCGAGCAAAAATCCCAGGCATCCTCACTACGCACGTTTTACTATGAGCCCCGCACCCGCACCCATAAAATCCAGTACGACGCCATGCACCTGCTGCTCGGTATCAGCCACGACGGCAAAGATGGCGCATGGACGTTTAGCCATTGGAAAATATGCGACCTCTCCCGCTTTCACGTCCGCTTGAAAGCCGAGTTCCAAGGCTCGAACCGCGACCTTTACCGCCCCCACATCATCATCCGCTCGTCCCCCGCAACTGACAAATAGCGCCATCCGACCTCAATTCTCTTGATTCCCTGCGGCTCCTTTCTATTTCTTTCCTTA
Source organism: Akkermansiaceae bacterium (assembly GCA_024233115.1). NCBI lineage: Bacteria > Pseudomonadati > Verrucomicrobiota > Verrucomicrobiia > Verrucomicrobiales > Akkermansiaceae > Akkermansiaceae bacterium. The sequence continues at coordinate 24,382 of JACKQB010000006.1, forward strand.
TGCCCGATACGTCCAGCGCGAGACATCGCACCAGCGGTTCCACAGCTCGCGATGATTACCTCGAACAAATTCTCCATTTAATCGAGGAAAAGGGATACGCCCGCCCGATCGATATCTCCAAACGACTGGAGATTTCGCAAGCAAGCGTCACCAACATGCTGCAGCGGCTGGATGCCGAAGGGCTGGTGACCCATATCAAGTACCGCGGCACGACCCTCACCGATGAGGGGCTGCGTATCGCCCGCGCCATCATTGACCGGCACAACACCCTGACCCGCTTCCTTGAACTCTTCGGTATTGATGAGGACACCATTTACCGCGATGTCGAAGGCATGGAACACCATATTTCCCGCGCCACTCTCGAGGCCATCCGCTCGGTCACGGACTACCTCCAAAACAGCCCCGAGACCCTCGCCGCCATCAGGAAAGCCTAATTGCACCAATACCCGAGCCTAATCCCTTGCCATCGCCTTCAAGCGGGTGTATGGAACCTCCCCGCGCGAAAAACAACCCGCGCCCATATTTCATATGCTTAAGTGGACTCTTCAAAAAATCGTCGGCAGTAAAAATCAACGTGAGGTGAAACGCCTCGCACCTGTCGTCGCCAAAATCAACGAAATCGAAGAAGCCTATCAACGCGATTCCGATGAGCAACTCCGCGAGAGGGTCGCCGCCTGGCAAAAACACCTCCACCGCTACCTGCCCCTGGAGTCAGCCACCATCCGTGAGCTTGAGCTCATGGATGCCGACCAGTTATCCGCCGCCGCCGCCAAGCTCAACGAACGCCTTGACGCCCTGCGCGACGAGTTTCCGATGCTTCCCAATGCCGAAGCAACCGTCGAATCCATCGAACAAGCCAAAGCCGCCTTCCGCGAGGTTGAGGATAATCACTTCGACGGCGCACGCGCCAAATACCTCGATCAAATCATGCCCGAGGCCTTCGCCGCGGTCAAGAACTCCGCCCGCAGGCTCTGCGGCCAGACCATCACCGTCTGCGACCAGCCACTGCTCTGGGAAATGGTCCACTTTGACGTCCAGCTCGTCGGCGGTATTGCCCTCCACCGTGGAATGATCGCAGAAATGCAGACCGGTGAAGGTAAAACCCTCGTCGCGACCCTCCCCGTTTTCCTCAATGGTCTCACCGGCCTGGGGGTTCACGTTGTCACCGTCAACGACTACCTGGCACGACGTGACTCCGAGTGGATGGGCGCTGTCTTTAAATTCCTCGGTCTCACGGTCGGCTGTATTCAGAACCAGCAACCCTCCCAGCTTCGGCGTGAGCAGTACGCATGCGACATTACCTACGGCACCAATGCCGAGTTTGGCTTCGACTACCTCCGCGACAACGGCATGTCATCCTCCAAGGAAGAACAAGTCCAGCGCGGGCATTATTTCGCGATTATTGACGAGGTCGACTCCATTCTGATCGATGAAGCCAGAACCCCCCTCATCATTTCCGGACCGTCCACCGTTTCCAATACCGAGCAATACGGTCGCTACCGCCCACTCATCGAACAACTGGTCAAACGCCAGAACATCCTCTGCAACGAACTTGCGGAGGAAGCCAAAAAAGCGCAGGAGGCCGGAGACGAGGTCGCAGCTGGCCGTGCCATGTTCAAAATCAAACTTGGCAATCCTAGGAACCGTCAGCTGATGCGCTTCATGGAGGACCCGGACACCCGCCGCCTCATTGAAAAAACCGAACTCTCGATGTACCAGGACGCCCAGAAGCGCGACCTGTTCGAGATCAAGGAAGAACTCTACTACACCATCGATGAGAAGGCCCACGACGCCGACCTCATGGAAATGGGGCGCGAATACCTCTCGCCCGATGACCCGGAAGCCTTCGTCCTTCCCGACCTCGGAAGCGCCTACGGCGAAATCGACGCCGATCTCTCGATGTCCGATGAAGATCGCGCCGCGAAAAAGGAAAAGCTGCAACAACGCCTCGATACCCAGGGCGAGAAGATGCACTCAATTTCCCAACTGCTCAAAGCCTACTGCCTCTACGAGAAAGACGTCGAATACGTGGTCGCCAATAACAAGGTCATCATCGTGGATGAAAACACCGGCCGTGAAATGCCCGGACGCCGCTGGTCGGACGGCCTCCACCAGGCGGTCGAAGCCAAGGAAGGTGTCGAGGTCGAAGAGGAAACCCAGACTTACGCCACCATTACCATCCAGAACTACTTCCGCCTCTACCAGAAACTGGCGGGGATGACCGGAACCGCCGAAACCGAGGCCGCGGAATTCCACGACATTTACAAACTCGATGTCCTGCCGATCCCAACCAACGTCCCTAACATCCGCATCGACCACAACGACCAGGTCTTCAAGACGCGCCGCGAAAAATACAATGCCGTTGTCGCCAAGATCCAGGAGGCCCACGACCGGGGCCAGCCGGTCCTCGTGGGAACCGCATCCGTGGACGCCTCCGAGCTGTTAGGCAAGATGCTCAAGCGCGCCAAGATCCCGTGCAACATCCTCAACGCGAAATACCACCGCCAGGAGGCTGAAATCATCGCCAATGCAGGTCAAAAGGGTGCCGTCACCGTATCCACCAACATGGCCGGCCGGGGCACCGACATTAAACTCGCACCCGGCGTCGCCGAGGTAGGAGGCCTCTTCGTCATCGCCACCGAGCGCTACGAGTCGCGCCGGATCGACCGCCAGCTGCGCGGCCGTTGCTCCCGCCAGGGCGACCCCGGTATGAGCCAGTTCTTCATCTCGTTTGAAGACGATCTGATGCGTAATTTCGCCGCCGCCGAACGCATGACCAACATGATGGAACGCTTCGGCATGGAAGACGGCGAAGCCCTCGAACACAAGTGGCTCAACAAATCCGTCGAAACCGCGCAAAAACGCGTGGAGCAACGCAACTACACCTGGCGTAAACGCGTGCTCGACTTCGATGATGTCATGAACAAGCAGCGGGAAGTCGTTTACGGCTACCGCAACGAGGTGATCAACTCGGAGAACCCACGCGAACTTGTTTACGAGGTCATCGAAAAAGCCATCCCCGATGCCGTCTACGGTTATATGGAGGAGCGCGATGAAGGAGCACCCGACTACGCAGAGCTCCTCAACTGGGTGAACACCACCTTCCCCATCCAGCTCACGATGCAAAACAGCGGCTTCCAGGACCGCGATGCAAAGGGCAACGCCGAGTTCCTCGTCGCCAAGGTCAAGCAAGCCTACGAGCTCAAAATGGCTCACGAGAACCCCGAGATGCTCGACATGTTAGAGCGTCACATCATCCTCACCGGGATTGATAAACTCTGGCAAGAACACCTCTACAACATGGACGCCCTGCGCGAGGGGGTGCATCTGCGCGCCCAAGGCCAGAAAGATCCACTCATCGAATACAAAAACGAGGCCTACGCCCTCTTCGAAACCCTGATGGCCAACATCGAAAGCGAGTCCCTCAACAACCTGTTCCGCTCCACCACCAACCTGGAGCAGTTTGAAAACTTCATGCGCGGCCTGCCCCAACAGCTGACCAGCGACGCCACTGCCCAGTCGGGCGCAGGTATCACCCATGCCAACATTGCCCAGACCGGCAATACCAGCAACCTCGCCATGACCCCATCCGACGACGGCAAGCAGATCAAGATCAACCTGCCCAAACGCCGCCCCACGGTCAAAGTCAACCGCAACGACGACTGCCCCTGCGGCTCCGGCAAAAAATTCAAAAAGTGCTGCGGCCGCGAGGCGTAGGTCGACCTTGCCAATTGGCATTGCGTCCTTGTATTGGGCCAATATCTAAGTTAGCCTTCAGTGCTTTCCACAAGTTTCTCAACTTGTGAGCTAGCGATATATCCCTATGAATTATCCCTATCTATCGTCCCAATTAGCCGCATCTAAAAGATTCAATCGCTGGATCTACCTGCCCTTGGTTTGCTTCCTTTTATTAGTGCTAAATCCTGCCGCCCAAATGCATGCACAAACAGAGCCAAGCCCACAGGCTGGCAAATTACCATCCGACAGCCAAAATCTAGTTGACCGACTCAAGGAATACGAAGACCGGGAAAAAACAAAGCTAGACAAGTTACTGAACAGAAAACGGTCAGAGGTCCTCGCCATCCTCAAAAAGCAATTTAAGTTTCGCACCCAAAAAGGTCAGCTTGATCAAGCCCTCGCCATCAGAAAAGAAATTGAGCGGATCGAGGATCTCCTTCCTCAAGCTGCTCCCAGCCGCCTCACCCCAACGAGAAAAAAGTTCGAATTAAACGGACAAATTCTACCAACTTCGAAAACACCTGCTTATTTCGAACTCGATATCGACGAACAAAAAGGAAAAATTTACTTGGAGTTTGAGCATTTAGAAATGGCCAGGTTGTTAGATAAATCTAAAAATGTCTATCTCGAACTCAAGATTGACAAACAAAACCCTGGGGCGGGATCCGTAAACTCAATCATCGTTAAACACGGTGTCAAAATCATTGGAGAACACAGCAAACCGAATCCGGGCGACGTAGTTAAAATCAAGTTAGACGCATGGAAAATCGCTCAAACCGGCAGAACCCTTACGCTGCTTATTGAAAATTCAGGCAAGGACAGGATCGGCATTAGAACAGACATCAAAGATGACTTTGCAGCATTACTATTCAGTGGAGAAAAGTTGAAGTAGTCTTACTCAAGCTCCTCACTCCATTTTCTCCCGTTCTTCCCTCACCACCGCTAACATATCATATACAGCGAGCAGGATCACCATCAGGCCGTAGAGCATCGAAGCCCCCCACCAGGTGAGGAAAAGCCAGACGTTGCTACCCAGCCAATCCGCCAGCGGCCAGGCACCGAGGCAGACAAGCGCCACCAGCACCAGCACCAGCTGAAACAGCATCTTGCGCCGCATCTCGCGCGTATGCAGAATCATCCGCGCCAATCCCACACAGACGGTCGCCCAGCTCGCTCTCTTTCCTGACATGCGGGCACTTTAAGTTTTAAGTTCCAAACGCCAAATACCAAATCACAATTTCTGTGTTTTCCGTGTATTCCGTGGTTGATGAAAAATTCGTCAGTTTCGCAAGATTCGTGGTTTAAAAATCGCAGTATTCCGCTATCACTCCCCCGCCATGCTTGATATCAAAGCCATTCGCGAAGATGCCGCCAGCATCAAGGAACGCCTCAGCACCCGGGGCGGTGATGCCCATTTGCTCATCGATGAAGTTCTCGCCTGCGATGATTCACGTCGAAAAGCCGAGACCGATAAACAGTTGCTCCAGTCCCAGCGCAAACAGCTCTCCAAGCAGATCGGCGCCCTGATGGGTCAAGGCAGGGCAGACGAGGCCGAAAGCATCAAAGAGGAGGTCCGCGTCCTCGGCGAACAGATCAGTGCCATCGACGAAGTCTCTGCAACCGCTGGCAGTCGCCAGACCGAACTCCTGATGAGCATCCCCAACCTTCCTCATGCGGATTGCCCCGTCGGTGCCGATGAGGATGCCAATCCGGTACTCCGTGTCTGGGGTGAAAAACCGGAGATCCCCCATCCCCTCGACCACGTGGCCCTGGCCGAAAAACACGGCCTGATCAGCTTCGACGACGGCATCCGCATCACCGGAGCCAACTACGTGGTTTACCGGGGACAGGGAGCCCGCCTCGAGCGTGCCCTGATCCAGTTTCTGCTCGATACCCAGACCGGGGAACACGGCTACGAGGAAGTCAACGTACCTCACATCATCAAACGCGAATGCATGGAAGGCACCGGCCAGCTACCCAAGTTCGAGGACGATATGTACGGTATCGAAAACAACTCCCTGTTCCTCGCTCCAACCGCAGAGGTTCCCGTCACCAACCTCTACCGTGACACCCTGCTCACAGAGGACCAGCTTCCCATCAAACTCACCGCCTACACCCCCTGCTTCCGCCGCGAAGCCGGTAGCGCGGGCCGCGACAACCGGGGCATCATCCGTATGCACCAGTTCGATAAAGTGGAACTCGTGCAAATCGTCCACCCCGATGACTCAAACAGGCTGTTAGAAGAACTCACCGGACATGCCGAGGCCATTTTACAAAAACTCGGGCTCCACTACCGTGTCATCGAGCTCTGCACCGGCGACATCGGCTTTTCCTCATCCAAGACCTACGACATCGAAGTATGGTCGCCGGGACAAAACAAATATCTCGAAGTGTCCTCCTGTTCGAATTTCGCCGACTACCAGGCACGCCGCATGCGGCTTCGGTTTAAGGACAGCGATGGAAAAAACCAGGTCTGCCACACCCTCAACGGGTCCGGCACCGCACTACCCCGACTCTATGTGGCGCTCATCGAGCAATACCAGCAGGCTGACGGCAGCATCAGGATACCAGACACCCTGGTCCCATACTTCCGATCGGAAAGCATTGGCTAGCTCGACAGCTGGCCGGGCAACACCGGTCTATCCAAAAACCTTGCGGTAAATGGCGAGCAACACGATGGCTCCCACGGTGGCGGTGAAGACACTACCGAGGCTTGGAATCATTCCGCCCGGGTCCTTGCTTGCAAGAAACGGGAGGAATTGGCTCAACCAGCCGCCGGCATAAGCTCCGGCGATACCAATGAGCATGGTGACAATCAACCCACCCGGGTCCTTTCCGGGCATAATGAATTTGGCGAGGGTGCCTGCGATGATTCCTAATAAAATCCAGCCTATCATGTCATTTTAGACGGGGTGCTTCGATGAATGGTCACAAGTTCAACTGTGTTTTCTCCATGGGTGGAGATACTGGTGCCTACCATGCCAATCGGGTAATTCATGCGCGGCCCAGGCCACTCCGAGAATATAAGCGATCGGCACAACAATAATGGCCAACCCGAAGGTCGCCAGGGATAGCAGTGCGGTGACAAGAATCATCAGTAGATTTCCACCGATGAGAATACCACCCCCTGCGAGATAGTGATGTTTATAGAGGTGCCCCGCTCCAGGGAGCACACTCAAGGCTGTCGCGATCAGGTCGCGGTCTTTTTTGCTCAGATGTACCTCTTCCATAATGGTCTCCTTCTTACTTCGCGCCTAATACACTACACCCGCTTGGATCAATCGCCAAGAAATAATCGCACCAAAACGGCCTGCCCAGCGACACCGGCGGGACCATCCAATTCCCAGTCCCACTTCAGTTTATGCAATTTGGTATTTGGAGTTTGGTATTTGGAGTTTACAAATCCGGTATGCCCCCACGCGCGTCATCCGGAGCCAAGGCAAACAAACACCCGCTGCAGAACAAGCGGGCGTTTCAAAACGCACTGGTCAGGTGGTTTGACAAGGAAGGCAAAAGCTACCCATGGCGCGACACCTCCGATCCCTGGGCCATTCTGGTTTCTGAAATCATGCTGCAGCAAACCCAAGTGGCCACCGTCCTGGGCAAGGGGCACTACCAGCGCTTCATGTCACTTTACCCCACGCCCCGCGCGATGGCAGAGGCATCCGGGCAGGAGATTTTAAAAGCATGGGAAGGCCTTGGCTACTACCGGCGGGCCAGAAACCTCCACACCGTAGCACGTGCCATTACCCGGAACCACAAGGGTTGTTTTCCCCGGAAATTCGAGCAACTGCGCGCCTTGCCGGGGATCGGCCCATACACGGCGGGAGCGGTGGCATCATTCGCCTACAACGAGCCCCGCCCGATTGTGGACGCGAATGTCGCCCGGGTGTTTTCCCGCTTGTTTGATTTCCAGGAACGCATCGATACCACCGCCGGCAACAAACAGCTCTGGCAATGGGCGGAAGAGCTGCTCCCTGGCAATGCACCAAGGACTTACAACTCCGCCCTGATGGAGCTGGGACAAACCCACTGTTCTAACAAATCACCCGACTGTGCCTGCTGCCCGGTCAGGCTATTCTGCCATTGTGCCGACCCCACAACTTTACCGGTCAAAAAATCGGCGGCTAAGATCACACGCATCGAAGAGTTCGCGCTCTTCAGCACCGATAGCCATGGTCGGATACTTCTCCAAAAACAGCAAGAGGGAAAACGCCGTGAAGGGATGTGGTCGCTGCCACGTCGTGAGCATGAAGCCACGCTGGACCTCGCCCTGGCTGTTAAAACAACGTATACCATCACGCGTTATCATGTCACCCTGCGGGTATACTCCAGTCATGCGGATCACACGGAACCACTGGAACACGAACAGTGGCACACCCTTGACGATCTTGAATCCATTCCCATGCCCAGCCCCGACAGACGGGTGCTGGAGAGCCTGCTCTTGTAGGGAGGGTGGACACTCTTGTCCACTGGCAACCTAAGCACACAACCCAAGCACGACGCAGTGGACAAGAGTGTCCACCCTCCCTAACAAATATACCGGAAACCTCCCGGCTGGCCATAGCGCTGATCAAAGGAGACTGCCGCCGGGATTTTCTGCCGCTGAATGAGTGCAAACGACATGGCATCCACAAACGACCATGCCTTGTCCTCGTATTCTGATAACCAAGTCAGGACTTGCTCGCGGTCGCGCCGATCGATGCTGTGCACCACCACGACCGGGTTTCCTAACAAGTCGCGCATGATCTGTAATCGTTTCGGCACAGACCTGGCAAAGTAGGCGTGGGTTTCGGCAAAAATATAATCGCTGATCGCCAGTTGCACCCGCGCCGCAAAAAACTCCCCCATCAACTCCCTGGCACGTTGATGATGGGTGTCGCGCTCATCGCGAAAGGCAATCCAGAATGAGCTGTCGACAATATCCCTCCTTGATTACGGCGGGATCGTCTTTGTCGCCCTCGTTCATACATCTATGTGTATATCATATACATAGAGATGCCAATATGTGACTTACCCCTCCCGTTTGCCCGTCGGCCAGAGAATACCCCGGGTCAGTAAATCGAGGAAGACGGGGTCGCCCAAGGTCGCATCGCAGTGGCTCACGACGGCGGGCACGCCGTTTTTATCTGCCTCGGTGATTTTGCGGATGCTGTCGGGGTTCGGGCTTCGCTTTCAAAAATCCCTTTAATCTTGAATCTTGCCTCTTAAATCCAGAGTCTTACCGCGTGATCCACAAGGCATTCATCCTCGGCGCCGGCCTCGGCACCCGACTCCGACCTCTGACCGATGTCTTACCCAAGCCACTGGTTCCCGTTTTCCATGAACCGATGGCAAACTACGCACTGAGACACTGCCAGTCGGCGGGTATCACCCAGTTCGCCATCAACACCCACCATATTCCCGAGGCGTGGCACGAGGCATACCCAGACGGCCATTTCAACGGCTCTCCCCTGCACTTTTTCCATGAGGAGGTTCTTCTGGAAACAGGGGGCGGCATTCGCAACATCGCTACGTTTATCGGCAATGACCCGCTGCTGGTCTACAATGGAGATATTCTCACGGATATTGATATCGGCGCTCTCATCGCAGCTCACGAGGCCTCGGCAAACATCGCGACCCTGGCACTGCGGTCGACAGGAGAAAACCGCAACGTCAATATTTCCGGCAACCACGTATCCGACATGCGCAATATCCTGGGAAACACCCCTGGCACCCACCAGTTCACAGGGATTTATTGTATCGAGCCGGAAATCATCCGTATGCTTCCCGATGAAAAAGTCGTTTCCATCGTGCCCGCATTCATCGAGCTCATCCAACAAGGAAAACTGGGTGCCGTGGTACTGGACGACGGCGATTGGTTCGATATCGGGAACCCGGACGCCTATCGGGCGGTGCATGACCACCTGCGTAAAAAAAGAAGGGACGCCATCCATCCCGGGGCACACATCCACCCCGATGCCGCCGTGAATACCGAGACATGCATCATCGGCCCCGGTGCCACCGTGGAATGTGGCGCCCGGCTCGACAACACCATCGTCTGGCCCGGTGTCACCGTAGCAAAACACAACACCCACCACGGAGACATCCTCACTTCAGGGTAAAAGCGCAAATCCTGCATCTTAAATCTTGAATCTTCCCTCTTAAATCATAAACCCGCCCCATGCCTGCCGATACCCTTCTCACCGCAGTCCGCAACTACCTTGAGCTTGGCCCCACACACACGTGTATCATGGAGCCCATCACCAAGGGGGCGTCCGGTCGGACCATCATCCGCTTGAAACCCGAGGGCTTCCCAACCTACATCGGTATCCACTACACGTTGGACCGGAAGGACAACGCCAACTACCTGCCGGTTTCACGCTTTCTAAGCGAGGCTGGTTTCAACGTGCCGGAAGTCATCTACGACAACCCGGGACGGCGCGTGGCACTGGTCGAGGACCTCGGTGATGTCGACCTGCTCAGCATGAAGGGCGAGCCATGGGAAAAACGGGAACCTATCTACAGGTCAGCCTTCGAGCAGTTGGATAAACTTTTCTACACCCGCCCCCCCAAGGACCTCGAATTCCAACCCGAGTTCGATGAAACCATGTACCGATGGGAACAGGACTATTTCTACGACCAGGTCGCCGATGAATACCTCCAGATGAACCCAGCCGTGGTCGATGAACTCTCCGGGCATCCCGCGCTGGCTCAAATGGCCAAAGACCTCGGCGCCTCGTCACGCAACCTCGTTCACCGCGATTTCCAAAGCCAGAACATCATCGCCCACGAGGGCAAGGCCTGGTTGATCGATTTCCAGGGTATGCGCCGCGGCCGACAGGAATACGACCTCGCATCCCTGGTCTACGATCCCTACATGGACCACTCCGCCGAGGACCGGCAACGACTGTTAGAGCTGTGGGAAGAGGTGTCCGAGGAAGAGCCCATCGCACCCATCCTGCAGAAGTGTGCCACCCAGCGGCTGATGCAGGCCATGGGTGCCTTTGCAAAAATCGGCCGCCAGCCACAGCAAGAGTGGTATCTCCAGCACATTCCGACAGCAGCCAGGATTCTGCGTGAGGTCATCGCAGGTTCCGACCTTGAAGAACCCCTGCTGCCTGTGCTAGATGAGATCGATTCACTTTGAACAAGTCCCAGCTCAAATCCAGTCTCCTGACCGCCACCGTCGCCACGGGAGCGGGTGTGGCTGTGCTTCTGTTTGGGAAATGGATACCTTGGATTGCTCCGTTTGATAGCGCTTGTATCCAGTCGTCCGCAGACACCGAGAACCAGATCTACGATACCGACCCCGGCTCTAACACCATTCTCGTGCGGACACTACTCCCCCAGCCGGACAAGGGGCGGGATATCCAGATCATCCAGGTCACGGATGACCCTGGACAGATTTTCGAACAATGCCCGCCTTCACCACTCGACTATGCCATCATCCTCGAGTCGCTGAAAAACCGCGGCTACCGCCACGTGGTCCTGGCCACCCGCATGACCTGGGACCAGGAGCCAGGCCTCGAAGCCGAGGGGCTGGGTAGTCGGCTCGCCCGGTTTGACCGCTCCGTCATCGCCATACCCGTCACCCGCGGAGCCACCGCCCAACCCATTCCCGCCGCACTGCAACGCGCCCTTATCCGCGACGATCAAGTCCATGGCAGCCATCAGCTCATCCCCATCGTCAACCAGGTCGCCCTACCCGCCCACACCGATGGCGGCGTGAACACACTCGCCGGTTTCCAACGGATCGAAAGCGCGCCCGCCCCCGCCGGAAACACCCCCCTGTTAGCCTACTGGGAAGGTGAGGGGCTTATCCCGTCACTCGACCTGCTCACCGTGATGGCCGCCCACGATACGCGGCCGGCGGATCTGGTCATCCACTGCGGCCAATCCATCCGATTGGGAAAAAACGGCCCCGTGATACCCCTCGACGATTACGGCCAGACCAGGACGCCCACCACACCGGTGACAACATCCCTGCCCCCATTGAAAATCGACGATCTGATCACCCAGCAGCCGTCGACCCCAATGTCCAGTCAATCCCAGCTTTGTGTGATCCATGCCGTGGGAGAAAAAACCTCCACCACCAACGTCCTCCCTGATGACCGACTGACCAGTCTGCTCGCACTTTCCAAAAACTCCCTGGTTCCCGGAAACGCCACCCGTTTACACAGGCTGCCGCTGGCGGCAAGCATCGTCATCCTGGTGGATATCGCCCTGCTCGCATGCTGGTTCGCAGGCTTCAGCCGATGGAGCCGACACCTCGCCTTCGCCCTGACAGCTTCCTTTCTCTTCCCCCTGCTGCTGGCGCTCATCGACCTCACGCAGCATTGGTTCGGCCTGTCCGCACCGCTCGCCACATTGATCGTGGCATGGCTGTGGCCGCCACCATGCCACCATCGAAAACAGACTTCCCCCATGAACCACTACCGCACCACCGATCCCAAACCGAGCCTACGCGTCTAGTCCCAGTTTTCAGAGCTTGGTTTTTTAGAATTTGGTATTTGGATTTTGGAGTTTGGAGTTTAAATAACAACCATGTCCCTGGACGCCACCATCAACAAGGCCTCGGTCCTGATCGAAGCCCTCCCCTATCTCCAATCGTTTCGCGGCCAAACCTTCCTGGTTAAAATGGGCGGTGCAGCCATGGAAGACCCCAATCTGGTGCGCAAGGTAATGCGCGACATCGTGTTTCTCGAAGTCGCCGGCATCAAACCGGTCATCGTCCACGGCGGCGGCAAAGCGATCTCAGCCGCCATGCAGGAGGCCGGACTCGAGGCCCGGTTCATCGGCGGATTCCGCGTTACCACACCCGAGGCCATCAAGATCGTCGACCAGACCCTGCACGGCATCGTGAACGCCGGTCTGGTGGCTACCATCAATGATTACGGCGGCAAAGCCACCTCCATCCACGGCTCATCCATCTTTGCCGCCGAAAAACTCCCGGCCAGGGACGACCAGGGCAATCCCGTCGATATCGGCCAGGTCGGCCAGGTCACCCAGTGCCATACCGAAGACATCCTCTACGCGCTCAGCACCAACATCGTGCCCGTGGTGTCGCCGCTCGGACAAGAACCCGAAACGCGTAACCTGCTCAACATCAACGCCGACCTCGCCGCCGCCGCCCTCGCCTGCGCAATCAAACCGGCCAAGCTGGTCTACCTTTCCGACGTCCCCGGTATCCTTTCGGACCCAAAGGACGAAAACACTCTGATCCACTCGATCAACCGCTCCGAAGCCGCCGAGCTGATTGGCAACGGCACCATCTCCGGCGGTATGCTGCCCAAGATCAATTCCGCCCTCGACGCCCTCTCCAATGGCGTCGGCAAGGTCCACTTCATCGACGGCAGAACACCCCACTCGCTGCTGTTGGAAATCTTCACCCGCTCAGGCATCGGCACCGAGATAGTGTCGTAACACCCATTGACCCATCGGTCGCAACCCCCTGAAAACCAAGGGAATAATCACCCCCCACTTGTGGATTTAGCCCCCCCTGATGGTGGATTTTATGGTTGTCAGCCCACCGGATCCAACCTAGTTTCCCGACAACAAGGCAGCCGATACGAATCATCGCATCACATGCGACCGCACTGCCCTGCCCGCGCCTCGTACACCCCAGACCACCTAACACCATGGCAAAAACATCACTCAAACCCATTGGACTCCTCGTTCTCCCACTACTTTTCAGTGCGTCCCTCCAAGCCCAGACGGTCACCGATCCAGTGGGGGTGGTTAAGATCACGATTGCCGGGGCACCTTCAGTCGGGCAATCCAAGTTAACGGCGATTTCCGCCACACTCAGAGGAGCCATTGAACATCAAGGGACCGCAACTTCTGTTGGAAGCTTTGCTACTAACTCGCAACCCCTGAACACGGGAGTGACCACATGGACCGCAGCCCAGTGGACCACCGTCCCTCACCTCTGTTACATTGAAAACGCAGCCGGAGCAGAAGAAGCCTATCTGATTACAGGTATGGACGAGACGACTGGTGTTTTAACACTGTCAACCACCTTTGACTTCACTGCGCGCTATACTTCGACTCCAACATACCGGATCTGCAAGGCTCAGACACTAGCCGGTATTTTTTCCAATCTAACTATTAATGGCTCACCAGGTAATTTCCATGGGGATGATCGTATTTTTCTATGGGATGGCTCAAGCTGGAATTCCTACTCCTATGATGGGTCGCAATGGGTTAATGTGCTTGATCCATTCACGAGTGCTAATGACACTGTTGTTTTCCCAAGCGAAGGTATTTTCGTTAAGAGAACACAAACTGCAAATATCACAATAACAGTTAACGGCAGCGTTCCTACCACTCCCCAAGTATCTACAATACCAGGACCAGGACTCACGTTCATAAGCTCTAATTATCCAGTTGGCACTACATTTTCCACCATGGCACTGCAAAACACCAATGCTTGGGGTGGAGATGACCGCATGTTTATATGGAATGGCTCAAGTTGGGACAGCTTCTTGTATGACGGATCAAATTGGGTCAATGTCCTCGACCCATTTACCCCTGTTGACAACAACCCAATCGCGCCAGATAGCGCAATATTCGTCAAACGAAACTCTACTTCTACAAAGGTAGATTCCGCTGCTTCGAATCCACTTCCATACACGCCGTAAACATAACTTTCAAACTCCTTCTCTCTCATAGAAATTTAGCTCATGAACAATAAATTATTAATACCACTCTTATCACTAGCATTTTCATTTTCTGTTAATGCCGCTACATACGTAATTAGTGCATCATCAACAACACGCTGGAAAGACTCTGGAGGCAGCGATCTTACTAGAGGAGATGCAGGGATTGATGGTGACGGGGCTGTTATACAGATTGGCTATTTTATGGGGGTATCTTCAACAAAAAACCCTCTAACATACAACTCATCTGACTGGGCTGCATTCACCCCTATTACAGGGCTTGGTTCTCTGAACTCAGGAGCATTTGACACAACTATTGGTGACAATGTTGCAAACCCAGGAACTAATGCTCCCGATGGCATGTATTCTCTTGGTATAACCTATGATGATCAGGCTCATAACGGACTGGCCACACCTATTCCACCAGCGGTAAGGCTAGGTATCCGTGTATATGAATCTACATCTGACACAACTGGCAAATACAATACAGTTACGCGAGCAAACGATGCGTGGGTATTAAGCAAGGTTCATGATGATTTTGCCCCAGGTGACGATCCCCAATTAGTCATCAATGGACTCACTCCAACCAACGAACTATCTTGGGAAGATTCTGCTAATTCATTCAAAACTACCATCGTCCCCGTCCCCGAGCCGTCCTCCTTCGCTTTACTCGGCCTTGGAGCTTTGGCCCTGACCTTCCGACGCAGGAAGTAATTCCAGCCACGGCCAAACATCATTCTTCCAGCGGACGTCACCACGTGGCGTCCGTTTTTTCGTCCACCGTCCACCGTCCACCGTCCACCGTCCACCGTCCACCGTCCACCGTCCACCGTCCACCGTCCACCGTCCACCGTCCACCGTCCACCGTTCACCGCCCACCGTTCACCGCCATCAGGGAGAAATACCAGCCCCACACTGGCCATCCCCAGAAAATCCAGCAGGCGGCACCAAAGGCGAGGCTGGGGCCGAAGGGAAGGCGTTGGCCGAATCCCATCCGGCCGAGAATGGCGAGAAAGATGCTGAACAAACAGGCCGCAAAGATAGTGAACAGCACCGACTGCCACCCGAGACAGGCACCGAGCATCCCCATCAGATAAACATCCCCCATCCCCATGGCTTCTCGTGGGATGGTGACCTTGCTGGCTTTCCCATCAAGCGATTTCATTTCCTCGATCATCAGGGTCTTGCCCTTCAGCTCAACCCTGTCGCCTTTAATCGTCAGGGTCTTAGCCTTGACCTTTTTCCCATCGACCCGGAATCCGCTACCCTCGATCATCAACCGGTCACTCTCGCGGTAGAAAAGGTCCGACCACCCGTGGGCTTCACCATCGATGACAAAACAAAGCTCTTGCTCGGGATCGTTTTCGTCCTCGGGTTCACGCAGCATCCACTCGACGGGCTGGTCAAAAACCATGTTCTTTTTGCCAAAAGCCATCTTGCCCAACAGCACCACCGCCCACAGCCCACCAAAACCGGCCAGGAAGCCTTTGACCGATGCCCACAGACCGTCGAGCCAGCCATGGCTTTGCCCATCGAGGTAAAGATGCTGTTGCACCAACACCGCTGCCAGCACACCAAGGCCGGTTCCTATCCACGTCACCTGCAAGGGGATCACCATCAGCTCGGCATCGACAAATACCACCACCACTAACAGAGCCATCAGGATCATATAGAACAAGGCAAGGCCCGGACTCGATGGAAATGATACCCACATCAGCAAAAACAACAAAGCCGTGAGCAGCTCGACGGCAAAGTAGCGAAATGGTATCCTGCACTGGCACTCGGCGCATTTCCCACCCTGGGCGAGCCAGGTAAACAGCGGGATATTCCGGTACCACGGAATGTCTTTGTTACAGGTCGGACAGAACGATCGTTTGGGTTTGTTGACCGACAAGCCACGTGGCAGCCGGTAAATCGCGACATTGAGAAACGAGCCGACACAGGCGCCCAGAATAAATGCGGAGACAACAAGGATCGGGTGCTGCCAGTTCACAGCCTGCATGGATTCAAGGAAGGTGGGCATGGCTGTGTTTTAAACTCCAAACGTCCAAATACCAAATACCAAAGTAGGACAAGTTTGCAACTTGTCGGCAAGCCTGGGTAATTCCAACCCATGCACGATGCGTTCACATATCCTGCCGACAGCTTGCAAAGCTGTCCTACTCTGTCTAAAAACCAGGCATGCCCGACCTCAAGACATCCGCCCAAGCGACCGCCATGCGTCTTATCGATGCCGGGCATACCGCGTACTTTGCGGGCGGATGTGTCAGGGATACCCTTCTTGGCATCACCCCCAAGGACTATGACATCGCCACATCCGCCACCCCGGACGAGGTCCAGGCACTTTTTTCAAAATCCGATGCCATCGGCGCCCACTTCGGGGTGATCCTTGTCAGGGAAAATGGCATCCCTTTTGAAATCGCCACCTTCCGCCACGATGGCTCCTACAAAGACGGGAGACACCCGGAGTCGGTCACATTCTCCACCCCGGAGGAAGATGCAAGCCGACGCGACTTCACGGTCAACGGACTCTTCCAGGACCCCCGCAGCGGAGAAGTCATCGATTTTGTCTCAGGCCAACAAGACCTGAAGGCCAGGCTGCTCAGGGCGATTGGCCAAGCTGCGGACCGTTTCCAGGAGGACGCCCTGAGACTGGTGCGCGCCGTCCGGTTTGCCACCGTACTGCAGTTTGAGATCGAGCCGACTACCTGGTCGGCTATCTGCGACAACGCCGGCCTGTTAGCAAAAATAAGCGCCGAGCGCATTCGGGATGAATTCATCCGCATCCTGGTTTGCCCGCATCGTGCGCGCGGCTTTGAGCTGCTGACGGAAAGCGGGCTGATGCGTTACATCGTGCCGGAAGTCTACGACCTCATCGGCTGTGAACAACCGCCACAGTGGCACCCGGAGGGAGACGTCTACACACATACACGGATCATGCTGGAGATGCTCAAGGACGACCCGTCACCTGAACTCTCGCTGGCTGTGCTACTCCACGATATTGGAAAACCTGCCACTTTTACTTATGATGAAACGGACGACCGTATCCGCTTTAACGGTCATGACCGTGTTGGCGCGGAAATGGCGGACCTTATTCTGCGGAGGCTCAAATGCTCTAACAAAACAACAGAGGACGTCTGCGCGATGGTGGCCAACCACATGAACTTCATGAACGTGCAAAAAATGCGCACGGCGAAAGTGAAACGATTGATGGCCAGGCCGACATTCGAGGATGAAATGGAGCTGCACCGGGTCGACTGCGCCAGCAGCAACGGCTTTACCGACAACTATGATTTCCTACGAGCCAAAGAGGAAGAGTTCGCCGCCGAACCACTGATTCCAGAGCCACTGGTGACAGGCAAGGATCTGATCGGGCTCGGACTGAAGCCCGGCCCCCGGTTTAAGGACATCCTTGACCAAGTGCAGACCGAACAGCTGGAAGGAAAGCTTATCGACCGGGAAGGCGCCCTTGCTTTTGTTAGAAGCCTTATCGAAAAGTAGGATAGCTTTGCAAGCTGTCGGCAACCCATGCACATATCCTGCCGACAGCTTGCAAAGCTGTCCTACTCTGACCCGCCCGCCTTGTCCTTCAGCTCGGCGAGCACATCGGACATATCACGCAATTCCTCCCAAACCTCCTGGCGCACATACATCGGCGCGCCTTGCCTGACAGCCAGGGCCAGGCAGTCGCTGGGGCGGGCGTCAATCTCCACTACCTTGCGCTCCATGATTTCATTTTCCGCGGTCACAAAGAGCCGGGCGTAAAACACCTCACCCTCGACTTTGATGATCACCGCCCGGTCGACCTTGGCACCAAAGGCGTCGAGCATCTGGGAAAACAAATCGTGGGTCAGTGGACGAGGCGGTTTCACCCCTGACATCACCGCATTGATCGATGCCCCGATCGCCGGCTCGATGTAAAAGACGATCACCTTCTGGCCGTCGCCGAGAAAGACAGCACAACCGGCGGGGGTTGGCATCAAGGCAACGGGTTCAACTCTAACGTGATCTTTCATGGATAGGATTTTTTAAGTCAGGATTTATGAATCGGCATTTGGAGTTTGGAGTTTAAAATTTAGAACTTAAACCCTCCCCCCATTCGGCCTTGCCCGGAAATTACGGGAAACCTTGACGTATTTTAACGCCCACTTTTTGATCCCCTCCTGCTGTTTTTTATCGAGCGTCCTGACCACCCGGGCCGGGCTTCCCAGCACGAGTGAGCCTGGTGGGATCTCCGTGCCACCCGTGACAAGTGCGTGTGCGCCGATGATCGACCTCTCGCCGATGACTGCACCATCGAGGATACAGGCGCCCATGCCGACCAGCACTTCATCCTTCACTGTGCAGGCGTGGATGATGGCGCTGTGGCCGACCGTTACCAACTCGCCGATGTAGGCACCGTAGTCGTCGGCCAGATGCACACAGCAGTTGTCCTGGATGTTCGACTTGGGGCCGACCACGATCTCGTTGATATCTCCGCGTAGCGTGGTGTTGTACCAGACGCTGGCGTCTTCTTCGATTTTCACCCGACCAATCAGATCCGCGCTTGCCGCGACAAACGCACTTTCATGGATATCGGGACAAATTCCTTGGTATGTCTCTATCGCCATGCCGACAACATATCCGGAGACGGTATTTTCACAAGTTGCAATCCTTGCGGGATGGTGGCATATTCCCTCCCGAGATTACCCGGCAATTAGAAGATCACAGATCTTCTCCAGCTCTATTGCATTTTCCCACCTGATTCTTTTACGACTTTCCCATGAAGGAAATCTACACCGTCATCGCCATCATCATCTTTGCTTACGCCCTGCGCTCATGCAAGACCGCCAGATTACGCAAACTGGGGGCACTAGTCATGCTGGTCGCCTCCGGGCTGTGTTTTTATTTTTTAACCGGGTCGGTATTAGCGGGAATCATTGCCATGGCCGCGTGGTTTTTCCTCCCGTGGGTCGAGTTGCTGACGCGTATCCGCAAGCTGCGTATGCCCATTGAAAACAAACTCCAGCAACGTTTTTCATCGAGCCTTGAGGGGTTTCCCAACGCAGAAAAACACATTCACACCCTGGAGCTGGCCGGTTTCGAGCATATCCGCGACTGCGGCTGGACACTCGGGGGCATGGACCAGCTCTACCAGCTCTACTGGAATGCGGAAACCAGGTCGGTGGCGTCACTCTGTCTCTGCGAGCAGTCCAACGTCACCTTTTCCTACCTGACCATCACCTCGCGCGACATCACCGATGGCGTCTGGCGCACCACCAACTTTCCTTTTTCACCGACATTAAAACCCACACCCAGCGTCCATTGGAACCAGATCAGCTGTGTCAACGAGTGTGTGGTCAAACTCCTTGAGCACCATTGCGACTTCCTCGAAAAACAAGGTTTCATCGACGACGACCTGAGTATCCCCGACCCTGACCATCTGGAAGAGGAACTTGAACACGAATTACGCCGGCAAATTGACCACAACCTCAAGCAAGGCATCATCCGGCTCGCCGATGACGGTCACTTCCGCTACACGGTCCGCGGCTTGTTGTATCTCTGGAAACAATTTGTCCGCGATATGATCAGGCTCTGTTGAGCCGTTGCACTGAAGGGGCAAGCCCCCAGGCTGGAGAGTCATTAAAAAAAAGAACCCGGACGCCACATGGATGCCCGGGTTCTTCTGTTTTGTATCTTGAGGTTTTGTAACTCTATTACGAGTAAATCTTGGCGTAATACTCGTCAGCCATACGGTCGGAATCGAAGAAAGGCACAACATCGTTCATGCTGTTGAGCACAATCTCCCACCAACCGTCCGGATTGTCGTAATAGGTGGGAAGGATCTTGGTTTCAAGTATCTGGTAAAACCCGAGCATGTCGTGTTGGTCACGCGCCTCGTCGGACAGGGACCGGTCCGCCTCGGGAATGATGAAGGAGTTGTGTCCATCCTTGGCGAACTCACACACCCAGCCATCGTAGGTCGAGAAATTCACACTGCCGTTCATGGCGGCGGTCATTCCGGATGTGCCGGATGCCTCGCGGGTCACGATGGGGTTGTTCAACCAGATGTCCGAGCCGTCTTTCAGCAGTTTGGAGAGAGAAAGCTCGTAGCCCACCAGCACGGCGGCATTCGAGTATTTCTCAGTCAGGTGAATCAGGCGGTTAAAGGTATCGATGGCACCGTAGTCCTTGGGATATGGCTTACCGGCCCAGATGATCTGGACAGGACGATCTTCATTGCTGAGCATCGCCTCGAAGCGTTCGATATCACGGGTGATGAGATCGGCGCGCTTGTAACCGGCAAAACGACGCGCCCACACGATGGTGAGGTAGTCCGGGTCAAAAAGCCTGCCGGTCTGGTCCGCAACCTCCTTGAACAACAGCTTCTTGAGTTCGCGTTTCCGCTTGGCGAGTGCCTGCTTGTCATTGGCCTCACGGGCGGCCTCAAGCAGGGGCCCCACCCAGTATTTTTTATTCTGGGCATTGGTGACGTGATCGATTTCACAGATGCCTTCGTAGCCTTTCCACATCTCACGGGATACTTCACCGTGAAGTTTGGAAACGGCATTCGCCTTGTGGCTTAATCGCAGGGCTGCCAGTGAGTGGTTGAACTCATCGCCTTCAACACCGCAAATCTCGCGAGCCTCGTCCTGGCTGAGACCATTGAAAAAGGTAAACCTATGCAGCAGGTCGAAACTCGATTTCTCGTTTCCCGCCTCCACCGGTGTGTGGGTGGTAAACACAAAACGTTTTTTCACCTCCTCGATCGATCCGTGTTTTCCATAGACATGGAAAGCGGCGGAAAGCGCGTGCGCCTCATTCATGTGCCAGACGTCAGGATCGACACCGAGCTTGTCAAGCAGTGTGGCACCCCCGATACCTAACAGGATATACTGGGCTGTCCGGGTCAGGAAATCGGAGTCGTAAAGACGGTGGGAAATCGTCTGCGACATGACATCGTTTTCTTCGATATCAGTGGTCATAAGGAACATCGGCGCTGAGCCGAAAACGTCCGCGGGGAGATACATCACCTTCACCCACACATCGTGGTCGTGGATCTTGATGGTGAACTTGATATCGGTCTCCTTGAGGAAATGATACTTCTTACGGCGCTGCTGGATGGCCATCTCACGCTTTTCCCCACGGGTCTGGTTGTAATATCCATACGACCACAGAATGCCGATACCGATGAGGTTCTGCTTGAGATCATAGGCGCTGCGCATGTGGGAGCCCGCCAGGAACCCGAGGCCGCCGGAGTAAATTTTCAAGGTTTGATCAATGGCAAACTCGGAGCTGAAATAAGCCACGCTTTTCTTGTACTTGGGATTGATCTCGAAGGGATGTTTGTAGGGTTCGGGTAAAAAACTCATAGTATTAGGTATATCAGGTAAGTCAGGTAAGTCAGGTATGTCTTCGGGCGGGGGTGGCAGTCAGATACTCTCTCCTTTTCGTTTAGCCAAGCAGGATCTGTACCTTTTTCCGTGCTTGCATTACCCCGGTATAACCGCGAGGTTACGCACGAAATGGGTCAGTGGAAAAAATATCTCATCGGCGAGTGGAATTGGATGCGACCGGTCAAATCGATTGCATTCATCTACCTGGCTCTTCTGGTGGTGGCCCTCGGCTTTGCCGACCAACTCATCCACCGACCACCCACCGCTGGTTATTCAGAGGCATCCCACCCGGTCCGCAGCATTGAAAAATCGGATGGCCGGAAAATCGCCCTGATCCACCTACCCGCAGCCCCCGGGATGCCCACGCTGCTTTGGTCGCACGGCAACGCCGAGGACATCGGCTACCTGGCAGAAAGACACCAGGATTTCCATGCCCGTGGATACGGCATCCTCGCCTATGACTATCCTGGATACGGCCTCAGCGAAGGCCGCCCGGATGAAGACGGATGTTATGATGCCTGCCAATCGGCGTGGAACCACCTGACGGAAACACTCGGCGTCCCCGCCGACCAGATCATCATCTACGGCCAATCCGTCGGAAGCGGCCCGTCGGTCTGGCTCGCCGAGCACCAGTCCTGTGCCGGGCTGATGCTGGTCACCCCCTTTATCTCGGCGTTCAGAACCGTCACCCGGGTGCCTGTTTTCCCGGGCGACCGGTTCAACAATATCGATCGAATCGCATCCATCACCACGCCATTACTCGTCGTCCACGGAGATCAAGACCAGGTGATCGGACAATGGCACGGAAAAAAACTCCATGACCTGCACCCGGGTCCAAAAACCTTTCTCAGTATCGAGGGCGCCGGACACAATGACATCTATCTGCTGGCCACGGACGAGATTCTCGACGCGCTGGATGTCTTCTGGAAAACGACAAGGCCCGGGGAGACCGACCACCAAGGCCTGAAGCCCAAATCCTAAAGTCTGACCTCAAAAAAATCGAGCATCACGGCGCGGTAGACCTGCCTTTTGAACTCGGGCAGCCACTTCAGCTTGAATTTCTCAGGGCGGATCCACTTGTAGCGGCCGAATTCGGGATTCCTCTGGGTATGCAGATCAATGTCCGGTGCCCCTTTTTTCAACTTGCAAAGATAATACGTCTGCACCTGGCCATCGAAGCGCATCTTCTGTTTCTTGACCTGGTCCGAGTAGAGGTAGGTGTAACCGCCCCGTTTTTCCAGCACCTTGTAGCCACTCCTCGGCAAGCCGATCTCCTCCTCCACTTCACGGGCCAGCGCGTGGATCATTTTTTCCTTCTTGTCCACGCCTCCCTGCGGGAACTGCCAGGCACCTTTTTTGTTGATGCGCTCGCAGACCAGTAATTTACCTTCACGATTCAACAACAGCAACGCTACATTGGGTCGATAACTCGCCATAACGAATGCTTAATGAACTTACCGAATTTTTACAATCAAGGTTTTGACGAAACTTTGTTTCTGATGGATAGTTAAAACCCAAACCACATATCCCATGAAAAAAGCCTACACCTACATCGCCACGACTCTTCTCGCCCTCTCTGTCCTGCCCACCTCAGTGAGTGCACAAACAGACGACAGCACTTCGGATGGAAACACCTCGGAAACCACCGGACCCCGCCGGTTCTGGCAAGCCAGCGTTCCCGGTGGAAACTACGTGGTTGCCCTGGACCGTATTTCCTCCGTCAGCAAGCACACCTACATCATCGATGGCAACCTCAGCGTTACTGAAGTGGTTGTCGATACCAACGGCAATTCATTGGTCCGCTTCTACTACATCGAGCCGGTGGGTTCAGACGCATCGAATGTGGGTGCCAGGGTCAAGGCCCGCAGCCAGGAAATCCTTGAACGCGCCGGCCAGCGCACTGGTGTGGATGTGAATTCCGCGGTGATGAAACAATACCCCACCACGACCCACGCCAAAACCGTGGAGTTCCGTGTCTCCGATGCGGGTGATCTCGATAAGCTTTACGGCAGCGTGCTCAATGCATGGGTCAAGGGAACCGGTAGAAAGTTCACCATCAAGATCCAGTGAACCGGCGCCTGCCGCTCACCTCACTTGTCCTTGCTGGACGAGCCGGGGATAAGGTCCAGAACTCCGCCCACCCCCTCGCGGATGATGTCGGTGCCCTCTTTGATGGCACCGCCACCTTCACCCAGTATCCCGGTGCCCGCATCAATGGCGGTCCCGGGTAGCTCCGTGGCCGTCTCGTGAGCAAACTTCAGTGCCATCTTACCCGTTTCAGGAACCAGCTCGAACATCCGTTCACCGGCGGCGGC
Organism: Akkermansiaceae bacterium; assembly: GCA_024233115.1. Classification (NCBI taxonomy): domain Bacteria; kingdom Pseudomonadati; phylum Verrucomicrobiota; class Verrucomicrobiia; order Verrucomicrobiales; family Akkermansiaceae; species Akkermansiaceae bacterium. The sequence continues at coordinate 48,451 of JACKQB010000006.1, forward strand.
AATCATCCGGTTGCTTAGATCCTCCTGCGGGTTGTCAATCGTACCGGTGATGCGCAGGGGCGACCATAACAAACCCTTCTCGCCCCGGACAAAAACCTTGGTCTCGGCTCCGGGAATGTGTGCCAGGGTCCCGGGCATGATCCCTACCCGGAACCGCCCATCCAGTCGACCATCCACCACACTGAGGTCTCCCACCACGCGCACCAGCCCCTCGCTAGCCATCACAATATCGGTGAGGTCCAGTCGGTTTCCCTCCTTCGAAAACGTCAACGTGGCTTCAGACAGATTGAGCCGACGAAATCTCTGGGTATTGGCATAGGCTGCAATCCTGTCCAACACCGGAAGAGCCGTCAGCACGCCCTTTTTCAGCTCCAGCTCACCCCGGGTGTGGGTGCCTTGCCCGGTTGACCTCACTTTGAACCTGGCACTCAGGTCGCCAGTGATGCGCTTCTGCCAATCCTCGGGCACCATCTCCTCCGCACGGACATCGGTCAGCGTGCCGTAAAACGCGTATTTTCCATCATCCACCTCCCCTTTCAAGGTGAGCAGACCACGGTCATAGACCCCCGACTTCGATTCCGTTAGAAAGATATGACCATCCTTGTACTTGCCTCTCGCCGATTGCAAGTCCAGCGGTGAACCGAACCATGAGGTGTCTATCACACCACCTGATAGATTGACATCATAAACCTGGCTCGCCTTATCCGTGTCGATTTTCATCGCGACATCGGTCGCCTTCAGATCACCACCGGATGTATTCAGCTTCAAGTTAAAGCTCGTGATCTCTACCGATGAAAGCTCGGCGTGGTCGGGCAGCAGGCTTTCGAGAAATCCCGGCTCGGTGGCGGCTTGCTCCGGCACGGGCTCCTGTTCATCCTCATCTTGATCAACCACGGCAGGCTCTCGGAAAGTGGTATCAAGCACCACATCAAGCCGGTTGGCTCGAACGTCCGATATTTCCCAGGCACCACGGCGAACCCCTGCCAGGCTAAGCGTCGCCTGCACCCCCTCGGCGCGCATCTGCCGGATCACGCCGCCGTTTTCAGCGGAAAACCCCGCCGTGCGCGCATTCATACCTTGCCACTCAAACAGCTCGAACCGGGCGTCCGCACCCATCACCGAACCCACGGTATCATTCATGAAGACGCGGAAATCATCACTGTGCAAGTACGTCTTCATCCAGGAATACAGACCAAATCCTGCAAGAATGATGGCCAACGCGAGTATGCCTAGGATACGAAGCAACCATTTCCCGACGTTACCCCGGACCTTTCCTGACCTGACTGCCTTTCTCCTCTGTGCGCGTCTCGACATAGGGGAAGATTAACCTTACTCCATAAATCCACAAGTTTTCTTCTCGCCTCCGGGCTTGTCTTTCACTAGTTAATTTAGTCGACCAACCTAATCCACCCGATCCTACCGTGCTTGAACTCAAAGACGTCTGCTTCACCATTCAAAAAGAGGGTGAACCCATCAACCTCATTGACAAAGTATCCCTGAAGGTTCCGCGTGGGCACTTCATGGCTATCGTCGGCCCCTCCGGCTGCGGTAAGACCACCTTGTTAAAAACCATCGCCGGCCTCAACCACGAGTCGGGCGGCGACCTCATCTGGGATGGTCGCAATCTCGCCAAGGAAAAGGATTTTGATCCTGCGGAAATCGGCTACGTGCCGCAGTTCTCCATCGCCTATGATCAACTCACCGTGGACGAGTCGATCGAGTCAGCCACACGGCTCAGGGTGAAAATCAAAAACTACTCCGAACTCGATAACCGCATCGACCGCATTCTCGAAGAGACCGGCCTGGCCGCGTTGGCTGACCGACCGGTGAAGGTCCTTTCCGGTGGACAAAAACGTCGGCTCGGACTCGCCATGGAGCTGGTCACCGGACCTCACCTCCTCCTCTGTGACGAAGTCACCTCGGGGCTCGACCCCCGCTCGGAGCGCGACATCGTCCGCCTGCTGCACCAGCTTTCCCGCACTGACGGGCGCACGGTCATATCCGTCACCCACTCGCTCGCCCACCTGGAGCTTTATGATTCCATTCTGGTGCTGCACGAGGGCCGTGTGGCCTACCACGGACCGCCGGAAGGACTGACCCACTATTTCTCCGTGGACGACACCGAGGAAGTCTACCCGCAGCTCGCCAAGCAACGCTCGGAGAAGTGGCAGCAGTCGTGGAGCAAACACAGTGACGCCTATTACGGCAAACTCGAAAAACGACGCAAGCAGCTGATCGAGAAAGGGGAACTCTCGGTGCCTACTGAAATCCCCCCCGCTACTGCCAAGTCGGGTAGAATAAAATCCGACACCGCCCCCCTGGAAGACCCCGCCGACTCGGACAAGATCATCCGCGAGGCTTCCGAGCTGGTCAAGACCCCTGGAATCGCCAGCCAGTTCACCACCCTGTTAGGACGCAGGTGGAAAATCTTCTTCCGCGACCGCGGGCAGGTCTTCCTGCAGCTCGCCATCCTGATCTGCTTCCCTATTCTGGTCGCCCTGTTCAGTGAACGCGGCAACGAGAACATCAAACGTTTCTCCGACCGCTATGAGGGGACGCTGCATGAAATCCAGGAGCATACCATGGTGGAAAAAAGCTACCTCAGCGTCGGCTCGGCCGTGTCCGGCATCGTGATGTTCCAGGTGGTCCTGCTCTCCCTGATGGGTTCTAACAACTCAGCCCGTGAAGTCGCCGGCGAACGTCTCATTTTCGAAAAAGAAAAGTTCGGTGGTATCCGGCCTACTGCCTACCTTGCCAGCAAAGTCGCGTTTCTTGGCAGTCTGATCCTGATCCAGTCGCTGTGGATGGCGATCTTCGTCCAGCAGTTCTGGAAATTCCCGGATGGCAGCGAGGCCGGCTTCCTGGATCACACCGTCTTCCTGATCCTGGTCAATGCCGCCATGACATTCATCTGCCTCGGAATCTCCTCATTGATGAAAACGGCTGAGCAATCGTCCCTGCTCTCCATCTATCTGGTCGGTTTCCAGCTCCCTCTGTCGGGCGCCGTGCTGGCACTGCCTGAAAGCATTGAATCGATCACCCGGCCCTTTATTTCCGCCTACTGGGCGTGGTCGGGCAGTATTGATTCGATGAACCCGAGCTATCGAAACGCCATAGACGCGGTGACGGAAACATCGTTCTTAACATCCAGTGCATGCCACTACCTGCTGGCTATACACATCGCCATCGGACTGATAGCCTCATACATCGGGCTGAAACGCCACCAATGGGATTAGTTTTCCCTTTTGACGGCCTTTACATAATCTTAACAAGATTGTGTTCGATTTTCCCATAGCCTTCCCTTATTTTCACATACTCCACTTCAACATACCCATGTCCCGCAGATCACGATCCAATACCAAAAGCAAAAACGCCAGCGGTATCATTATCGCCATCATTGTCGGCATCGCCGTCATCGGCGGCCTCATTGTCGGTTTCATCATGATCAAAAACAGATCACAACCATTCCCCCACCTCAGCGAGCTTCCGATCACCGATATGAAAAACGGCGCCACCAGCCTGAGTGGCAACAAATACCGCGTCACCGGCAAGATCTCTGAAAAGCTGAAATGGACCTCTGACCAGGGTCAAATGATCAGCGTCTCTGTCGATCAGGGCGAACAAGGCAAGGGCACCATCCCCATCAAGATTCCCTCCGGGGTCGACAAGGTCAACCTGGAGCGCGGCCACAGCTACACCTTTATGGTCGAGATCAACCTTGAGGGTTTACCCGTTGCATTGGATGTAAAAGCACAGTAGTTTACCAGACCCTCCGGGGACCAACACACCACCTACCAACCCTACGAAACCCTACAAGCTATGAAAAACCACACCTTCATTTTACTGGCGACCATTCCCAGCCTCGTGCTGCCGGTTGGCGCGCAAGTGTACAACCCCGGTACTGGCGGCGGCAACCAACCGGCACCATCGAACAACGGCGGAGGTGACACCACGATCGTGCGTGAGAACAAGAAGTCCGAGTCCCCCTACGGAAACGAAGTTCCCTTCATCGATCCCACACAGGAAACCATCACCCTGATGGGCCATACTTTCAACCTGGGCGACAACCGGCTCGGAGGACAGTTCGAAGCCTACCTCGCCGATGTTCCCAACGCCTCGCCTGCCGCCAAGGAATACCGCGAGACCATCGACGCCATTTTGACCGCCGTGTCACCACACACCAAGGGGATTTCCATCTCGCAAAAGCTGCGCAATGGTTTTGAACTCCTGCCACGCGCTGCCTCCTATCCAGGTGACGGGCGTATCTGTGACTCGCTCTCCAATGCCATCTATGCGGCCATGCTTTCGAAGGGCGCCGTCTCCAACTCCAAGGATTATATCGAGAACCTGGAAAAAGAGAAAAAGCGCATTATCTACAACGCCGACATCGTCGCCAAGAAAAAGGACCTGATCGATGGGGCGGATACCAAACAAAAAACCGGTACCCAGAAAAGCGGCCAGAAATCCACTGTCGAAAAAGCCGCCCAGTCCTTCGAGCTTCAGGAGATGCAAAAACGCATCATTGAGATCGAAGCACTGAAAAAAATGCACCAGGCCAAGGACGAGGTGAACATCATCCAAGCCAAGATCCAGTACCAGGCCCTGCTCGCCCAGCTCTTTGTGCAACGCCGTTTCGAACACGTCGTCATCGGCACCCGCTTCTATAATCTGATCTTCCGCGACGGCGATAGCCGGATGCGACTGAAAAAGGGCTCCGATGTCTCCAAGTTCTTTGGTGAAGGACTGGGGGTCGACCCCACGGTCACCGGACTCGACTCTGCCGCTAACGAAGCCATGCGCAAGGTCACCACCTTTGTGGCTGCCTTTAACAACCACGTTAGTCACAACGAGCTGCACAGCGCGTCGAAGCGTCTCACCGAAGCCTTTGCCATCGGTGAATTCCTTCCCGCCGTGCAGACCGTACCTGGCGACCAACGTCGGAAAATCCTCGAATACGTCCGTGATGGCAATGCCCTGGTCAAGGCCATGGATGTACACGACTACGCGCAGGCCAAGGTCCTTCTTGAAGCATTGAAAAAACGTTCCAAGGATTTTGATTCAACCAAGGCCGAGGGTGCCATCGCGGCTTACACCCGCGTCTCGGACGGACACATCCGCTCCGCGCAGATCGCGATGATGAAAGGTGACGAGGCCAAGTTTGAACAGGAACTCAAGAATGCCACCGCAGTCTGGCCGACCAATCCAAGGCTCAAGGAAATCGACAAACGCCTCGACAACATGCTCGACAAGGGGGATGTCGCTAAAAAACTGCTCGACGATTTTGACCGCTTGCTCAGCGAGGATAACTTCCGTGAAATCTTCAAGCGGCAGTATGAGTTTGTTCCCGTGGTCAAGGATGACGCTGTCCGCAAGGACGCGGTCGAGCAGATCGTCCGCAACATCCAGCGCATCGATATCTCCATCCTCCAGGCCAGTGAGTTTTCCAAACTCGGCAACGACTATGCTGCCTGGGAGTCGCTCGCCACCTTGCGTAACGAATTCCCGAAAGACCCGGAACTCCTCCAGCAGCTTGAGAAGCTGTCATCGAAAGTCGCCAACTTCACGGTTGCCCTGACCCGTGGCAAAGAGTTTGAGGAAAACGATCTCAACCCACAAACAGGATCCGCCCTGACGTGGTATCTGGAGGCCAAAAGTATTTACCCCGACAGCAAACATGCCCAGGAGGGCATCGACCGCCTCGTCAACCGCTCGCTGCCCGATCAGGGGGCGCCTTCCAGCAGTCCTGCCGCCACCGGTCCGATCGACGACGATGTGTCGCTGGACTAATATCATCCACCGACCCGGACAATCACCTCATCGCCCTTTGCCCTCGTTCGGGCAAAGGGCTTTTTGCTTTCTCTTTTTGCTTTCTTTTACCTGGTTCTTGCCACGGGGGGATGGAGCAAGCCATCAGGTGTTTTTCATCTATCTTTTTCTTGCTACTGTGTGCGCAATTCCTATGCTCATCGCCTCTACACCAGCGGGGCCAGGTCCCCCGCTTTTTATTTTATACCAGCTCCCCCGTCAGCAACCCATCCAAACACACACGCACTCCTCCCCATGAATCCCATCGTCACTCCCATCGCAGGCATCGCAGGCCTTGTCATCGCATTCCTGATTCTATCTAACATCCTCAAACGCCCGGGCGGCGAGGGCAAGGTGAAGGAAATCGCCGACCAGATTCACAAGGGCGCCATGGTCTTCATGAAACGCGAGTTCGTCCTCATATCCTTTTTCGCAATCATCATTGCCCTGCTGCTCTTCTTTTTCCAAAAAGAGGACTACGGCAAACAACAATCCCTGGCCTTTGTCCTAGGCTGCCTCGCCTCGTCGTTCGCCGGATTCGTAGGTATGTTCACCGCTACCCGCGCCAATGTTAGAACCACGCTGGCCGCACGCGACAATGGACAGGCCGACGCGCTCGGGGTTGCCTTCTTCGGCGGCTCGGTGATGGGCCTCACCGTTGCTTCGATGGGACTCATCGGACTGGGTGGGCTGTTTTACTTTTACAAGGAAAACGAGCACGTTGCGGAAATCATGGAGGGATTTGCCATGGGGGCATCACTGGTGGCACTCTTCTATCGGGTTGGTGGTGGCATTTTCACCAAAGCCGCCGATGTCGGTGCTGACCTGGTGGGTAAAGTGGAGGCAGGCATCCCCGAGGACGACCCCCGTAATCCTGGCGTGATCGCTGATAACGTCGGTGACAACGTCGGTGACGTCGCCGGTATGGGCTCTGATATTTTTGAATCCTACTGCGGTGCCCAGATTGCCACAGTGGCCATTGCCGGAGCGATTGCTGCCGATACGGCCAAGAACTCCGCGCTGCTGGAGAAGCTCGGCACCACGGCGGAAAAGGCTGATGAATTGATGTTTCTCCCGTTGGCGCTCACCACGGTCGGGCTGCTTTGCTCGGTCCTCGGTATCCTGCTGGTAAAAATGATGTCAGCCAAAAACCCCGCCAGCGCATTACGTATTGGAACCATTGGCGCCGCCATCATCTTTATTATTGCTTCATTCGGTTACACCAGCATGCTGGGGCTGAGTGGCAATGCTGCGCTCGCCGTTCTCTGCGGTGCCGTCGGCGGTATCATCATCGGCCTGATCACCGAGTATTATACAGGAGGAAAACCCATCCGTGACATCGCCAAGTCGGGTGAAACCGGCGTCGCAACGGTGATGATCAGCGGCTTGTCGGTAGGGCTCAAATCCGTCGCCGTGCCACTCCTGACACTAGCCGCCACCATCTATGTTTCCTACGAATTCGCAGGTCTCTTCGGAGTAGGCCTGGCCGCCGTGGGGATGTTGGGAACGGTGGGTATCACCATGGCCATCGATGCCTACGGACCGGTTGCCGACAACGCAGGTGGTATCGCTGAAATGAGTGCCATGGGACCGGAAACCCGCAAGATCACCGACGGACTCGACGCTGTGGGCAACACCACCGCCGCCATAGGCAAGGGCTTCGCCATCGGTGCCGCTGGATTGGCTGCCCTCGCCCTGATCACCGCCTTCATCAAAAAATCCGGCGTGGGTGAAGGCTTCAACTTTGCTGACGAAGCGGTATTACGCACCTTTTTCGTCGGTCTCTTTATCGGGGGGATCGTTCCCTTTTTAAACGGAGCCATCACCATGGATGCCGTGGGTAGCGCCGCCTTCGAAATGATCAACGAGATCCGCCGCCAGTTCCGCGAAATCCCGGGCCTCCTGGAGGGCACCGGAGAGCCGGATTCTGCAAAATGCGTCGATATCGCCACCCAGGCCGCCACCAAACGCATGATCCTCCCCGCTTTACTCGCCGTTGGAACCCCGATCACTGTCGGCTTTGGATTCAACGCCATCGGGGGCACCGGTATCGGTGCCATCGCGCTCACCGGGACACTGTGCGGCGCCCTGCTTGGCTGTATCCTGATGGCTCTTTTTATGTCGAACGCAGGTGGCGCATGGGACAATGCCAAGAAGTATGTCGAGGACGGCCATTACGGTGGCAAGAATTCCGAAACCCACAAGGGTTGTGTCGTTGGTGATACCGTCGGTGATCCGTTCAAGGATACCTCCGGTCCGTCGATGAACATCCTCATTAACGTGATGGCCATTGTCAGCCTCGTCATTGCCCCGCTATTGTGCCGCTAACGAGGCCCCGAGGGGGCTCGATAAATTGTTAGTCTTGTCATTGCTTCATTTTTGTAGGATATTTACACACGTTAAGTATCCATGCCCTCAGCTGTCCAGACATCCGGCAACGCACGCGAGACCCGCCAAAAGCTATCACTCGAGCAGCGCTCACGCTCCATCCCCTACAAAAGGCCTTTTGTAGTGGCCGTCCTGGCGACACTGCTCTTCTACCTGGGCCTGATTGCTTTTTGCACCAGTGTCGTGACTTTTTTTCTCGCACCGATCGAGCTGAGACGTGGTGCCGCTTATACACTGGTTACCTTGCTTCCCATCTGTGGCTTCCTCTGGACGGTTGCCTATTTTAAACGGCGGAAAGCCACATGCCCCCTGTGCAAATGCACCCCGTTTCTTGATAATCTGGCACACAAACACCAGAAGTCATTCAGGGTCAGACCCCTGAACTATGGGACCACAGCTGTGCTGAACGTCATGATCAGCCAACGCTGGCGCTGCATGTACTGCGGCACTCCCTTTGATATCCTCAAAACAAAAAAAGGTCACGGTTACGTAGCCGACCAGGATAATCAAACGAAGGAATAATAAGAAAAAAATCGAGCAGGCGGCGGGTCACCCCCGCCACATCTACAGCAACACCCTCTGTGTAGATATTGGACTTTGAATCTTTCGGTCTTCTTATCAGCAGTGTCAGAAGCTTCCAGTAGTCTGCCAGCCTATTGATCGTAAAAAGCCCGGCGTCACGCGTGGTGAGGCCGGGCTTGGGAATGATTGGTGGTCAGCGATTAAGCGGACTCCTCTTCCGAGGAAATGGGAGTAGCTTGCAGGGATGGCTCCTCTTCAGAAGTGCTGGTATCCTCGTCACCCTCAAGACCAGCTTCGGGCTCCACTTTCTTCGGCTCCGGCTCATCGACGGTGAATTCAATTTCCGTGTCGCGGTGCTCGTGGAATCCGGTGCCGGCGGGAATCAGGTGACCCATGATCACGTTCTCCTTGAAGCCGCGGAGGTAATCGATACGACCAACCGTTGACGCATCGGTGAGAACACGTGTCGTGTCCTGGAAGGATGCAGCGGAGATGAAGGATTCCGTCTCGAGGGATGCCTTGGTGATACCTAGCAGCACGGGCTCGGACTCGGCTGGTGCACCACCGTTGGCGACGACCTCTTCGTTCGCTTTCTTGAATGTGGTACGATCAATCTGGTCGCCCCAGAGGAATTCCGTGTCGCCTGGCTCGGTGATCTTCACCTTGCGCAGCATCTGGCGGATGACGATCTCAATGTGCTTGTCATTGATTTCCACACCCTGGAGACGGTAAACGCGCTGGACCTCGTTGGTAAGGTGTTCCTGCAGGGCCTGCGCACCACATGCCTCGAGCAGATCGTCGGGGGAAACAGGTCCCTCGGTGATCTGGTCACCACGGTGGAGGAAGTCGCCTTCACCGACGATGATGTGTTTACCCATCGGCACGAGATGGTCGGCGCTTTCGCCGGTGTCCATATCGGTGACAATAACCTTCTTCTTGCCGCGGACGTTGGAACCAAAGGATACCTCACCATCGATCTTGGCGATGGTGCAGGCCTCTTTCGGACGACGGGCTTCGAAGAGCTCGGCGATACGTGGCAGACCACCGGTGATATCACCCGTCTTGGCGATCTTACGTGGTGTCCGCGCAAGCTGGGCACCTCCTTTGACGAGCGTCCCCTCCTTGACGGAAAGGTGGGCACCGACGGGGATGGAACAGCTGTAGATCACTTCGGAAGTATCTTTGTCAACGATGACAACCTGCGGGTGAAGGTCCTCTTTGTGCTCGGTGACCACCATACCCTTCTTGCCGGTTTCCTTGTCGGTCTCGGACTGGACGGTGATGCCTTTGATCATGTCGCGGAACTCAACCTTACCTGCCTTCTCGGTGAGGATAGGCACGTTATAGGGGTCCCAGGTGACGAAGGTGGCACCCTTCTTGACCGTTTCACCATCAGGAACCGAAATAGCCGATCCCATCACAAGGTTGTAGGACTCAAGCTCGAGACCGTCCTTGTCGCGGATGGCAATGGATCCTTTTTTGTTGAGGGCAACGAAGTTCCCATCGGCGTCCTTCACAGCACGCACGTCCTTGTAGACGACGATACCACCGTGTTTGGCTTTGATGATAGGCTGTTTGAACGACGATGATGCCACACCACCGACGTGGAAGGTACGCATGGTCAGCTGGGTTCCGGGCTCACCGATCGACTGGGCGGCGATGATACCCACCGCTTCGCCGATTTTAGCGACCTCACCGGAGGCGAGGTTCAGGCCGTAACACTTCTGACAGCAACCACGGTCACTTTCACAAGTGAGGGTGGAGCGGATCTTGAGGCGTTCGAAGCCGAGGTTCTCGATCTGGGAGGCCTCTTTTTCACCGATGAGTTGTCCTACCTTGAGAATCACCTTGCCACTGACGGGGTCGGTGACTTTTTCACCGGAAACACGACCGTAGATACGGGATGACAGCGATGCCGCCTCCTCGTCGTTTTCGATGATCGGCTCGGCAGTGATCCCGTTGACGGTGCCGCAGTCCTCTTCAAAGACGATGACGTCCTGGGAAACATCGACCAGTTTACGGGTCATGTAACCGGAGTCAGCGGTCTTGAGCGCGGTATCGGCAAGTCCCTTACGGGCACCGTGGGTGGAGATGAAGTATTCCAGCACCGAGAGGCCCTCGCGGAAGTTGGAGGTAATCGGACGCTCGATAATGTCGCCGGACGGCTTGGCCATCAGACCGCGCATACCGGAGAGCTGCTTGATCTGCTGCTTGTTACCCCGGGCACCGGAGTCAACCATGAGGAAGAGCGGGTTCACGATCTTATCGCCCTCGTTGTGCTCCAGCTTGCGGTAGAGAGCGTCAGCGATGTTGTCGGACGCATGGGTCCAGATATCGATCACCTGCTGGTAGCGCTCGTTGTCAGTGATGACACCGTTGCGGTACTGCTTGGTGACTTTCTCAACCTCCGCGTAGGCTTTTTCAAGCTCAGGCTTCTTCTCCTCGGGCACAACCATGTCGATGATACCGATGGAGATACCGGAACGGGTGGCTTCCTTGAAACCAAGTGACTTCAGCTCGTCGAGCACCTCGACCGTACCGGTCTGGCCAGCACACTGGTAACAGCGCCAGATAATGTCGCCGATTTGCTTTTTACCCACGTTGAAGTTGATGAAGCCGAGGCCGGATGGCCAGATCTCGTTGAAGCGGACACGACCGGGGGTGGTAACGATGATTTTATGCTCAGGGTCACCGTAGTGCTTGTCTTTCGAACCATAGTCCGGGTTGCGCAGGCGGATCCAGTCGTGGTACTTGACCTTGCGGCTGGCGATGGCGAACTCGACCTCGGTGGTGTTTTCAAACAAGGGCAGGTGGACACCCTCACGTGCCTTTTTCTCCTTGGCCGTGAGTTCACGGGCATAGGTGAGGTAGTAGGAGCCGAGAATAATATCCTGGGAAGGAACGGTGATCGGCTTACCACTGGCGGGTGAGAAGATGTTGTTAGGCGCAAGCATCAGCTGGCGCGCCTCCATCTGTGCCTCTACCGAGAGTGGCACGTGCACAGCCATCTGGTCACCGTCGAAGTCCGCGTTGTAGGCGGTACAGACGAGTGGGTGCACACGCAGCGCGGAGCCCTCAATGAGGACTGGCTCGAAGGCCTGGATGGACAGACGGTGCAGGGTAGGTGCGCGGTTCAGCATGACCGGGTGTCCCTTGGTCACCTCTTCGAGGATGTCCCAGACTTCCGTTGTCTTGCGGTCGATCATCTTCTTGGCACTACGCACGGTGTGGCAGTAGCCAAGCTCCTTGAGTCGGCGGATGATGAAGGGTTCAAACAAGGTGAGCGCCATTTTCTTAGGCAAACCACACTGGTTGAGCTTCAGCTCTGGTCCGATCACGATGACGGAACGGCCGGAGTAGTCGACCCGCTTACCGAGAAGGTTCTGGCGGAAACGTCCCCCCTTACCCTTGAGCATGTCGGAGAGTGACTTGAGGGCGCGGTTGCCGGCACCGGTGACGGCACGGCCGTGGCGACCGTTGTCAAACAGGGCGTCGACAGCCTCCTGGAGCATACGCTTCTCGTTCCGGATGATGACATCCGGGGTCTTGAGCTTGAGCAGGTTCTTGAGACGGTTGTTGCGGTTGATGACACGACGGTAGAGGTCGTTGAGGTCGGAGGTAGCAAAGCGGCCACCTTCCAGGGGAACCAGCGGACGAAGGTCCGGCGGGATCACAGGAAGCACGTTCATGATCATCCACTCGGGGCGGGTCTTGGACTGGGCGAAACCACGGGCCAGCTTGATCCGCTTGGCGAGTTTCTTCTTGGTCTGCTTGGAACGTGTGTTCAGCATTTCCTCCTCCAACTGCGCGGTCAGGTCGGCCAGGTTGACACCGGATAGCAGGGACTGGAGTGCCTCGGCACCCATCTCTGCTTTGAAGTTCCCCTCGCCGTAGGCGTCCTCGGCATCGAAGTATTCACTCTCGCTGAGCAGCTGACCCAGCTGGAGCTCGGACGAGCCCACATCGGTGACAACAAAGTCCTCGTAGTAAATGATACGCTCAAGCTGGCGGGCGGCGAGGTCGAGGACCAGACCGATCCGGCTTGGCATACACTTGTAGAACCAGATGTGTGAAACGGGAACGGCAAGCTCGATGTGGCCCATCCGCTCACGACGGACGCGGGAGAGGGTCACCTCCACACCGCAGCGGTCACAGACAACGCCTTTGTGCTTGATACGCTTGTATTTTCCGCAGGCACATTCCCAGTCGCGGGTAGGACCGAAGATGCGCTCACAGAAAAGACCTCCTTTTTCTGGTTTGAAAGTACGGTAATTGATCGTCTCCGGGTTCAGCACTTCGCCGCTGGACCAGGAACGGATGATTTCAGGGGATGCCACGGTGATGGCAACATGATCGAACTGTTCGGGCTTTTCATTGACTCCGAAGAGTTCACGCAGGTTATTTTCAACGCTCATAAAGTAGTTATCAGTTATTGGTTATCAGTTATTAGGATGCACCGCCGCTGGGGCGGCGGGTTGTTGTTTTTTCTGCGGTTAGAGTGTGAGGTCATCGAGCGAGAAATCAGCACCGCCCTTCTTCGGCCTGCCGCCGGTTCCAGGCCGGACATCCAGGCAGAGGGACTGCATTTCCTTCATCAGGACGTTAAAGGATTCCGGTGTGCCGGCCTCAAGGGTGTTATCCCCCTTGACGATGGCTTCGTAGATCCTGGTGCGGCCCTGCACGTCATCAGACTTCACGGTGAGAATTTCCTGAAGGGTATAGGCGGCACCGTATGCCTTCAGTGCCCACACCTCCATCTCACCGAATCGCTGGCCACCGTACTGGGCCTTACCACCGAGCGGCTGCTGGGTAACAAGACTGTATGGACCAACGGCGCGGGCGTGAATCTTATCGGCCACCAGGTGACCCAGTTTCAGCATGTAGATCATACCGACCACGACCGGGTTCTGGAAGGCTTCACCGGTGCGACCATCGTAGAGGGTCGACTTACCGGCGGTGGTGCCGTCCTTACCGTCGCCAATCCAGGTGTATCCTTCCACCTTCTTGGCTTCGCTCATGAACTTCCAGATCTCGGACTCGGGGATACCGTCGAAAATCGGGGTGGCCACGGTGAACCCGAGAGCCTTGGCGGCAACTCCGAGGTGGGTTTCAAGAACCTGTCCGACGTTCATCCGGGATGGCACACCGAGTGGGTTCAGGCAGATCTCGACGGGGGTGCCGTCGGAAAGGAAGGGCATGTCCTCCTCGGGCACGATGGTAGCGACCACCCCCTTGTTACCGTGGCGTCCGGCCATCTTGTCACCGACGCTCAGCTTACGCTTGGCGGCGACGAAGACCTTGACTTCCTTGATGGCACCCGGGTCGATTTCCTCACCGCTCTCAAGCTGGTCGAGACGACGCTCACGATCGGTGTCGAGCTCGCCGAAGCGGCCTTCGAAGGTGGAGATGATCTCGAGGATCTTGTTACGGATCGGTGATGGATCGATTTCAATGTGATCGTAGATCGCCGCGAGCTTGCGGAGCAGCGTCTTGGTGATCTTGCGGTTGGCCGGGATGATGATCTCGCCGGTCTGGGCGTTGACCACATCGAGAGGGATCTTCTCGCCAAGGAGGATGTCCGAGAGCTTCTCAGTCAACTGCTCGGTGAGCTGGTCCTTTTTCTTTTTGTAGTCGTCGTTGATCTTCTTGACCTGCTTCTTGAGTTTGGAGGGGTCCAGCTCGTTCTCGCGCTTGCGGGCGAGACCGTGGGTGACCACGCGGATGTCCTGGACGATACCGGTGCAGCCGGAGGGCACACGCAGTGAAGTGTCCTTCACGTCAGCGGCCTTCTCGCCGAAGATCGCGCGCAGGAGGCGTTCCTCCGGGGCGAGTTCGGTTTCGGACTTCGGCGTGATCTTACCGACGAGGATGTCGCCGGGCTTGACCTCGGCACCGATGCGGATGATGCCGTCGTGGTCGAGGTTCTTGAGAGCCTCGTCACCGACGTTCGGGATATCACGGGTAATTTCCTCGGGTCCCAGCTTGGTGTCGCGGGCGGCGCACTCAAACTCGGAGATGTGGATGGAGGTATAGATATCCTCTTTGACCACTTTCTCGGAAATGACGATGGCGTCCTCGAAGTTATATCCGTTCCACGGCATGAATGCCACGAGGATATTGCGGCCGAGGGCGAGTTCGCCTTTGTCCGTGTTAGGTCCGTCTGCGAGCACATCGCCGACCTTCACCTTGTCGCCGCGGTTGCAGATCGGCTTCTGGTTGAGGCAGGTGCCGGCGTTGGAACGCATGAACTTGCGCAGAGGGTAGGCAAAGATACCTTTGGCAGGATTGCTTTTCACAGCGGTCATATCACTGAGGAACTTCTCGTCGGAAACGGGAAGCTCACCGTCTTTGGTGGTGATGATGACCTCTGCGGTGGCGGCGGCGACAATACCGTCGGCCTCCGCGGTGATCACAGCGCGGGAATCCTGGGCGGCCTTGGCCTCGAGTCCGGTGCCCACGAGCGGGGCGTCGGAGATCAGGAGTGGCACACCCTGGCGTTGCATGTTCGCACCCATGAGCGCCCGGTTGGCGTCATCGTGCTCAAGGAAGGGGATGATACCGGCAGCCACTGAAACGAGTTGTTTCGGTGACACGTCCATGTATTGCACCGTCTTGGGATCGACCTCGATGAATTCGCCGCTTTCGCGGGCGGTGATTTTTTCGGTGAGGAAGTTGCCTTTTTTATCGATGGGATTGTTGGCCTGGGCGATGAGGAATTCCTCTTCCTGGTCGGCGGTGACGTATTCGATCTGGTTGGTCACCTTACCGTTTTTCACAAGGCGGTAGGGGGTCTCGATGAATCCGAACTCGTTGATCCGGGCATAGGTGCAGAGCGAGTTGATCAGACCGATGTTAGGACCCTCGGGGGTTTCAATCGGGCAGATACGGCCGTAGTGGGAGGTGTGCACGTCCCGGACTTCGAAGCCTGCGCGGTCGCGGTTGAGACCACCGGGTCCGAGAGCGGAGAGGCGGCGCTTGTGGGTCAGCTCGGCCAGTGGGTTGGTCTGGTCCATGAACTGGGAAAGCTGGGAACGACCGAAGAAGTCGCGGATAACCGCACTGAGAGCCTTCGGGTTGATGAGTTTCTGTGGTGTCATCCCCTCGAGGTTGACATCGAAGAGAGTCATGCGCTCCTTGACGAGGCGCTCGGTCCGGGCGAGACCAACGCGGCACTGGTTGCCGAGAAGTTCGCCGACGGCTCTAACACGGCGGCTGCCGAGGTGATCGATATCGTCGAGCACACCCTCGCCTTTTTTCAGCTTGAGCAGGTACTTGACTGCACCGAGGAAGTCATCGGGCACCATGACGCGTGCCTTGGGATCGACCTTGAGCTTGAGCTTCTGGTTGATCTTGTAACGACCGACGCGGGTGAGGTCGTAGCGTTTTTCGTCGAAGAACAGCCGGTCGAGCAGCGCCTTGGAGTTGGTGACGGTGGGTGGGTCACCGGGGCGGAGCTTGCGGTAGATGTCCTTGAGTGCGGACTCCTCGTCGTGTGCCGGGTCTTTTTTCAGGGATTTGAGGAGGATCTCGTCTTCGCGGGAATCGATGACGTCCACGGACTTGTGGCCCAGCTCGATGAGCTGGTTGACGTTGCCGA
This sequence comes from Akkermansiaceae bacterium, assembly GCA_024233115.1. Taxonomy (NCBI): domain Bacteria; kingdom Pseudomonadati; phylum Verrucomicrobiota; class Verrucomicrobiia; order Verrucomicrobiales; family Akkermansiaceae; species Akkermansiaceae bacterium. Next base: position 64,763 of record JACKQB010000006.1, read on the forward strand.
TGGTCATCGGCTCGAATGCTTTGACGATGACCACTTCACCGTCGAGGATGTCCTCGAAGGTGACTTTCTGGGCGAGTTCCTCTTCGTCGTTGTCCTTGACAACCTTCTTCAGGTTAAGCTGCTCGATGTTGTAGAATTGCTCGCAGAGGTCACGGTTCGTAGGCCAGCCCATGGCACGGAGGAATGTGGTGGCGAGGAACTTCCGGCGACGGCGGCGGCGGTCGAGGTAGACGTAGAGAAGGTCGTTGGTATCAAACTGGGTCTCCAACCATGAGCCGCGGTCGGGGATGATGCGGAAGGAGTGGAGCAGCTTACCATTGAGGTGGGTGGAGGTCTCGAAGCAGATACCGGGTGAACGGTGGAGCTGGGAAACGATGACACGCTCGGCGCCGTTGATGACGAAGGTGCCACGGCGGGTCATCATCGGCATTTCACCCATGTAAACGCGCTCTTTTTTGGTGCCGCTTTCGTCCTTCAGCTTGAAGGTGACGTAGAGGGCGGCACTGAAGGTCTCGCCGGTCTGGAGGGACTCGAGGGCGGTAGCCTTGGGGTCTTCGATATCGAAGGAAATAAATTCCAAGGTGATCGCCTCATCATAGCTCTTGATGGGGAAAATTTCGCGAAATACGGCCTGGAGGCCGGAGTCATCGCGCTGGGATGCGGGTATGTCCTTTTGGAGAAAATCCTCATAGGATTTGCTTTGAACCTCGATCAAATTCGGTGGTTCGATGACTTCCTCAATCGTTCCGTAGTAGCGTCGTTCTGCCATGATAAGTAGTGGTTATGAGCTTGGGTAAGCTGGATGCTGGATGGGCTGTTAGTTCAACTGGAAGCGGCTGCCATGCACACGAACCGCCGGGGCGATTTTATAGCTCTACCGGAGGCAGAGGTGCCCGCACTGTTGCCAGTCCGGGCGTTGGGTGATACACGAAGTGCTGCGAGTTGTGGTGGGTGGATGAATTTCCAAGGAACGTCTTCCCTGGCGATTCGGGGTGTTTTTTGATTTGAAAAAAGAAGTTGGATCTTCTTGTTGGTGGGATGACTGACTTGTGTGTGGTGCGTGCGGGGCAGAGGCACCACACACAAAGAAAGTCTAAGGTGCGTAGAACATGGGGGTTCTACCGAAACTCGAGCAGGTGACTACTTGAGTTCAACCTTGGCACCAGCTTCTTCAAGCTTGGCCTTGGCTGCTTCTGCGTCGTCCTTGGATGCGCCTTCAAGTACGGGAACGGGAGCGCTCTCGACAAGTTTTTTGGCATCAGCAAGACCGAGACCGCTGGCAACTTCGCGCACTGCCTTAATGACAGCGATCTTGTTTCCACCGGCTTCAGCGAGCACGACGTCGAATTCAGTTTTTTCCTCGGCAGCTTCAGCGGCGGCAACAGGTGCAGCGGCGGCGGCGGCAGGAGCGGCGGCGGAAACGCCCCACTCTTCTTCGAGGGATTTTACAAGCTCAGCGGCTTCAAGCACGGTGAGTTTGCCCAGTTCTTCAGCTATTTTTTTTAAGTCAGCCATTTTGTTTTTCTCCTTTTGTTGGTTACGTCGCGCCCGGAGCTTCCGGACATTTCAGCTCTTATGCCTAAGATCCGACGTGGGAACCTTATTTTTTATCAGGCACATCCCTGGAGGGGGATACGCCATCCGTTCAGATTTTTCGGTAGTTGGTGGATAGTGGACAGTAGTCAGTGGTTAGGCTGCTTGCGCAGCCCGCCAGTGATACTGACTTACCCTTCGTATTTTGCTTTGATGACCCGGGCCAGTGAGGCGGCGGGTTCGTTGATGGTGCGGACGAGCTGTGAGGCAGGTGCGTTGATGGTGCCGAGAAGTGTTGCCAGCAGAACCTCGCGGGATGGGAGGTCGGCAAGGGCATTGATCTGGGCAGCGTCGAGGATGTCGCCGTCGAGGATACCGGTCTTTACTTCTGGTTTCTTGAACTCCTTGACGAAGTTCTTGATGGTCTTGGCAGCGCCACAGACATCGGAATCGCCGGTGACAAATGCGGTCTGACCGAGAAGGTGTTCGCTGATGTCCGGCAGTTCCGCGTTTTCAAGGGCCTTACGCATGTAGGTGTTCTTGGCGACGTGGCACTCGGAGCCGTTGTCGAGGAGGCGGTTACGGAGTTCATTGAACTCAGGAACGGTCATACCCGTGTAATCAACTACCAGGACAAATGGGGACGAGTTGACGCGCTCGTAGAGTTCGTCGATGATGTATTTCTTATCAGGATTCATGGTCTTTTCTCCTTGGGTTGATTAGTTAGTGGTGTAGAGGGAGGATTCGAGGGCGACACCGGGGCACATGCTGGCGGCCAGGGTGACGTTCTGGATGTAGTTTCCCTTGGCGGTAGCCGGCTTCGCCTTGGCGACGCTCTCAAGAAGGGCGGTGGCGTTGGCGAGCAGTTGCTCGTTGGTAAAGGATGCTTTACCGATGGCGGCGGAGACGTTGCCGTTTTTATCGAGTTTGTAGTCGATACGGCCAGCCTTGACCGCGTTGACGGCGGCGGCGGTGTCTTCGGTCACAGTGCCGGTCTTGGGGTTGGGCATGAGGCCACGTGGTCCGAGGACACGTGCGATCTTACGGACCTCGAGCATGGCGTCGGGAGTGGCGATGGCGGCATCGAAATCGGTGAAGCCGTCGAGGACCTTTTTGATCAGGTCTTCCATACCTACTTCGTCGGCACCCGCGGCTTGGGCGGCCTTGGCGGCATCACCCGTGGCGAATACAACAACACGGACATTTTTACCAGTGCCGTGGGGAAGTGCGACCGAGCCGCGGACCATTTGGTCGCTTTTACGCGGGTCGACTCCGAGTTTGAATGAAAGAGTGACCGTGGGGTCAAACTTGGGTGCGGGGAACTTTTTAATCAGTCCCACTGCGTCTTCGATGCCGTATTGCTTGCTTGAATCGACAAGTTCGGCGGCTTTTTGGTAGCGTTTGCTTCTTTTGCTCATTGTTTTGGTTGCAGTGCGGGCGAGTCGTGGATTTCAGCGACTCTCCTGCGGGTTGGTCAGGCTGGGCCTGAGGTGGTCAGTGTGCAGTCGGCAGTGATCGGTGTGATTTGCGTGCTGCGCACGGAGAGTGGTTACATACCTGTGATTTCGAGGCCCATCTGGCGGGCGGTGCCGGCGAGGATCTTGGCGGCTTGCTCGGGGTCGTCGGTATTGAGGTCGGAAATCTTCATGTTGACGACTTCCATCAGCTGGGCTTTGGTGATTTTTCCGCAGCTCACCCTGTTGGGTTCACCGGAGCCGGAGGCGATTTTAGCGGCCTTTTTGAGAAGGACGGCAGCCGGTGGGTTTTTGGTGATGAAGGTGAAGGAGGCGTCCTTGTAGACGGTGATGACGGTAGGCAGGAGATCACCGGTTTGCTTTTGGGTAGCTGCGTTGAAGTCCTTGCAGAACTGCATGATGTTGACGCCGGCCTGACCGAGGGCGGGGCCTACGGGGGGGGACGGGTTGGCTTGACCTGCTTGGATTTGCAGTTTGAGGATTTGTTTGACTTCCTTGGCCATGGTGGTAGTTGGTTGCTATTTGGTTGTTATGGTTAAATGATTCCGTTATTCACGGCGACATTAAGAAATGGGACAGTTTCAGGTAGTTTCGCTGGTCAGGCGGTTTCGACTTGCCAGGCTTCAAGTTCGACCGGGGTGGCACGGCCGAAGATGGTGACGGAAACGAGCAGTTTGCCGGTTTCGTGGTCGATTTCCTCGATGATACCGGTCTGGCCTTCGAAGGGGCCGTCGCCGACCTTGACGGAGTCGCCTGTTTCGAAGCTGATGGCGGGGCGGACGTTTTCCTCACGCTCCTTGATCTGTCCAAGCATGCCCTCGACCTCACGCTGGCGCATGGGGATGGGTTTGTCCTTGGTGCCGGCGAAGCCGATGACTCCGTCCATTTCCTTGATGAAATACCATGTCTTGTCGACGAGGTTCTGGGCTTCATCAAAGAGCTTCATGTTGACGATGATGTATCCTGGGAAGAATTTACGTTTGGTTTCGATTTTCTTGCCCTTGCGGTTTTCCTCGACGCGTTCCTGGGGAACGAGGACCTCGTAGATGACATCGCCCATTTCCTCGGACTCCACGAGGCGATTGATCCGGTCGCGGACTTTCTGCTCCTGGCCGGAGAGAACGTGGACGACGTACCATTGCTTGCTTGGTTCTGGAATGTTGGGCATGGCTGAGGTGATGGGTAGGAAAGAGTGAGTAAAAGTGGTGGCGCCCTTGGGCAGCGGGTGGGAGTGCGGGGCGAATTACTGCCCGAGGCTGGTAATGAGACCGAGAACCTTGGTGGCGACAACGTCAAAGAGGGAAACGAATCCCGCGAGCAGTATCATGGCGACGAGTACTACCAGAGTGGAGTCGACAAGTTCCTTGTATTTTTTGAAGCCTTTGACTTTGGGGTCGTTATCCCACGGCCATGATGCCTTGCGGAGCTCGGCTTTGACTTCGTGGATAAAGGTGGCGATTTTCCTGAACATGCTGTTGTGTATGTAAAAAAGCTATTGGGAAAGCTTGTGATGGAGGACGAGGCGGAGGGACGGAGGAGCGGCGGGGCCTGGAGGCGGAAGTGGATGTGCGGTGCTTGAAAAGCTGGCAGGGAAGACAGGACTCGAACCTGCAACTTTCGGTTTTGGAAACCGACGCTCTACCATTGAACTACTTCCCTGTGATGTGAATGCTTTTCGATCTGCCTTGTTGCGACCATCCGGAGACGGTGCTTGGGGCCCTGCTATTTCTAGAGGCGACTGAGGGGCACCCCGGAAAATTGACCGAAGTGCCCCAAAAAACCAGCCTAGTGGCAATCCCCGCAGAGGAGACCACCAGACCTAAGTCAGACTTAGGCGATAATCTCACCTACACGACCTGCACCAACGGTGCGGCCACCTTCGCGGATAGCGAAGCGCATGGTTTTTTCCATGGCGATAGGTGTGATGAGAGTAACTTCAAGCTCGACGTTGTCGCCAGGCATGACCATCTCAACACCGTCGGGAAGCTTGATGCTGCCGGTAACGTCAGTCGTACGGAAGTAGAACTGGGGACGGTAGTTGCTGAAGAATGGAGTGTGACGTCCACCCTCGTCTTTGCTGAGGACGTAGATTTCACCTTTGAAGACGGTGTGAGGAGTCACGCTGCCTTTCTTGGCGATCACCTGGCCACGCTCGAGGTCGTCCTTCTTGAGACCACGCATGAGGAGGCCGACGTTGTCGCCTGCGCGACCTTCGTCAAGGAGCTTACGGAACATTTCGATGTCCGTGACGGTAGTCGTCTGTGTGTCGCGGATGCCGACGATCTCGACTTCCTGCATTTTCTTGACGATACCGCGCTCGATACGGCCGGTGGCAACAGTGCCACGACCCTCGATGGAGAACACGTCCTCAATAGGCATGAGGAAGTCAAGGTCCACTGGGCGCTCAGGCTCAGGGATGTATGTGTCAACGGCCTCCATGAGCTTGAGGATGTTGGCCTTTTGATCGGCGTCACCTTCGAGAGCCTTGAGGGCGGAGCCGGAGATCACAGGGATGTCGTCACCGGGGAATTCGTAGGCGCTGAGAAGTTCACGGATTTCCATTTCGACGAGCTCGAGGAGTTCCGCGTCGTCAACCTGGTCCGTTTTGTTCATGAAAACAACGAGGGCAGGAACGCCGACCTGACGGGCAAGCAGGATGTGCTCACGGGTCTGGGGCATTGGGCCGTCCGCTGCGGATACCACGAGGATACCACCGTCCATCTGGGCAGCACCGGTGATCATGTTTTTCACATAGTCAGCGTGACCTGGGCAGTCAACGTGTGCGTAGTGACGGTTTGGGGTCTCATACTCAACGTGTGCCGTGGAGATGGTGATACCGCGCTCGCGCTCCTCGGGAGCTGCGTCAATATCAGCATATGCCTTAGCCACACCGCCGCCTTGCTCTGCAAGGACGCTGGTGATTGCTGCTGTGAGAGTTGTCTTGCCGTGGTCAACGTGGCCGATTGTGCCGACGTTGACGTGTGGCTTGTTCCTTTCGAATGCTTCTTTAGCCATGATGTAATGTATTGTTGGTTGCCCGGTTGAAGGGGCTGCTGGTTTTTCTTAGTGGTTTGCTTACTCTGAACTGGAGCTCTTGGCCGGAATTGAACCGGCGACCTCGTCCTTACCAAGGACGCGCTCTACCCCTGAGCTACAAGAGCGTTTGCCCTGAGTTCTTTCCTTTGAATTCTCAAGAGATTCACCGGTTTAACACCTGTGTATTACAGGCATTGCAACGACGCGTCTGCTTGGGTTTCCGCGGGAAAGCGGGCGGCAAGCTAGCAGAGAGTAGACGACTGTCAAAAAAAATCTCTCCTATTTCCATCTTTTTTGATATAGGGCGTGTTTTCGGCGACTTTCGTCGGTTTCTTTAAGAAAATCTGATAATCCACCAAGCCTTGTTTTTCATCAAACGAAAGGATCGCGGTTTCGCGCCCACATGCCGTGAATCGCGCAGCCATTACGGTATGGCTCCGACTAGGCGCGATGGATAACACGCCAGGCACCGGGCATGATAAAGACGGAGCAAACCATGGTGAGTAGAATACCGGCGGCACAGAGCGTGCCCATCCCGGCCAGGGCTTCATTTGATGCCGTTGCGAGCGAGCCAAAACCAATCGCGGTGGATGCGCCGCAAAACATCAGCGCCTTTCCTATTCCATGCCAAACCTTGTCCGGTTGATCGGCGTGGCGCCGGAGCGCCATCACCATATGGATGCCGTAATCCATTCCCATACCGAGCAGCAGAGGAATAGCCACGATGTTGAGCATATCCCAATCGACCTCCAGCATTCTCATGCAGGCGATCACCAGCAGCATGGGAGTCGCCAAACAGCAGGAAACAAGCACCACATCACGGGCGTCGCGGAAAACGATTATCAGCATCAGCAGAAGGATCGCCCCCATCGGCACAAAAATATGGGTCACATCCCGGTGGATCATCGGTAATACGGCTGGACTCAACAGCGCCCATCCGGACGTGTAGGAACCTTCTCCATTTAATTCCCGCAGCACCTCAAGGTCCTCTTTACCGGGCTTCTCAGCCACATCGGTAACAATCCGCCCTTTGGCCAGCCCCCCACCCTCCGGACTACGCCACAGATAGCCTTGCAGGATCTCCAGCGCCGCCTCACTCCGGGGGTAGATGATTCCATCTTGCCGACTAAATTTTTCCAACGCGTCCAATACCGAAAGCGACAGCGACATTCCGTCGTCGGAAAATCCAGCGTCGTGGGCTTCTCTCTCCAGTCGTTTACGGGAAGCGAGCAACTGACCCAGCTTGGTGCGGTTTCCCTGCTGCCGCTCGAAATCCGGCCACAACCCAACGGGCATGGCGCCACTGGTGATCGCGTTCCGCCGAACCGAGGCATCAACCCGGCCCTGGGCGTCGCGGAGGCGCCGCAGCATGTCCTGGTCATTGTCTGCCTCGACCACCACTTGGATCCCCAGCGAGTTCCACGTCGGCATACGGTCTTTGATCTTGCCCATCGCCTCCATACCCGGGGAATAGCTCGGCTGCATGACGGAAAAATCGAAGGTTATTTTGGGCAGTCCCCGCACACCGATCAGGAGCACCGACAGAAGCATGGCCGACAACAGTATCACGGTGGATAGCTTCGGCGAAAGAAACCCAACCCTGGGATGGGCGCCACTAACAGAGCCTGTTTCTTCATCCAAGGCAATAGGATTGATCTTCATGCGACTGACCATCGGCACATAAAGCACCAGCATCACCACCGCACCCGCCAGGATGCCGATCGCCACCAACACACCAAGCTGCCTGACCCCTGGCAAACTACTGAAGCACAGTGCGGCAAACACCGCCGAGGTGGTGATCGCCGCCCACACAATGCCCTTGGTGACCGCCCGGCGCAACCCGGCAACGTCCTGGCCCGACACCCGGGCTTCCTGGCAAATCACCATACCGTAGTCGACCGCCAACCCGATCAGGATCGAGGCAAATCCAACGCTCAGCATGCTCAGCTTTCCGTAAACCAGGCTGGCTGTCCCGAGTGTCACCATAAAGATCAGTACCAGCATCCCGGTGAGCGCCGCGAGCAGTTTCAGGTTTTTCTGCATCCACCAGAACAACAGCCCCACTAACAGCAAGGTCAGCCCCACCGTCCCACGGACATCCTTCTCCATGCCATCCCCCACTTCCGAGGTGAAGACCGGCCCCCCGGTGTAGGCGATCTCCACCCAGGCATGGTCGCCGCTTTGCTTCCAGTCGTCGGCCGTCGACTGGACCAAGCCGATCCAGTCCTTGGTCACCTTATATCCGGTAATCGGCTCGGCGGGTCGCGCAAATACCAGATGCATCCGTCCATCGTTACTCGCGTAGCCGCCGTCTTCGGACTCACTGTCCTCGAACACCCTCGCGGAGTCGTGGCTGAAAAAGTCAAACGGGTCGCGCGCCGAGAGCTGCATCGCCGACATGTCCATCACCGTGCCAAGCCGCTTTAACGCCTGCTCGAGCCGGGGTTTGGATTCCCCCTCACCGAGCCCCCGGATCAAGTCATCCCATTGCCGCTGGTCCCCATTGAGCCAGAGGTAGGCGATCAACTCCCCCAGGCCGTCAGGGTCCTCTTCAAACACCGGACGCCAGCGCGCCTCACTGACGATCCCCTTTTCCTTGAGGTAGCCGGCAAGCGACATCGCTTCATCCTCCAGCAGCCCGGCATCCTCCTCACCACATTCAAGGGTGATGATCAGCGCCCCTCCCCGCTCCAGTATGTCCCGGTGGGCTTTGAGTCCGTGGACCTCCGGAACCTCCTCGGGCAGCATCACCAGTATATCCGTATCAAAACCGAGACGCACGAGTCCGACAACCGAAACCAGGGTGAGTAAAATGACGACGATGATCTTCCGCACGGCCCGACACTAGGCCGCGTGCCGCTGGATGTCTAGTTTGTAGCTGAATATGTCAGCGGGTGGATGATCGGGTGGACGGCAACGTCCCCCCCAGTCATTCATGGCAAAAAACCTTCCCCTCTAACCGCATTTCCGCTTGTATCCCAGCATGCCGACCGATCACCCAGCCGCGCCTGCCCCGTCAGCTGATGCTCTCGATGCGTATATCAGCCGCTGGTCCGCGTCAGGCGCCGCCGAGCGGTCGAACTACGCTCTTTTTCTCTCCGAGCTTTGCGCGCTGCTTGGCGTTGATCCGCCCGACCCCGCACAGGAGAAAAACGAGCTCAACGACTACGTCATCGACCGCGCCTTCCCCAAGCTCGACAAGGACGGCCACAGCACCACCGTCTATCTCGATCTCTACAAACGCGGCCACTTCGTCTTGGAAACCAAACAAGGCTCGTCCGGCGACGGCGACAAGTCAGGCCACGGCAAACGCGGCAGCAAAACCTGGGACAAGGCGCTCGAAAAGGCAACATTCAAGTTGACTCACATGTGGTAGCACGTTGAGTCCAACGCTTGGTTGGGCATTTATGCTTTGACCATACAGACTCAATCACGGATTTTGAAACAACTCTACCAAGGCGCACTGGAACAGCGTTACCAATCTGTCGCATGCTTTCCGTCCATGAACCCAAAATACGATAGTCACGCGGGAAAGTCTGTATTCTTTTAGCTTCGTAGGTGGTCAAATAGCGGAGTGAACCATCGTGAAATTTTATCATGTTTTCTCCGCCGGGGACTCCATGGTCCCCTGCTTTAAGAGTTTTACTTGGGAGATCTATAAAGCTCCCAGTATGGCCGGGATAACTCTTGGCTCCATATCTAATTTGATGTTCAGGATGGAAAGAACCTTGATCGTCAGGTTCTGGAAGTTCGGCCAACTGATCACGAATAGTCCGCCACGCCTTAAGTTCGGGGGAGAAAAACCCTGCCTCTTTTTCAGTGCGATGGATCGAGTCCAAGATTCTTTTATCGTAGCAATGCCTTGCGGGGCGTTTCACACCATGACGTTCCCAATAATCCCCACTCACATATTGATCCCAAAGTAGAGATTCCAAAGAATGTGTAGGATTTGGAAACGACCATTCAGCATTCAAATCTTCGCGTATCCCTACGATGATTACACGCTCTCTCCTCTGAGGAACGCCATAGTCAGCTGCATCAACGAGCCTAAAGAGAACTTTGTAACACAACCCTGATTTACTTCCCGATGTGTGATGACGCTCCAATCGAGACAAATGCCCCTCCCACTCTTCACCACTTCGGATGATGACCTCAGGATAGGAAAGCCTGAGTAGAATATACTCAAAATATGAAGAAAAAGACTTTCTTAACAGCCCCTTGACGTTCTCAAAAATAAATGCCTTGGGACGGCATTCTGAAATTGCGCGAGCCGCATGAGGAAACATGTCTCTGGAATCCATCGACCCCTTGTGTTTACCTGCGAGTGAGAAGGGTTGGCAAGGTGGGCCGCCTGCAACGAGGTCTATAACTCCAAATTGTTTGAAATCCATTTCACTAACATCCTCATTCCAGACCCGATCCCTATCATGATTATGCCGCAATGTTGCGCAGGCGTCACTATTCCACTCGACAAAGCCGGCATGCTCAACACCACATTCTCCCAAGCCAGTTGCCAAACCGCCCGCACCGGAGAATAATTCCAAGCTTTTTATTGCTTTCATGATTTCCTAGCATTCTCCATGAACTGCCTGATTGAAGCAAGCAACGAATTTTTCGGGGTTGGTTTCCCTTGGCATTTTTCAGCCCACGCCCGTCCGGGATGACACACATCCCAGTCTGATTTGGCCTGTTGATAGCGCCCGCTCCCTGGATCATGATTTCCAAATCCATCCAAAAGCGTATTCCAGATCGGCTGATACTTGCGAATAAGGGCAGCCTCCACCGTACCAATTAAATCGGTTTCTTTACTTTCTAAAATCATGAAACGACAATGAAAATCAGAAATTTGTAGAGCATCCCCAGACTCGATCGAGCGACCATGCTCTCTTATTCTATTGTACAATTCATAACACATCGAATCACTATTGCCGATTCGGCCTTGCCTCCACCCTGTGGGCACAGCTTTCCCAACATAAATGGGAACATCAAAAGATGTTCGGTTGATTTCATGAAAATCTTTGTAAACTCCTGATTTTGCTACACAATAGATGGCATAAACGCCTGTGCCATAGAATCGTTCGGGAGCAGGTACCGCGTATACAGGTGTACCATTGAAGAACCGTATCGTATCTTTGACGATTTCTTCAAAATCTGGACTAGTGTATACATGTTCTTGCCTATTAAATTTAGCCATTTTTGTTTTTTGATGCCTCTGGTCACAGTATCTTGCCGCATTATGTCTAAATGTCTATTGCCGAATTTTTTGCCCAACACGCGGTGCCCAACACGCGGTATAACAATGATATTACCAGGCCGAGTAACCGGATCTCACGCTCACCGGCATGTATAACGTCCTGGAAAAACTCCGCAGCGGCGAGCCCCTGACAGCCAAGGAAAAAACCATTCACGACGACGGCCTGGTCACCCTGCTCAAGCAGATCCACGATGATATTGACCGCACCGTGTTCGAGGCCTACGGCTGGCAAGACATCTGGCAGTGGCAGCAAGATGCCATGAGAGGTTCCTGTTATGACCCGGAGACCGATCTCGTCAGCCGGTTGGAAATCGAATCCGCCAGCCTAACCGAAGCCATCGCCCCCTTCCTTGAGAAATACCAGCAAGTGCTACTGCAGCGCCTTGTCGATCTCAACCACCAGCGCGCCGCCGAGGAAGCGCAGGGGAGAATCCGATACCTCCGTCCCGATTTCCAGAATCCGGATGGAACCGCCCCGGAGCGGTCGCCGGAACTCATCGCCGCCCCCGCCGTCATTCAGACGGTCGCCACATCAGGAAAAGCCGGCAAGCTCAAGTGGCCGAAGGAGCTCAGCGATCGCGTCACCGTGCTCCGCCCCCTCCTAACAACCGCCCTCCCGGACGCCGCCGCCCTTTCCCAACTCTTCGGCCGCAAGTCCCCCAAACGCGAAAAGGAGATCCAGGACATCCTCAACATCCTCCAAACCCTCGGCCATCTGTAGCGCGTATCTGGAGTGCTGAGGCTTGCCTCCGCTTTCTCCTGAGTCGGCTTGCCGACTTTCCTTTCAGCGCTAGCTGCACTTCATCTTCATTGCCAGCACGACGTATTGCCAGCACAATGAAACCCCGCCACAGGAAGCAAGCTTCCCAGCCGCAAAGCGGAGGCAAGCCGTCCGCACTCCATAGAACTAAAATTCGTCTTTGACGTTAATACGGTCGGTTTTAAAATTGTAGATTGTTTTTACGGTTGCCGGGTCGGCATTCTGTTCGAACCAATGTGCGCTGCACCATGGGTAGAGATTGGCTACGGGGACCAGCCCATGTTTCACCGCATTCTGATGCACGTAATTTAAACGTGCATAGTAGCTGGCTTCAAACGTGATCTGACTCTCCCAATAATTATGCCAGACTTTACGTCCCGTCACGCCATCCTGCTTGTTAAGCCAGCGGGCGGACCGACTATGTAACTCGCGGATAAAACCCTTTAAATTTTCTGCTCCTGCATCCGGAGAGGTTGCTACGAAGTGGTAATGGTTAGAAAACACCGCCCAGGCTTGTAATCGCCATTGGTGCTTTTGAGCATACTTGTGTAGACCTCCACACAAAGAATCAATTTTGTCATCAGTATCAAACCAATGAGCTTTCTGATAAGTCCCCGCTGTTACCATAAACGCGCCATGCCCACCCAGCCGATGCTCAGGCGCATGGGGCCAATCAGAAAAATCACTCACAGTTGCACAATGCCAATCTATTTCATTTCCCTCAAGCAGAAATCTGGAGTGCTGAGGCTTGCCTCCGCTTTCTCCTGAGTCGGCTTGCCGACTTTACCCCGGTGATAGCCGCACTTCATCTTCATTCCCAGCACGACGTATTCCCAGCACGATGAAACCCCGCCACAGGAAGCAAGCTTCCCAACCCACAAAGCGGAGGCGAGCCTCAGCACTCCAAATCCTGTCGAAAAAAACGCCGGCTCCAATCACACAGCGACATTGCCCAGCAGGTGGTTTTCTGTAAACTGGCAGCGTGTTTGCAACAGTTACAAATATCACCTCGACCACCCACCTGGATTTCGGCCCTATCATCATGGGGCTGATCGGAGGATTGGCGTTGTTTCTTTTTGGTATGGACCAGATGGCCTCCGCGCTCAAGCTGATCGCGGGTGACGGACTGCGCAAGATCCTTTCCAGGCTCACCACCAATCGTTTTACGGGTGCCGCCGCCGGCGCGGTGGTCACGTCCATCATCCAGTCGTCCTCGGTGACCACCGTCCTGGTGGTTGGCTTCATCTCCGCCGGACTGATGAACCTTTCGCAGTCGATCGGCATCATCATGGGAGCCAACATCGGCACCACCATGACCGCGCAGATCATCGCCTTCAAGGTCACCCATTACGCCCTGTTGCTCATCGGCGCCGGGTTCTCGCTTTCGTTTTTCCTCAAGAACCAACGCATCCAACACTACGGGAAAATGATCATGGGGCTCGGGCTTGTATTTTTCGGTATGCAGCTGATGAGCGACGGCACTGCGCCACTGCAATCGTATGAGCCGTTTATCGAGTTCATGAAAAACATGCACTCGCCGCTGTTAGGCATTGCCTTTGGCGCGCTGTTCACCGCGCTGGTGCAGAGTTCATCCGCCACCACCGGTATTGTCATCGTGCTCGCCAGCCAGGGTTTCCTCCCCCTCCCCGCTGGTATTGCGCTTATCTTTGGCGCCAACATCGGAACCTGTTTTACCGCCTGGCTTGCCTCGTTGGGAAAATCGTTGGAAGCCAAACGCGCTGTCACCGTACATGTGTTATTCAACGTCGCGGGCGTGCTGCTGTGGTTCTTTTTCATCCCGCAGCTTGCAGAATGGGTGAGGATCCTATCCCCACAGGCCGCCGATCTCGAAGGCACCCAGAGGCTGGCCTCGGAAACACCGCGCCAGATCGCCAATGCCCACACCGTTTTCAATGTCACCAACACCCTGATATTCATCTGGTTCGTCGGACCCATCGGCAAACTCGTGGTCCGACTGCTGCCCGACCACCCCTCGCCCAGTGACGACAAAGCCAAAGCGAGGTATCTCAACCCATTATTGTTAGAAACCCCGGTCATCGCGCTGGACGCGGTCAGGCTCGAACTCAGCCGGATGGGTGAATCGGTGATCGATATCACCGGAGGGGCGCTCGAAACGGTGATCAGCGGTGATGCCCAGGCCATCAGGGAGCTTTGGAAAATGGACAACGACATCGACGAGCTACACGCCTCCATCCTCGACTACCTTGGCGAACTCACCAGGCACAAACTGACAGAAGCGCAATCGGGCGTCATGCGCCGCTACCTGTCGGTGGCCAACTACTTGGAAAACGTCGCCGACATGGTGGAAACCAATCTGGTCGAGGCAGGGCATGACCGGCTGGAGGCCAACCTCGTCATCAGTCAGTCCACGCGCGAGGTGCTTACTCATTTTCATGAGGAGGTCCGGCTGCAAATGACCAGAGCCATGAACGCCATCGTTACCAACGATCATGTCGCGGCCGCAGACGTGATCGGTGCCATGCCCCGCATCAACGAGCTGGCCAGCAAGGCCGAGGAACACCTGTCGCACCGACTGGTCGCCAATGAACCACACCGCATGATCGCCTTCCACCTCGAGTCCGAACTCATCGAGCACCTCAAGAGGATGTATTACGTCGCCAAGCGTATCGCCATGCTCGTCAGGGAGAACCCGTCGAGCCAGGAAATGCAGGCACCGGCGGGTGCGGGAGATGCGTAGGATAGTGAGACGTGGGCAAGTGCCTTGTCAGGGGTTATTCCGAGGCTTCGATGATGTCGATTTCGGCGACGGCGACGTAAGTGCTTTCGATGACGTGTTTGGCGACAAATTTAATGTAGCGGGCTTTGACGGGTTTGAAGTAAACGCTCTGCTCTTCTGATTGCGCCGTCATGCCTTCGATTTTTTGGTCGATGGCCAGGGTCCATTCCTTGCCGTCCAGGGAGGTGTAGAAGGCGAACGCATCGACCATGCCGTGGAGGTGTTTCCGTGGGGTGTATTTGAACCCCTTGAGTAATTTCACCTCGGCCAGGTCAATGCTGATATCCTGGGGCGTCCCGGTTTTTCCCACGGTGTGCCAGCTGGTGCCGGGGTTGGCATCGATGATAAAATTCCCGTAGCCGCGTTGATGGTGCTTTTTCCCAGCGCCCGACTGATAGGACATCGCCACCACCTTCCAGCTGAGTTTTCTAAATACCAGTTGATACCCCTGATAGGCTGCGTTGTCACCGATGGCACCAATCGCCCTGTTGAGAAAATGACTCCGCACTGAGATATCCTTGATCTGGGGTGCCACGACCCTTACCTCGTTGAGTGCCAGCCGGGTCTGATACATCACCTCCTTCTGCTCGGCGAGCAACTCCTTACCCGCCTTCGGCGCTTGTTTGTTAGCCTCGGCAACCTTCTCATTCATCGCGAGGTCAGCCTTCAGTCGGGCTCTTGTGTTAGACAGCAGTGTTTTACAGAGTGAGATGACCTGGTCCTCAACGGGAGGGAGTTTGACGCCGGACAATTGAGCCGCCTCGGTGGCCGTGGCATCCGTTGTCAGGATGTTTTTATTACCGATGAGCATCTCCCTGCCCCTGAATTTCTTCAAACACTTCTCCGCCCACCACTGCTTCTTTTTGGCATCGGTGATCTGCGCGGCGCTGGCTCTGAATTGCCCCAGCATCGCGGACATGGTGGCGTGATTCCTTTGGGATTCCAGATACGCATCGAGCGCGGCCTCGGTTTCCTTCAGGATGACCGCCAAACCCTCGACGGCGACGCGGTAGCGGGTAGTGGCGGTGAGATGAAAACCTTTTTGTTTCCTGATGTAGTCGTAAATCTCCTTGAGTTCCCCGCTGCTTTCCGGAAGTGGCAGCCTCGCCATGGCGTTGATGAAGTTGCCGTGCAGTCGGTTGATACTGTAGCCGGTGCGGGGGCAGCCTGGTTTTGCCGCCGCTTTTTCCAGGGCGGTTTCGAGAGCCGTCCAGACACGGAAATGTTCCACCGCGGTTTTCGCCCGCGCCTGTGCCGTTTCAAGGAGCGGCAGCGCGTAGGGATTGGTGGCGATGGCGTCCGCCGTCAACGTCATCACCGCCGCGGAGGGCGTTTCCCTGGGCAGCTCGATAAGCAGGTTGTGGATGAGCATGGCATCGACATACGATTGCAAACCGTGGTTCACGGCAAAGGCCAGAGTCTCGTGGTCGCCCATAAAGCGGGTGCCGCCCCCGCCGTTGAAAATCCACTTGGCATGGGGACGCGTCACCCTGGCCGTACCGGTGACAAACTGCTCGCCGGAGAGTCCGTAGGTCTTGTTTCCCCCGTTGTACCGGAAACGAACCAGCGCGCAGTGGCCGGGCTGGCTTGCGGTGCTGGAGGGGATGCCAAGTGCCAGTTTGTTGCCTTTGGAAATACCCGCCATGGTGCCGCAGACACCGCCATCCTTCAGGGCCATCTGCACCGAGCCGTAGCCATAGTCAAAGGGCGCAAGGGACCTCGTCTGAAGTAAATATCCGTCCTGGGCGACACTGCCGACGTAGTTTCCATAGGTGTAAATCTTGCCCCGGCTGACATAGGTCTGCCACATTTGCTCCGCCTCACGGAGTGGTGTGCGCTCCAGTGCGAGGAAGGTGGTGACAGGCCACGGGGCGTTCAGCGGAAAGAGCGGCCAGGCGCGTTTGACACCGGCGGGGAATCTGAACTGATCGTTGCGGATCAGGTAGGCGCAACACTCCGCAAGCGATGGCCTCGGGTCACGCCGGGCAGGCAGCAGGCCTTTTTCGATGTAGGCTTTTTTGAAGACATTAAAAACCCCCATCAGGTAGTTACGCGCTTTGGCGTCCCGGATCAGGCTGTTGCGGCGCGGCGAGACACAGTCGTTGATCCTGTATTCCTCCCCCTTCGACTCCATGTATTGGTTGAACTTCTCTTGCAGCTCCTTGCTTGCCATCACCTGCCACGCCACCAGCGGACGCTTGCGTTTTTCGATTTTCACCGGGGCATCCGGATCGGGCACCTCCTTCATCAGCGGTTTGCCAGGGTCGCTGGCATTGTCCACCTTCACCATCTTGGTTGGCTGGATTTTCACCTCATACTCGCTGCCGTTCTCGATCATGAAGTTGATGATGTGGTCGTTCAGATCGAGTTCCCTGTTAGGGTCCCGGGTATCGACCCCCTTCAGGGGGTTGGGGGGAATGACGAGCTTCAGGGGCGGACGGGCTTCGAGATTGGCGGTCTTCCCTAAATGCGATTCCGCGACCGACATACTCAGTGCCAACTGGGTGTATTTTTTACGCACTGTCTCCGGGCCGAGATCGAGGTCGAGCGACCGCAGGTTACACAAGATGTCGGCCGCCGGCTGCCTGGAGCCGTAAACGGTGGACGCCACCACAGGGTCGGAATCAACCCAATCCAGAAACTCGTCGGGGATATGCTGTTGCCGTTCCTGAAGAACCTTCATCGCCTTGGCTTTGGCAAATGTTAGATAAGCGCGTTTAACTTGATCCGTGAAATGGTGGTTTTCCTTTTTCAAAAGCTCCAACACAGTCCGCCCCTCGTCCATCGCCTCTATGGCCGCCGGTGTCGGGGCAGCGGGCTTGGCAGCAGGTGCCGCCTCGATAAATGTTGTTAGAACCGTGACGGAGACAGCCAGTGCCGCACACCAGGAGCTGCGGGAGACGAAACATACACCGGACCGCACATCCTTAGGCTGGGGCAATTGAATACACATTACATGATCCAACCTGTCCATTTTCACCCCGTTGTCAATGGGCTACGGAGAAAAGACAAGGGGTCTGTGCCGTCATGGCACCCGTGAACCGTTTAGCCTGCCCTCCAATCCTCATCGGTCGCCAGGGCAGAGAAAGGGAGCAACACCGTTTACGCTTCCCGCTCTGGTCCTGACTCGGTTTTGGTATCGGTCAGACGCATGGCAACGAAATAGAGGATACACACGGCCAGGATGGCGATAATGATCCAGAGTGCCTCGGCCTTGACGGCATGAATGAGGTGGTGGAGATCCACCCCCTCACCACGTTGGAGAGCGGCCATTTGCCCAGGCTCGAGTTTTTCGCCAACGCGCATGCCAAGCACGGCCAGCACCCAGCACCAGAGGGCGGAGCCGATGACGGTCAGGGCACTGAACTTGGCGAAGTTCATTTCCACGATACCAGCCGGGATCGAGATCAGGTGACGGATCACGGGCAGCAAACGGGCAAAAAAGATTCCCCCGCCTTCGTAGCGGCGCATGAAGCGTTCCGCGCGCAGGACTTTTTCCGGCGGCATAAAAAAGTATTTTCCAAACTTCATCACCACGGGGCGACCCACCCAGCGCGAGATCCAATAAGTAATCGCGGAGCCGAGCCATGAGCCGACGGTTCCCGCGACAACCACACCCGTCACCGTCATGGCGCCACCGTGGGCTGCGAGAATGGCAGCCGGGGGCACCACCAGCTCACTGGGAACGGGGAAAATGGAACTCTCCATCGCCATCAGGACAATCACACCTCCATACCCCCACTGGTGCACCCAGTGAAACCACATTTCTATTAAAGACTCCATCATGACGGTTGATAATGCGACCTACATCTCTAACATCAACCGACCAGGATTCTCCAGGCAGTCCTTGATCCGGATCAGAAAAGTAACCGCCTCCTTGCCGTCGACGAGACGGTGGTCGTAGCTCAGGGCGAGATACATCATCGGCAGGATGACCACTTCCCCATCGACCGCCATCGGGCGCTGCTGGATGGTGTGCATACCGAGGATGCCGCTCTGTGGCGGGTTCAGGATTGGCGTGCTGAGCAGCGAGCCGTAGACACCACCGTTAGAGATGGTGAAGACCCCGCCCTGAAGATCGGCGAGCTCCATCCTTCCCTCCTTCGCCTTGGTGGCGTAATCGAGGATATCCTGTTCGATTTCCGCGAAGCCTTTTTGATCACAGTCGCGCAGCACGGGAACCACGAGACCTTTGTCGGTGCCGATGGCAACGCCGACATCGTAGAAATTGTTTTGGACGATATCGGTTCCATCGATGCGGGCGTTGATGCCGGGCACGTCCTTGAGTGCCTGCACCGTCGCTTTGACAAAAAACGACATAAAGCCGAGCTTACAGCCGTGTTTTTTAATGAAGTCCTCCTGCACCTCCTTGCGCAGCTTCATGATCGCACTCATATCCACCTCGTTAAAGGTGGTGAGGATGGCGGCGGTCTGCTGGGCATTGACAAGGTGGCTGGCGATCTTACGGCGCAGCATACTCATCTTGCGGCGGGTGGTCCGACCGTTATCATTGCTTTCCGCCGCGCCAGCCTGCTCCGGCTTGCCGGGCTGCACGGATAGGTCCGGCTTGACAAGATCCACAGGAGCTGGCTTTCCGGTTGCCGGTTTCTGGCTTCCGGCTTCTTTCAATACTGGTGTTGATACCGGTGTCGATATTGGAGTTGCTGGCTCCACCTTGGGACTTTGCTCCTGGGTCTGCGGCGATACCGCTCCAACAGCAAGCGTGGCGATCACTGTCCCGATAGGCACTTCCTCACCTTCGGGAACCAGGATGGTGATCACGCCGCCTTCCTCGGCCTCAAGTTCGGTTGAAACCTTGTCGGTGTCCAAAGTAACCAGCGCATCATCTTTGGCCACTGTGCTTCCGTTAGAAACAAGCCAGCGACCCACACTCGCGGAGGTAATCGACTCCCCGGCGGCGGGCACCTTGATATCAATCACCTTGCCATTCCCGGTAGGCAGCACTGCCAGGGTAGGCGCCGGAGCAGCAACCGACGGTTTCTCGCTCCCTGCCTCCGGCATCTTGTCCACTGCGCCATCCTCGATGGTTCCCACCACGGTTCCAATGGCAACCTCCTCGCCCTCTTGGACGAGGATCTTCAGGACACCCGCGGAAAGGGCCTCCAGATCATTGGAAACCTTGTCGGTCTCGATCGTAAGAACCGTTTCACCTTTGGCAACGGCATCACCGTCGTGTTTGTGCCAGCGTGCGACATTCGCGGAGGTGATCGACTCTCCGACATTGGGGATTTTGACTTCAGTAGCCATGGAAATAGTGGATGTTAGGTTGGATTGGGGAAATTAGACTTCGAATGCCTGCTCCACGAGCATTTTCTGCTCGCGAAGGTGTTGCGCTTTGGAGCCAGCGGCGGGGCTGGAGGATGACTTGCGACCTGCGTACCGGATCCGGGCACGGAGAATAGCCTCAAGACGCGGTGTGATGTAGGAACGGGCACCCATATTCCGTGGCTCCTCCTGGGCCCAGACCCATTTACGCGCCTGCGGATACTGGCTGATAATCAATTCCAGCATCTCGGAATTAAAGGGATAGAGCTGCTCGATACGGATGATCGCGGTATTGCCGATTCCTTGTTTAGCACGGTATTCGACAAGATCGTAGAACACCTGACCGCTGCAGAAAACGACCCGTTCGACATCACCCGGCTTTTCAAAATCCTTGGTATCAGGAAGAATCTCCTGGAAGCAGGCGCCCTCGAGGAAGTCCTCCTCCGAGGAAACGGCTTCCGGATGGGACAGCAGGCTCTTCGGCGTCATCAGGACCAGGGGCTTGCGGAAACCGCGCTTCTTCTGTCGGCGCAAGGCATGGAAATACTGCGCCGGCGTGGTGAGGTTTCCGACCTGGATGTTTTTCTCAGCGCAGAGCTGGAGGAACCTTTCGAGTCGGGCACTGGAGTGCTCCGGCCCCATCCCGGAATATCCGTGGGGAAGAAGCATCACCAGGCTGCTGGGCGTCTGCCACTTCGACTCGGCCGATGAGATAAACTGGTCAATGATCACCTGCGCGCCATTGGCAAAGTCGCCAAACTGGGCTTCCCACATGATCAGCATGTTAGGGCTGCCGAGTGAATACCCGTAATCAAAACCTAACACCGCAGCCTCGGAGAGCAGGGAGTTGTAAACACAGAACTTCGCCTGGTCATCCGAGAGCACTTTCAGAGGAATGAACTGGTCCTCTGTTTCCGTATCCGTGAAAACCGCGTGACGCTGGCTGAAGGTGCCGCGACGCACATCCTGGCCGGACAGTCTGACCGGATGCCCCTCCATCAGCAGCGAACCCCATGCCAGGGACTCGGCAAAAGCCCAGTCGAATGGCCCCTTGTTCTGAAGGGCCTCCAGCCTGCGCGGAATAAAGCGCTGGGCCAGTGTTTTGTGAAGATTGAAACCCTCGGGCACCGTGGTGAGCACCTTGCCGATGTGTTGCAGGGTATCCCGTGATATGCCGGTGGGAACTGGCGCGTGCGAGTAGGCCGGCTGGGCTTCGGCCGTAGAACCGCTGTAGACGGTGCGGTCGCCGGCCTCCATGGCCTCCACCATGCGCTCATAGCCCTCGTCGAGACTCTGCATCACAGCATTTTCAATCCCGTCGGCCTCCGCTTGCGTCAGTAAACCCTCGGCGACGATGCGCTCTTTGTAGAGATGACCAATCGGTTTGCGGGCATCGACTTTTTTGTAGATATGCGGCTGTGTGAAGGCGGCCTGGTCAGCTTCGTTGTGGCCGTGACGCCGGTAGCAATACATGTCGAGAACGATGTCCCTGCCAAAGGTCTGGCGGAACTCGAGAGCGAGCATGGCGGCCCACACCAGATCGTCAGGCTGCTCGCCGTTGACGTGAATGACGGGTGCCTCGATCATTTTCGCCACGTCCGTCGCGTAGTGGGACGAGCGTGCGTCTTCGGGCATGGTGGTGAAACCAATCTGGTTATTGATGATAATGTGGATGGTGCCTCCGGTGCGGTACCCGGGGAGCTGGGAGAGGTTCAAGACCTCGGCAACCGAGCCCTGTCCGGCAAAGGCGGCATCACCGTGGATCAGGATCGGCAGGACTTTCCGACGGTGTTCTTCGGTGACCGTCCGCTCGGACTCCAGAATATCATCGCCCCCGATAAGGCGCTGGCGCGCACGGGCCTTGCCTTCCACCACCGCATTCACCGCTTCAAGGTGACTCGGGTTGGCCGCCAGGGCAACACGCACCTCGCCGTCCGGAAGCGTCCGTGTGCCCTCGTAGCCGAGGTGGTATTTCACATCACCATCCCCGGCAACCAGATCGGGCACGTAGTTCGGTGTGAACTCGTAGAGCAGTGTGGTCAGCGACTTTTGCAGGAAATTGCGCAATACATTGAGTCGACCGCGGTGGGCCATCCCCATTTCGATTTCGCGGATGTCATTCGCCGGGCATTGCTCAAGGATCGTGTTGAGCAGCACCATCGTCGCTTCACCCCCTTCCAGGGAAAAGCGTTTTTCGCCGAGAAACTTCTTGGCCAGGAATGATTCGAACAGCTGGGATTCAAGCAACCACTTGAGCACCTTGCCTTCCTCGCCTTTGAGCGCGTTGAGCTGCTCATCGCGATGCTCGACACGGCTGCGGATCCAATTCCGGATCTCCGTGTTGAAAATGTGCATAAACTCGACACCCAGATACCCACAGTAGGTATCTTCGAGCATGGCGATCATTTCGCGCAGCTTCATTTTCTGCCCGTGACGGAAATACTGGGTGGAGACCACGCGGTCGAGATCACTTTCCTCCAGACCAAATGAGGCCAGCTCCAGCCGGGGGTTACGCACCGCTCCCTCGTCCAGTGGGTTGAGATGCGCCTGCGTGTGACCCAGGGTGCGGTAGTTATAGAGCAGGCTGACCACCTTGCCCCGGAAGTTCAGGTAATGTTCGTCATCCGATTGAATCTCCACATTTTCAGTAGGCACGGAAGTTGCGGCGGCGGGGGCAACAGCCGGAGCCGCGACCTGCTGCGCGCCGTCACGCTGCTTCAGCTGGGCAACCCCCAGCTCAAAACCTTCAAAAAAGGCACACCAATCGGATTCCACCGATTGCGGATCCTTACACCACTGGTCGTATTTCTGCTCCAGAAGATCCGCGTTGAAGCGGGCTGATACCGATGATTTCATAGGGGAAAAATGTGAATTTACAGACGCCAGGTGCTTTTATTGCTTGGTGCGCGCTGAATCTTGGGTGTAATTACTGGCACGCCCCCCGGGAGTCAACGCACAAGCTGACCATTTTTGCTATTTCTTTTTAATCCTACTTTCCACGCACATCCTTTCATGATCGACGTCAAAAACCTCACCAAGCGATACGGCAGGCACGCCGCTGTCAGCGATATTAGCTTCCAAGTGGGCCATGGCAAAATCGTCGGCTTCCTCGGCCCCAATGGCGCCGGCAAGACAACCACCCTGCGCATGCTGACCGGCTACCTGCCGCCCAGCTCAGGCAGCGCCGAGGTGGCGGGCTATGACATTTTCCGCCAGTCACTCAAGGCGAGACGCAAAATCGGCTACATGCCCGAGAATGTGCCCCTCTACGATGAAATGCGCGTCCGCGAGTACCTCCGCTATCGCGCCCAGCTCAAGGGACTCAGGGGCAAGGAGGCCCGACAGCACATCGGCGAGGCCATGGACCTCTGCGGACTGTCCGATGTGCGCCGGAAAATGATCAAAACCCTCTCCAAGGGATACCGTCAACGCGTCGGCCTCGCCGATGCCCTGGTGCACAAACCCGATCTCCTCATCCTCGACGAGCCGACCAATGGTCTCGACCCCAACCAAATCCGGTCGATCCGTAACCTGATCAGGCGGCTCGGTGAAACCCATACCATCATGGTTTCCACCCACATCCTCAGCGAGGTGGAGATGACCTGCGACCATGTCATCATCATCGATGAAGGAAAGATCAAGGCCACCGGCTCGCCCACGGAACTGGTCAGCCAGATGCGGGCGGCAGGAAAAATCACCGTCGAGCTTTACGCCGATCCGGAAACGTCAGCAGGCGCACTGGCCCGGCTCGAACATGTCAAAAAAGTGATCGAAGAGGAATCCGGCGACGACTGGACACGCTTTTCGATCCTGGTCGATTCCGGAACCGATACCCGCGAACGCATCGCCAACCTCGCCGCGCAATACGGCTGGCCGATCCGCACCCTGCACCGTCACCAGGCGACGCTGGAGGATGTTTTTGTCGAACTGACACGCAAGGACTAGGCGGCACGGAAGGCGGCGGCACAGGTGGCACACTGGATGGAAAGCCAAAAACCAGCTGGACGGAGCCAGCTGGTTTGGAACTGTCGGGCCTGCATCTTGTCCTACTCGCTGTTCTACAACTTGTAGTACTGCTCCCAGCCTTTGCGTGGGGCGGGGTCCAGCAGGGCATTGGCCGCGGCGTTGTTGGTGATTTGTTTTTTCTCGCGGTCGAATTTGATTTCGCCGCCGAATCGCTGGCAGAGCACACCGATGTTAAACACCTGGGTCAGCACGCCGGAGACGGCAAAGGGGGAACGCGCTTCCTCCTCACCCTTGGCGGCGAGCAGGAAATTGGCGTAGTGATCCGAGTTCCTCTGTGGGAACTTGGGCAACTTGTCGCGCATCTCGATGTATTTTTCCCGCGGCACAATGGTCAGAGGGGACCCGTGTGAACCACCCTGGAAGGCGATGTCTTTACCGTAAAGCACCTTGCCCGGATTGCCGAGCACCTTGTCCTTGCCGTCGCTGGTGTATTTCCCCTCGAGCCTGGGTTTGTTGTTCACCCCGTCGAACCAGTTGACCGTACAGGCGGGAAGCCCCGGTCCACGCTCGGGAAACTCAAAACGGATGCTCGTGGACGCCGGGTAGACCAGGTCGCTTTTGTTGACACCATCACGCATATCCGCCACGACGGTTTCGGGCAGCCCGAGCTGGAGGAAGCGATGCGGGGTATCGAAGACGTGTGGACCCCAGTCGCCGAAACAGCCGCTGCCGTAGTCATACCACGACCTCCATTCCTGGGGGTGGAGGCGTTTGCTGAACGGGTGCACGTGGTTGGCGCTGTCGATCCACTGGTCCCAGTTGATGCCGTCCGGCATGGCGTCCTGCGGGTATTTCGAGACGGTTTCCCCCCAGCCGTGCCAGCGGCGCGGGTTGTTCATGTGGGCGGTGATCCGGGTGATGTCCTTGATGACACCGGCTTCATACCAGGCCTTGAACTGGAAATAATTCGCCCCCGAGTGCCCCTGGTTCCCCATCTGCGTGACCAGCTTGGGATTTTTTGCCGCCATCCGAATCAGACGCTCGGCCTGGCCGAAGGTGTGGGTGAGCGGTTTTTCGACGTAGACGTGTTTACCCAGCGACATGGCCAGCATCGTCGCCGCGAAGTGGGCGTGGTCAGGTGTGGCAATCAGCACGGCGTCAATCTGATCCGCCATGGCATCAAACATTTTACGGAAATCGGTAAAGGTCTTTGCCTTGCCGAACTGCTTGAGTGAGCGCTGGGTGTGCTTGCCCTTGAGGTCGATATCACAGAGCGCAACGACGTTGCAGTGGCCCGACTTGTGCAGCATGTGCAAGTCGCTGCCCCCCTGGTTACCGATGCCAATGGCAGCGAGATTGACTTTATCACCCGGCGCCCTGCCCTTGGAGGAATTCTGACCGAGGACCAGATTGGAGGGAAGGATGGTCAAGCCACCGAAAATCGCAGACTTCTTGATGAAGCTGCGCCGGGAAAACTGGGTATTTTTTGAACTCATTGTAGTGGGTTCTACCCTACACAAACCGACTTTCTTTCACAACCCAAGAATTTGCCAATCCCAATTTCAGGATGCAACCTGCCCCGCTCCATCAAATCACCCCGACCGCCGTAATGTCACCAGCGTGACACCTAACACCCCAGACAGCCGGATTCCAAAAGACTCCGCGCCCCCCGAGGAATCCAGCTACACTGGTAAAACGGACACTATGGACAAGTTGCCACCTGGCCGGGGCATCAGGCCGGAGCCGGAAGATCGAGGCTTGCTCCATCGTCCGTGGTCGGTTCGGCTGTGGCAGGGTTCACCTTCGACCTGACCTTGTCGGCAGCACTGCGCCCGGCGGCCGCACCCTTGGCGACTCCTTTTTCGACCGCTTCCTTAACCGATTGCGGGACAAACTCGTTGGCAAAAGCACCGGCAAACACCGCACCATAGGTGGCGCCATAGGCAACGTCAAAAATGGCGTCAGCAATCGCGGCCTTGAGCTTGGGGGCCGCCTCGCGGGCCTTGGCCTTGGCATCGTCCGCCCCCGCCTTAAAGGCCTCGGCGCAGGATTCAAAGTGGCGTTTTTCCTCAGAACCACCCTTTGACCGGCATGAGTCCTGACACATATCTTCATGATTGTTTTCTGTTTCCATAATCTTGTTAGTTGTTGTGGGAACCGGAGATTCCCAGTTCGTTACGTTGGATTAGACCACAGATTGATCCAATCCACCGTTACAATCGCCCCTCTTGATTATAACGCCAATGGAAAATCACTTTTTCCGGTAAAAATCCTCAAACCCTCACCAGCCCGAGCCCCTCAAGCCTCCTCACAAAGTCGGCAGGCAAACGCCCCTTGTTCCTGGAATCCATCTCCATCCGCGTCAGCACCAACGATCCCGACTCGTGGGGTTCACACGCAATGACCAGGCGCAACCCGAACCGGTCACAATCCCAGTCGCTGTCGTTTTCCAGCGCCAGCCAGCCGTCTTCCAGAATGGCCTCTAACACCTCCTCGCGGGCAATCCCTCCTTCCGCCCACCAGCGGGCTTCGTACTCATCATAGTCACGCATGCAATCGACAAGGACATAGCCCCGTTTTTTAGGCACCCGCTCCACAGCACCCCGCCAGCGGAGGCTGTGCCACCACCTCGACCAGGCGCGTACACGCGGTTGGATCGCCATCGCGAGAAACAGCTTGATCTTCGACTCCATACACACGAATTCCTCCGGCATCGGTCGCTGCGGCTGCATTGTCAGGGCTAGTTGCTGGTAGGGCGCCATCCCCATCGAGCCATGATAGATCACACTGCCTGCATCCACCGTCATCGCCCCGCCGCAATACACCTGCCCTTGCCACAAGGCTCCACTGCCACGACGGAACCGCTCCGGATGATCCCGCATCAACAGGGCCTCCGCCTTGCCGTAACCATACTGCTGTTTAATATACCGCCATAACGAGGTACGCCTGCGATGCCAGACAAAAGCCGCACCACAGAACCCCAGCCGGAATCCCGCCTCACGCAGTCGCCAACAAAAATCCACATCATCCCCTGCGACACGATAAGCAACGCCAAACCCACCTAGCGACAGCATGACATCCTTCCTAACAACAAGATTACACCCCGGAAGGTGCTCTGCCTCACCATCTTCTAACAACACATGGGACGGCGCACCCGGTGCAGCGGCCACGACCGCTTCATCCATGGGGCTTACTCCAGCGCGGCCATTGTTTTCAGGTATTGGCCTCGGGGGCAAATTAGGACCACCGCATGCGTCCCAACCACCTTTGGCAAAGGCATACGCAAGCCACTTCAGCCATGCTGCATCCGGCTCGCAATCGTCATCGGTAAAGGCGATGATCTCCCCCCTGGCCACCTCGGCCCCACGGTTTCTAGCAGCACTCAGCCCCGCGTGCCGAAGCTGAATCAAACGAACCCCATCAAATTTCCCGACCACCTCAGCCGTAGGGTCGGTGGAGCCATCATCGACCACCACCACCTCATAGTCCGGATAATCCAAAGCCAACAGCGCGGACAAACACGCTTCCATCCGGTGCGCGCCATTGTGGGTGCAGACCACCACCGAAATGACCGGGTATTCTGTGAGTTCAATTCCATGTTCGGGATTGGTCACGCCGGGAAGCAGTCCAGCCAAAGCCATCAGTGCCGGTTTCTCCCTCCCCTCGCGATCGGTCAGGCCAAAACACCAGTCGTCCATCACCACTCCCCGGTTGAGCCAATGGTCACTCCAAGCGTAAACCGTCAGCCCGGCCATACCAGCCGACAGGGACTCCCGCACCCCCCAAAGCATCGCATCCCGCTGGGCCGCCTCACCATTTCTCCGGGTATCCAGGCCAAACTCACTGAGCAATACCGGACGGTCACCCGCCACATTGTGCAAGCGGGGGAGATAACCGGCAAAGTCCTCCTTTTTCTCCAGGTAGACATTCATCGCCGTAAAGTCGGCATTGGCCGGCTCAAGGTATTCCGTGGTCGGGAAATTGGCGTAGCCATACAGCAGCCCGGGACATTCCAAGCGACCAAGCGCGATCAGCTCCTCCAGCGCCCGGCGCACCTTCATCACACCCATCCACCGCACCATGTCCGATGGAATTTCATTCGCCACCAGCACCCCCGCCACCGCCGGATGCCGCCCCCACGATTTCAACCCGTCAGCCAGTGCCACCTGGGCCGAGCCATACAACGACGGCTTGCTGATAAAATCCCTCATGTATTCCCAGTTCAGCCCGACAAATACCCACAACCCGGCATCCTGCGCCGCATCCAGCAGGCCATCATCAGGTTCTTCATAAATACGGACTGCATTGAATCCCGCCCTGGCAATGCCTGCCATCTGCTCCCGGTCATCGGCCACCGCAGCAGGGCGCGGGATTGGAAACGGCCCATAGGTCACCATTTTCAAAAACACGCGCTCACCACCAGCACGGAAAAATTTCCCGTCCACTTTGAGCTGATGCATTTGTTTCCGCTGCACGACAGAGGTTTTAAACTCCAATTTTCAAATACCAAATACCAAATGGATTAAGTTCCAAAAACCAAACTCCAAATACCAAGTAAAGCACAGACGTAGTAACGTGGGGCGAAGCCCGATTAAATTGGTTTTTGGAGTTTGGATTTTGAAGCTTAGAGCTTATGAATACATGTATGCTCAAAACCACCGACTTCGACTACCACCTGCCCGGGGAACTCATCGCCAGCCGACCGCTGGACGACCGCGCAGCCTCGCGCATGATGGTGATTCACCGCGGCACTGGAAATATCGAACACCGGATGTTTGCGGATTTCCCCGGCTTCCTGCTTCCTGACGATCTCGTCGTCCTCAACAACACCAAGGTGACCCCGGCACGGTTTTTCTCCAACGATGGAAACATCGAACTCGTCTGCACCCACAAACTGTCCGCGCTCGAGTGGGAATGCCTCGTTCGCCCCGGTAAGAAAATGAAACCTGGACGCACGGTCGAAATAGGCGAATCCACCGGCACGGTTGCAGCCGTGCTGGAAAACGGTAACCGCATCATCCGCTGGGACCGTGCCGTCGATGAGGAAACCCACGGACGACTCGCCCTGCCCCACTACATGAACCGCGAAAGCGACGTCGCCGACCGCGACCGCTACCAGACCACCTTCGCCCGCGAGGAAGGCGCCATCGCCGCACCCACCGCCGGACTGCACTTCACGCCTGAGATCCTTTCAAAAATCAACCACGCCTTCCTTACCCTCCACGTCGGCGTCGGCACCTTCAGGCCGGTCAAAGCCGAATACATCAAGGACCACCAGATGCACGCGGAGCGCTACCACCTGAGCCAGGAAACAGCCGACCGCATCAACGCGGCCAAACAATCGGGTCGGGTCATCGCGACCGGCACCACCTGCACCCGGGTGCTCGAAAGCCTCGCACACGATACGTTCAAACTCCAATTAAGCGCCGCCTCCGGCGAGACGGATATCTTTATCAGCCCTCCCTACGATTTCAAAGTGGTCGACTGTCTGCTGACCAATTTCCACCTACCGCAAAGCACTCTGATCATGCTCGTGTCCGCCCTGGCAGGCAGAGAGCTGATCCTTGAGGCGTATGCCAAGGCGGTAGAGGAAAAATACAGATTCTTCTCGTACGGCGACTGCATGCTGATTGCCTGACACCGGCAAACGCGCTTTATAAATAGTAGACAGGTGACCACATTAGACTTGCAATTTCGAGTCTATAAAGTCATTCATTCCACCACAAAACCTCCCAATCGGGATGCTTGAACCACGCTGGAAAATGAGCCCCTGAAAAACACAGGCCTCAAGGATCTAACAAATACCTCAAACCATTACCAGTCCCAACAAAAATCAACATGAAACCTAACCAACTCACAGTGAGTTTGCTCTCATTGTCCCTCGGTCTTGCCGCATCCGGAATCGCGTTTTCGGGTGTATCCTTCACTTATAATTATCTCGATGACCCCGGTGTCGGCTTCAATTTCGCCGGCCAGACGGGTATCGACCGCAGAGCTAGCCTTGAGCAGGCCGGCAACTACATTTCCTCCCTGTTCGGTGCCTACGACGCCAACATCGAGCTCGACATCATCGGCAGCGAGACCGACGATAATACGCTCGCTTCCGCCGGAACCAACTGGAACGCATCCTACCCCGGCACAGGCTTCGGTGACCGGGGTGATGTCATGCTCAAGATCCTCGGTGGCAATGCCGCCGACCCGGATTCAAATGCCGCTGATGGGGTGGTCTATTGGAATTTTGAGGACCACGAATGGTTTACGGGCAACACCCCCGAAGCCGGTAAGTTTGACCTTGTCTCCACCGCAATTCATGAACTCACCCACGCCCTCGGCTTTGCTTCTGCCATCAACGACGATGGAACCGATGGCTGGAGCTCCCCGTTAGGCGACCCTTCAACCTGGGCCCCCTTCGATGAATTTGTGGCCGACAGCACGGGTCCGCTGATTAATGCATCCTTTGAGATAGACAGCAGCCGCTGGACAACCGCCTCTGTTGGAGGAACCGGTGCCTCAGGCCTTATCTTCCTCGGCCCCAATGCCATGGCGGCCAACGGAGGCAACCCCGTCTACCTCTACTCCCCGATATCATGGGACGGCGGAAGCTCCGGCTCACACCTGGACACCGACTACTACGACCCCGCCATCAGCGGACGGATTGAAAACATGATGAACCATGCGTCCTCCTTCGGCCCTGGCGAACTCGATATCCGTGAATTCACCGCCATCGAAATCGGCATGCTCAAGGATATCGGCTACGTCAACATCGTCCCCGAACCCTCGGTGATCCTGATGGGCTTTGCCGGCTCCGCATTCCTCGTCATGCGCCGCAAACGCACTGCCTGACACCCGGGTTTTTTCCGTTTCCAAGCCATCCAGCGCATCCGCCTGGGTGGCTTTTTGCTGTCGGCGGACCAGGACTCCATCGGCTTACACGAAGACAACAGCAAGCGTGGATATCTGAACTACCTACACACGTTTTTTGCCAACGAGGCTTTTGATTCCTACAGGTAAAGATCCGCCACCCTGCCGGTGTATGCAATGGCTGCGAGTGAACTCTGCACAGAAGCCCAGTCCCCAAAGACACTTGGGCTGGTCTGCTGGCGTAGCGGTAAATAAACCACACCATAAACCTATGGTAAGAATCCATTACCGCCCGGCAATGGTATTCCACATGAACCCGAGATTAACGCCGCC
This sequence comes from Akkermansiaceae bacterium, assembly GCA_024233115.1. Lineage (NCBI taxonomy): Bacteria > Pseudomonadati > Verrucomicrobiota > Verrucomicrobiia > Verrucomicrobiales > Akkermansiaceae > Akkermansiaceae bacterium. The sequence goes on from JACKQB010000006.1 coordinate 96,025, forward strand.
TGATGCCATGTGAAGGTCCGTGTTTTTCGGTCGACTGGTTTTTGTGGGCTTTCTCGGATTCCACTGATTGCCCATCGCCGGATTCAGCCTTTTTTGTTGCCACCCGATAACCGGCCTGCGGAGTCCCCGCGGCCGCGGTGTTTTCTCTCCATGTCATCGCCGCGATGTCCCCGGCCGTTAGCGCCGCATTCGCTGCAGCGCTCGCCGTCGCCATGGCTGTCGGGTGGATTGGCCAGTGGCGTGACGGCCAGCACCCCGATTAGCAGGATGGGGGCGAGTAGGCCGGCAAGCAGCCTGATGGAGTGTTTTTGACAGGCGACGTTCATTATCCATCTTCTGTGCAGCCATAGGTGCCAGACGACAAGCACAACGATGAGGATGCCGCCCCACAGGTGAACATCTCTCCATTCGTGCCGGTCCAGACCCCAGAGGCTGGTAGTACGACCTTCCGGTCCGTGCGGGATTTTCCACTTGATCAGAAAACCAGAACCCGCGATCAGGATGCCGCTGGTATACAGGATATAATTCAATATGCGTGGTAATATCTTTTTCATTGCACTGTTTTAAACAATGTATGAACCGAAAGGTTTCGGGACTTCGGGAAATTGGCCCGCATTTCAATTTCACACAAATTTCATGGTTGCTGCATCAAACATTCACCGACGGCTGCCATGTTCCGCAGCGTTATGAACGAACAAACCACATCCACCAATGACCATCCCGTCATCGATCAATGTGCCACCCAGGCCAAAAAAGCAGCCACCCGCGTCAAGGGCTGGGGTGGCCCCGCCATCTCCATCATCAGCTACGGCCTGATTATCGGCTTTGCCCTCAGTGGCCTCGGCATGATGATGCTCAGCGCCCTCGCCTGGCTCCTGTTTGGCGTCGGCTCGTTTAGCGGGTTCGGCCTGCTCACCGGAGGGATTTTCCTCTCCGCCGCCACCGCCATTTTCCTCGGCAAACTCGCCAAGGCCGGTGATGCCCTTCATCAAAATCGGAGGAATCGGGCCACCGTCTAGGAAAACAGCTTGCAATCCTCCTCCCAGGCATTAAGAAAACCGCGCTGTCAGGGCTGTGGAGTGTCGGCAGATGAAATTGGTCAGGACCGAAAGGTAGCAGCCACAGTTTGTCCGTCATTGCCGCAGTTCCTGGCAGTATTTTTTACCCCGTCGGGGAGTATTCAGTTGGAAGTATTCAGTATTCAGTGCTAACGAAGGCGCATGTCCAACGATGATACCCGCGCTGCCCTGAAGGCGCTCTTGCTTGAAAAATCCGTCCGTACCGGCGAGTTCACCCTCGCATCCGGTAAAACATCCGATCTCTACATCGACTGCCGGGTTACCGCCATGGACCCGCATGGTGCCAACCTGATCGGAAAACTCGGCTGGCAAACCGTCAAACAGGAAATCGCCGACCGCGGCCTCGATGTGCAGGCCATTGGCGGTATGACCCTCGGTGCCGACCCCATTTCACTTGCTGTCGGTATGACTTCCGCCGCCGATGAAAAACCGCTCCAGGTCTTCACCGTCCGCAAGGAGCCCAAGGGCCACGGCAAGGGCAAACAGATCGAGGGGAATTTCAAGGACGGCGACACCATCGTGATCGTCGATGACGTCATCACCACCGGCGGCTCCACGCTCAAAGCCGCCGACGTCCTGGAAGCCTCCGGTGCGAAAATCGCCTTTGCCCTGGTGCTGGTCGACCGCGAGGAAGGCGGCCGCGAAGCCATCGAAGCACGCGGCATCCCGGTGGTCTCCCTGTTCTCCAGAAGCACGCTTTTGGATTAAACACCAAAGATCCGTCTGATCCGACCGATCCATGGTTCCATGAACATCGAAATCATCAACACCGGCAGCGAGCTTCTGCTAGGCACCACCCTCAACACCCATGGTGCCTGGATCGGCGGTGAGTTACTCAAGCTCGGGCTGCGGGTGCAGCGCCAAACGACTGTGCCGGACGGTAATGCCATTACCGAGGCCATGGCTGAGGCGATGGAGCGCAGTGACGCGGTCATCGTTACCGGCGGTATTGGCCCGACCAGTGATGATCTCACACGCGAGGCGGCAGCAGAGGTGTTAGGTGTCGATCTCATCACCGACGAGGCCGCTCTGCGGTCGCTTGAAGCGTTTTTCTCCAGTCGAAACCGGGTGATGGCAGAAGCTAACAAAAAGCAGGCACTGAACCCGGTGGGAGCCACTATTTTACCCAACCCCCACGGCACCGCGCCCGGTATCTACGCGCCCCCGCGCATGAGCGGTGACCGCCTCTGCGCCCTCTTTCTTCTCCCCGGCCCGCCTGGCGAGATGAAACCGATGTTTCTAAATGAAGTCGTGCCCATACTCCGCTCCCTGGCGGATGTCCGGGATGACCAGCAAGTGCATACACTCAGCTTCACCGGCGTTGGCGAAAGCGATTTTCATGCGGCTCTCCATGACGCATTCCTCGCCATCCCGAACCTGGAAATTGGCTATTGCGCACGCCCGTCCGAAGTGGATTTGCGACTGATCGGCCCCATCGACAGCATTGTGCGCGCAGCTGACCTGGCCATCAGCACCTTTTCCAATGAATGTTTCAGCCACACAGGGGAAAGCCTCGAGGAAGTCGTGGTCAAACTGCTTCTCCAACGAGGCAAGAAACTCAGTCTCGCAGAAAGCTGCACAGGTGGCCGCATTGCCAGTCGAATCACCGATGTCCCAGGTGCGTCGGAGGTTTTCACCCATGGTTTTGTCACCTATTCCAACCTCGCCAAACAACAACTGCTCGGCGTCAACGAAACCACCCTGGAAACCCACGGGGCGGTGAGCAAAGAAGTCGCCGTCGCCATGGCCGAAGGTGCTCTGGCGAGGTCCCGCGCCAACATCGCAGTGTCAGTCACCGGTATCGCCGGACCAGGCGGCGGCAGCGAATACAAACCGGTCGGCACCGTCTGGATCGGCCTCGCTACTCCAACAACACGCATGGCCATCCGTAAATACCACCCCCAGGGGCGTGAGCATTTCAAACAAGCTACCAGCCAGAATGCACTCGACTTGATACGGCGCGCCCTCGAACCCGCCTTGAATATCAGCTGAGCAAAAGCCCGGCAATACCGCCAAGCGCCAGCAGGCAACCGAGGTAATAGGAAAGCCCCGGACGCGAGGACTCCAACCGACGGGCAAAGGGCACCGTCAGCAGTGTGGCACTGGCTGCAACCGCCTGCACCAGACCCGGGTTGGCCACCAGGCTGATCGCCCAAAGCATACATGTAACCCCCAGCACAGGCCCGAACAAGGCATTGAGCGTCACCCACACCGGAGCAGGTAGCGGCGATTCCGGAAACGTGGACGTGATACCGGGCTTCCCCGGGCGGAAACGGCGGACACACACCGTGACGGCATAGAGGAACAGCGCAACCAAAAACCCTCCAAGCAGTCGTTGGTAGGCCGCATCAAGTGGCTTGATCGACGCACCACTGGTTTCTAACAAGGAAAAGGCATGGCGGGAGAGGTTGAAACTCACAGCTTGCAAAAGAGCGGCAGCGGTCGCCAAGGCCGTACCTGTTAGAATAACCCTGCGCCGGGGTCTGACCGCGCTCCTGGCATCAACCACGGACAAGCCCGGAGCCAAGCCCATGACCACTCCGGCAAGGATCAGAACAACCAAGGCGATTTCCCCAATTTGCAGTGAGGCCCCGAGAAATATCCAGCCGATCGCAGTCGCAAAAAGTGCCGCAGAGCACTCGACAATAAGCAGGGTGAGCGTGGAGCCGATCCGGCGCAGCGACTGGAACACACACCAGCCACCGAGACCAAAACCAATCCCGCCGGCACACATGAACCAGCGCAGCACGCCGCCACCAAGTCCGGAACCGAAGCCGTGCGCCCAAACACCGAGCACCGCCAACGCGATCACCAGCCGCCAGGCATTGGCACGACCAGCACCAAGCAGGCTTGATGCCTGCGCAGCACAAACCCCTGTTAGTGCAAACAGCAGGGCGGTGAGAAGGGCGGCGTACATGAACAGTCGGTAGGGTTACCACGTGTATTCAACCCTAAGCTCCACCGTACGTCCAGCGGCGGGCAAGAAAATCGCGGGGTCACTACCAACGGCATTGTCGAGCACACCCGCCGTGCTCGCAATGGCATCGCTGTCGAACAGGTTGTAAACCCCCAGGGTCACAGCCCAGCCATCGGGGTGTCTGCGGCCCAGCTCCAGCGAGCAAATCCCGGAGCCTCCGTAGCTTGAGCCGTGGGCATGGTCGCCATAGGTGTCCCCTGCCCTCCACTGGAAGGCCGGAGCAATAAACCACCCGCCGGCGGAGGTCGCCCGCAAACCGATGGCGCCGGTATGCGGCGGGATGCCTCCCAGTCGTTTGTCACCGTAAACCGGATCGTTGTCGAACCGGGCATCGGTATAGCTGTAGGTCGCCCAGGCACTCAGTCCGCTCTTGGACCCAGGCAGCAGATCCCATTCCACCGCACCCTCAAAGCCGGAGTGGATGGTATCACCGGCATTAACCGTGCCCCGGGGTGAGCCACCGGCGTCCACCAGACGTAAAAACTCGTTTTCCCATGGCGCATAATAAATGGAAGCCGACCACGCAAGCCGGTCGTATCGTCCGTGCGCGCCAATCTCAAAAGAGTTCGCCGTCTGCCACTCCAGCGGGGAACTGCGCAACTCGCGGGCATTCATCGGGCCGGTCATATGGAAGAGGTCGTTGTAGCTGGGTGGCTCATACGACCGGGACCACGATGCGGTGAGGGTGGTGTACTCCAACGGCGACCACGACCACGCCGCGCGGGGGGCCAGTCGGCTGCCGGATGATGACAAATCGACCGGAGTCAGTCCAGCTGCGGTGCCGAGTCGATCATGGATATCCCTGTCAGCCGACAGCAGGGAGGCTCCCACTTCCAATTTCTGGTTGCCGGTAAGATCCCAGCGATGGTCGAGCGCGGCGGTTAGCGTGACGGGTTCGAGCCGCTGGTGACCGATCAGCGCGCCCATTTCACCACCGACGGACCGGTAGCGGTGGACATCCCACCATCCGGCGTGAAGCAGGGAGGCAAAACGGGTCTGTTGTGCGCCGGAGTTCCAGTTTTTCTCCGCCTTGAAGGTGATGTAGGCTTCCTGCTCCCTGGAGCTGCTGATTCCGTTAGGGAGTAGTTGATAGAAGGTATCCCGATTGGAAACAGCGCCGATACCGAGCGAGGCGCGGGTATCGGTCCAGCGTTTGTCAACACGCGCATAGAGCTGGCCGTATTCGGTTTCCCGGCGCGGGCGGTCCAGAACCACTCGTTTGAGGTTGCTCTCCGGATGGTGCAGGGCGTCGTGGTAGCTCAGCGGTCCAGGCACCTCATAGGATGGCCGGGAGCCGAAAAACCGGATGGTCAGCTCCGTATCATCGGCCAGTGCCGAGCGGAGGGCGGCAAGGAAGCTTGTGCGTTCCTGCCAGGAGTGCGGACGCCAGCCATCCGTGCGGCTGAAGACAGCGCGGGCAGCCAGATCGAGCCCATTGACCTGTTGCGCCCCGCCTGCGGACAGGGTGAGGGTGTTGTCACTGCCATACGATGCCCCGGCTGACCACCGGAGATCAAAGAGGTCCGAGTCACTACCGAGTGTTAGAGAGCCACCGAGCGATGGCACACCTGCCGCCGGCCCCCGGGTCAAGCTGGCAGACTGCATCCATGAGCTTTCCAGCAGGGAGAGGTTGAACGAGCCGTCCGCGGCATTCAGCGGCATATCAAAAAACGAGATCAAAAGCCCCCTGCTGGTAGGGGCACTCTGGACGCCCGATCCCCGCACGGCAAGACGTGGCGGGTCAAATCCACCAAAACTGTCCTGGGCCGTCAGTCCGGGCACACGTTGGAAAACCGCAGAGAGGCGCTCGCCGGATGGCTCAAGCGGGGTTTCCGTCGCCAAGGCCAGGATACCACTACCTACCGACGACAGAGCCTGCCCGGCCTGGATGACCGATGGCGGCAGCCTGTCATCTGTATCCGTTATTGCTGCGGCAGCGTGGCCTGATAGAATAACAGCTGACAACAGACCGCAGGCCGCAACAGGCTTGATGACCTTGTTTCGGGAAATTGTATCCCTGTTAACGTTTGTAGGCAGCTCTCGGGGCATAGTGGGCGTGTAGCAGGCTGTGGGCTTTTTCGCCCAACGGCTCCCCGAGAAACTCGTCGTAGACCTTTTTGATCTCCGGGTTTTCATGGGAGAAGCGAAGTTTCATGCCATCGTCACAATCAAAGAGTCCCTTGGTGCGGATGGCACGTAGTTGATCAGTCACGTTGTAGGGCTGGCCACCACCACCGATACATCCGCCCGGGCAGGCCATGACCTCGATGAAGTGATAAGGGGTCGGCTCGCCCGTTTCGCGGGCTTTTCTCACCTCCTGCATCAGTCGGTCCACATTGCCGAGGCCGTGCGCCACAGCCACGCGAACCTCCGTGCCCTCGATGTTGATGGTGGCACTGCGTATCCCGTCCATCCCCCGGACGGCGGCAATGTTGATGGCGTCATGCTCGAGGTTCCTGCCCGTGATCCCATGGTAGGCGGTGCGCAGGGCGGCCTCCATCACCCCGCCGGTAGCCCCGAAAATCAGACCCGCACCGGAGTAAGTGCCGAGAATCGAATCGGCCTCGCCATCCGGAAGCTCATCCAACATAATCCCCGACTGCTTGATCAACCTGACCAGCTCCCTGGTGGTGATCACCAGGTCAACGTCAGCGTGTCCGGAGGCGTGCATCTCTTCGGTGCGCTCGATTTCGTATTTCTTCGCGGTGCACGGCATCACGGAAACCTGATAGATGGATGCGGGGTCGAGACTCGATTTCTCTGCAAAATAGGTTTTTGCCAACACCCCGAGCATTTGCTGGGGGGATTTCGCCGTGGAGAAGTTAGGCACAAAGTCGCTGAAGCGCTTTTCCATGAAATCGACCCAGGCGGGGCAACATGAGGTGATGAGTGGGAGTTCGCCACCCGTTGTAAACCGCTGCACAAACTCAGCGGCCTCCTCGATAATGGTCAGATCCGCCGAGAAGTTCGTATCAAACACCGCCTTGAAACCAAGTCGACGCATTGCCGAATAGATTTTCCTGGTCAGGTCTGTGCCCGGAGGGTAGCCAAAGGCCTCACCCAGGGCAACCCTGACGGACGGCGCAATCTGGACGGTGCAGTATTTCGCCGGATCACGCAGGGCTTTCCAAACGGCGGGGACTTCATCGTTTTCAACAATCGCACCCGTCGGGCAGTGGGCTGAGCACTGGCCGCAACGGACGCAGGGAGACTCGGCTAACAGAATATCCCCTGCGGGCGCCATGCGGGTGTTAATCCCGCGCTCAAGGAAGGACAAGGCCCAGACATCTTGCTGCTGCTGGCAGACCTGGATACAGCGCCCGCACTTGATGCACTTGGTGAAGTCAATGATGATCGAGCCGGTAGAACAGTCGGGCTCCAGTTCGCGCACATAGCGCGGGATGCAGTCCTGACGGATACCAAACTCACCGGCAAGGGTTTGCAACTCACAGCTACCGTTACGCCCACACGTGAGGCAGGCGTTCGGGTGGTTGGAAATGATAAGCTCCAGCGTGGAGCAGCGCACAGCGGTAAGTTCCGGGTCATGGGTGGTGATGTCCATGCCTTCCTCGACAGCCGTGGCGCAGGCGCGGGGCATCTTGTTAGAACCGGCGATCTTGACGATACACAGACCACAGGCCGAGGTGGGCAATAGGTCCGGGTGCTTGCACAGCGTTGGTATTTTGATCTGCACGGAGCGGGCGGCATCGAGGATGGAAGTGCCGACCGGCACCTCGACATCGAGACCGTTGATACGGGCATTGACAGTGGTGATGGTCATTACGGGTTGGGGTAAATGTTAGAATGATGTGATTATGTTAGACGACATCCTTGAGGTTACGGCCCTCCGCCCGGGCCTTTTTCAATTTGCGGGCGTAGCTCGTCCCGCCCTCGATGTAGGCGAGGAACTCATCCTCGAAGAATCGTAGTGATGAGAGCACGGGGTTGGGTGCGGTCTGGCCCAAGCCGCATAGCGATGCGCATTGCATGGCTTTACAGATGCGGCGAATCAGATCGAGATCCCCCGGCTCCCCCCGGCCCTTGGCAATTTTTTGCAGGAGTTGCAGCATTTGGTATCCACCGGCTCGACACGGGGCGCATTTGCCACAGGATTCATCGACGCAGAATTTCAGATAAAACGCCGCGACATCCACCATACAATCATTTTCATTCATCACCAGCATCCCGCCCGAGCCCATGATCGACCCCAGCTCGGAGAGATTCTCATAGGTGATCGGGGTGTCGAGGTAGGGTTCCGGGATAATTCCTCCGGAGGGGCCTCCGGTCTGCACCCCCTTGATAGGCACCGCATCCTGGGCGCCTCCACAAATGCCGAAGATGATATCCCTGACACTTGTCCCCATGGGGACTTCCACCAACTGCGCGTTGAGAACCTTGCCTGTGACGGCAAACACCTTGGTGCCCTTTGATTTTTCGGTTCCAAAGCGGGCGTAGGCCTCGCCGCCTTTGGCGACAATCCACGGCACGGCGGCCAGGGTTTCGACGTTGTTGATACTCGTCGGCTTGCCCCAGAGCCCCTGGACAGACGGGTAAGGCGGGCGGGGTTCCGGACTACCGCGCCGCCCCTCGATGGAGGCGATCAGGGCGGTTTCCTCACCACAGACGAAGGCACCGGCACCAAGCCGTATGGCGGCATCGAAGCTCCATCCCGAACCGAGAATGTTCTCGCCCAGGAGACCTCGCTCGCGTGTCTGGTCGATGGCTTTCTGGATGCGTTTGACCGCCAACGGATACTCCGCACGGATGTAGAAATAACCCTTGCAAGCCCCGATGGCAAAAGCGGCCAGCATGAGACCCTCCAGGACGGCATGGGGATCGCCTTCGAGGACGGAGCGATCCATGAAGGCTCCCGGATCACCTTCGTCGGCGTTACAAATAACGAATTTCCGGTCCGCTTCCGGTTTGCGGGTCAACTCCCACTTGACCCCTGTCGGGAATCCCGCGCCACCGCGTCCGCGCAGACCGCTGGTTTTCACCGTATCGATGACTTGCTCCGGGCTCTGTTCGGTGAGCGCCCGCACGAACCCCTTGTAGGAATCATGGCGCAGGGCGTCATCCAGGCTTTCCGGGTCAATGATACCGCAGTTGCGCAGCACAATACGTTCCTGCAAATCAGGGCTGGAATACAACAGGTGGTCCAACACCTCTTGTTTTTGAACCGATTCGGTGACAAGGCGGGTAATATCACGACTGAGCACGTTGGTGTAGGTCACGCCTGATGGCAGCAGCTGGACGGTCAGTCCTTCATCATAAATTCCAAGGTCAAGCGCGCTGACCACCTGCACGGTATCGGCAAGACCGTGCTCGGTTAATTCCGCATGGATCGACTCCTTGAAGAATTCCGTCTTGTCCCCCTCATCCCGTGAGCTGTCCCTGACCAAAATGGCAGTGACCGGGCCGTCGATTGTTTTCCCCCGCTGACGAGAGCCGATGATGTGTCCGTCGAGCAGTTTTCCCTGGCCAACGTGCTGGTAAACAATCGCGGCAGCGGCTTCCTCGTCGACCAGTCCGTAAAGGATCGTTGGCGCCCCTGCTGTTTTCACTTCCACCAAGGGATCAGCGAAGGCGTAACCATACGAGCCGACGCGGCGTATGGGGATCTGGCATTTGGCAGCCATGGCTTGGGCGGCCAGTTGATCAAAGAGGCGCCTGGCTCCGGCAGCGATACCTCCGGAGTCCATGCCGACACGAATCCAGGCATCCTCTGGAGTGGTATTGATACCCTGGCGTAGGGTTTCCCAGGTTTGTGCAAAGTTCCTATTCATTGGTTTCTTCTTGGATATGTATTTTTTCGATGATTCCCGCGATATCGGTTGTGGCTACCTTGCCGACGGTGGTGCCGTCCACGACCACAGCCGGCGCCATCCCGCAGCAGCCGATACAGCGAACGGTTTCGAGGTGAAACAAGCGATCATCCGTGGTTTCCCCCTCCTTGATTTCGAGTCGGTTTTCAAGCTCGCTGAGCAAGCGCGCGGAGCCCTTCAAATAGCAGGCTGTGCCGTTGCACACGGTGATCTGGTGTTTCCCCTGCGGAACCAGCCGGAAGTAGTGGTAAAACGTGAGCACCTCATAAATCCGGGCGAGCGGAACACCGGTTTTTTCCGCTAGAAGCAAACTAGCTTCACGTGGCACATAGCCGTGGTGGTTTTGGATCTCGTGAAGGATCATGATGAGGTTTCCCTCCTGATCGCTCCAGCGTTCCACGCATTCATCAATCTCTTGCTGGACCTCAGGCTCAAGGTCGCGCAATGGCGGCAGGACGGTGTTATTCATAGCTATTTATGGTTAGACGACTCAAGGATGACACGCATGCCGGACTGACAGCCGTCAATACAGCGATGTCCTCAATATCACACATAGCACACAGAGCTTTTTTGGCTCTGCGGCACACGCCCCAAACTGCGCATATCCTGCTTTACCGCAAATCAGAGACCGATCATCCCAATCGGGCAACAACGCCGCCATCGCCCGAACCCGGACGCGCGGTAGAGGTTTATCGCCAGGAAAGAATCCGGCTGTCCAGATTGAACACCTGGCCGGAGGTGTGAGGCAGCTGCCGGTGCAGGAATGTGATGAACCCTGCCACCGACTCCGGTGTGTTAAACCGGCCGAGGGTATGTCTGTCGAGGTTTGCCTGTTTGAGCTCATCGGACAGACCATGGGTCATCCTGGTTTCCAAAAATCCAGGCAGGATGGCATTCACCCGTATATTGCGCGGACCCAGCTCGCGTGCCATGGATTTCATCGCACCTAACAAACCGGCTTTGGCCGCCGCGTAATTGGCCTGTCCGGCGGGTGCGTGAACTGCTGAGAAACTGGAGATAAACACCATGTTTCCAGACCGGCGTTTCATCATGCCGCGCGATGTTTCTCGGGCACAGAGGAAGGCTCCCTTGAGATTCACGTCCACCACGTCCGACCAATCCTTTTCGGTCATACGGGCCAGTGGTTTATCAATTGTTAGACCAGCATTACATACTAACAAATCAACCTGCCCGGCGGCTGCCAAATAGGACTTGATGGAATTTGGCGACGTGACATCCAGCTCATCTCTCCCGGGAGCCAGTACCGCTAGCCCGGCTGACCTGAGACTGGAAGCAATCGCCTGCCCGAGTCCGCCTGCGGCACCCGTGATGATGGCTCTTTCCCGGTCATCCATCTGTCATGCACTGCCCCTTGCCTAAACCAGCATCAGGGCGGGGTTTTCAATGAGCTTTTTCACCTCGTTGAGGAACCTGGCACCGACAGCGCCATCGACCACCCGGTGATCGCAGCTGAGGCCGATGTTCATACGCATGCCGGGAACAATCTGGCCGTCCTTGACGACCGGTTTTTCCACAATGGCACCGACACTGAGAATGGCAGCCTGGGGAGGGTTGATGATGGCGTCAAAACTTTCTATGCCCCACGCACCGAGATTGGAAACGGTGACCGTCCCTCCATCGAACTCGTTGGGAAGCAGTTTTTTATCACGTGCGCGCACAGCCAGGTCCTTGACCTCCTTGGAAATCTGGAGCATCGACTTGTTAGCGGCGTCCTTGATAACCGGGGTGACCAGGCCATCATCGACAGCCACGGCGATGGATACTCCGATCTTGGCAAACTGGACAATGCTGTCACCATGAAACGAAGCATTCACCTCGGGAACCGCCTGCGCGGCGTTAATCACGGCTTTGAGCACAAAGTCATTGATACTGTATTTGTTGCCATGCGTTTGCTCGGCCTGGGCGTTGACCTGCTTGCGCAAGGTCATCAGCGGTGCCGTATCCGCCTCCACATGAAGGTAGAAGTGGGGGATGGTGGTCTTGGAGGTAAGCAGTCGGTCCGCGATGATACGGCGCATCGAGCTAAGCTCAACGGTCTTGTCTTCCGCCGTCACCACAGGATTGATCGCCACGGGGGCTGGTGAGCTTGTACGCGCGCTAGTTGCAGGTGAGGCCGAGGACTGGGCCGCCTGGGACTTGGCGGAGGCGGCGAGGGCGGTGGCAGCGGAAGCGAGCGGTGACACTGCGGCAGCCGCCGGCGTCCCGACGACGCTTGGAGATGGGGCTGGGGATGGAACTGGGGTCGCGGCCGGTGCTGGAGCGGCGGAAAAGCTTTCGACATCCGACTTCAAAATCCTGCCACCAGGGCCAGAGCCTTGGATGGCATGGATGTCCAGGCCTTTGGCCGCGGCAATCTTGCGTGCCAAGGGAGAGGCTTTGACGCGCTCGCCGGTATTGGGGTTGGCCTGGGCGGGAGCCACGGGTGGGGCAGGATGGGGAGCCGCTGCTGGGGCGGCGGGGGCGGGGGTGTCTGTTGATACTGCGCCGGTCGTGGCAGGTGCTGTGCTGGCCTCCTCGCCGTCTTCCAACAGCACCCCGAGAGCGGCACCCACTGCGGCTTTTTCACCTTCCTGGACAAGGATGGCGGTAAGGGTACCCTCATCGAACGCCTCCATTTCCATGGTGGCTTTATCTGTTTCCACCTCGGCGATGACGTCCCCGATTTCAATGGTATCACCGACTTGCTTGTTCCATTTCACGAGGGTTCCTTCCGTCATCGTGTCGGAAAGCTTGGGCATTTCAATATTGATAGGCATGGGAAAAGTCTGGGTATCTGCGCGGAATACATCGTTGAAACGGAGCCAATGGGCAAGCTGATTATGCCAAAATCCATGACTGCAAGGTTCGAAAACCGCCTTACGCCGATGAGACGGGGCCTCCGAGCCGCGCGATGACAGCAAAAAGGCCACGACTTCTTGAGCCATGGCCTTTTTAAAAGGTGATGATCGGAGGGTTTAGTTCGCGTCCGGGGCGAGAGTCTTCATGGTGGGGATCAGGCCGATATGCGGCTCACCGGTTCCACCTTGGGCGGTGGCGCGGGCAAGGACCTTGGGGCTGATGATACCACAGCACTGGGGCTTGGGGCAGAAGCTGGAGCCACACTTGTTGCAGCATGTGGAAACACGCTCGGTCGTGGTTACTGGAACGCGGTCGGTAACCACGTAGGATGTCTTGTCACCATAGACGGTGCGTTGGCTTTCCTGATAGGTTGTCACTTCCTTTTCAGCGGAAAGTGAACCCCCGCAAGGCAGAAGGCCACAGCATGATGAGAAAGCGAGAGAGAGAACGGCGAGCGCGAGGAGTTGGAACGTAGTTTTCATGGTTGGTGGCCACTCTAAAAGGTCAAGGCCACGGCTGGCAATGAAAAAGGAGGGAAAAATAAGCCTTTTGCATTTCCCCTGCCCCTGCCCATGTCCCGTCAACTGGAGTGGCTGGCAGCCCGGCCATCTGGTTATCCTCGGTGACTACTGTTCCAGAAAGACGCGGACAAAGAGGCGGTTTTCTGATTCCAGGGTGCCGTCGGTTGCCACCGTCAGTTGTTCGAACCGGCTGTTATCCAGCGAAACGGTGGGCCCTGTGGCTGTTACCGTAAACGGCAATGACCAGTCCACCATGTCGCGGGAAACCTGCACGGTGTAGGAAATCGAATGGGTGCCATCGATCCGCTTGGGGAATGTGACCTCCAGCTTCCTGGTTGCGGGATTGAGCGTTGCCTGGTGCACAGTCGCTCCGGCCGTCTGCACCTTGGGATCCAATCCGAACGCATACTCAAACAGGTTGCTTTTAAAATCCATATCCTGGTCCGCCGTCCAATCAAATGTCCGGGGGGCGCCGAAGTGTTGCAGCACCCATGCGCTCTCACTGTTCTTCTGCTCGGCATACTGGAACACAATGTCTGCCGGGGCCAACGCCTCATGGGTCACGCGAAACTCGTCGATCACACCTTGGAACGGCGGGATCACCGAACCGGGCGCTGATGCGGAAGTTGCAATTTGAGGACCTCCAACAGTCAACCCGGACGCTGATGTGTTGATGGCTACACCGGACACCTGCGACAGCACCTCTAACTGACCGTCAACATACATCCTGGTATCTGACAAATCGGGAGACAGGTCTTTTTCCCAGCTAGCAGCAACGTGATGCCACGCTCCATCGTTAATCGTTGAGGATGTGGTCAGCATCCCGCCACCGCCATCGAGGCTAAGTTTACCAGCGTCATTGATGTATAAACTCCACCCCTGGCCAGCTGACTGTGCGTTACCCCAGTGGCATATCAGTCCGTTTTGCGTGGTTTTTATCCAGGCCGAGACTGTCCTGTTACTGGTGCCGCCAGGAGGAGTGAAACGGGAGACATCGACCTGTTGCGCCCCGCTGAACAGGCAGGCCCGGTTATGCCTGCCCGGCACCCACTGCGCCACACTCCCGGCGAAATTGACCAGGTTCCCGCGGTTCTCACCATTCGCGTCCATGGCCTCCGTGCTATCACCCTCATTGAATGGCAACCAGAGGCTATGGTCATCCCGATGTCCGTTGACCGACTCGATTTTCGCGACCATCTGTTGTTTGAACCATGCCAGTGTGGTTGCATAGGCAGGATCAGAAGCCACATTGGTGAGCTGTAGCGGATCACTGGCCATATCGTAGAGTTCGTATCCGCCGGACCCGCTGGCATTGTATTGAATAAACGCATACTGGTCGCTGCGCAGATAGTAGTAATTGTTTGATTCAAAAATACTGAAAGCCGTGTCCCGGACCGTTGCCGCCGGGTCATCCAATGTCGCCGCGAGACTCTTGCCTTGCAGGCGTGTGGGAACCTCCAAGCCACATAACTCCGCCGTCGTTGGATAGAGGTCGATCAACTCCGCCAGGGAGTGGCACACAGCCGGCGCCTTCCCCGGAACCTTGATAATCAGCGGCACCTTGGAAGACTCCTCGTGGACGTATTGTTTTGACCAGAAGTCATGCTCTCCGAGGAAAAATCCATGGTCGCTGGTAAAGACGACTATGGTCTGATCCTCAAGCCCCTCGTCCTTGAGCTTCTGCAAGACCTTGCCCACCTGGTCGTCCATGAATGAGACGGTGGCGTAGTACGCGGCGATCGCCTTCTTTTTCTCCTCGGTATTGAACTTGAGGCTCGATGTGGTGACCTTGCGGGCGATGATATCCGACTGGTCTCCGGCTGGGACGACGGGTGGGACGATGCCCTGCCATGGATACATATCGAAGTATTTTTGGGGTGCCACGTGCGGGATGTGCGGTCGCACGAACCCGACCGCTAAAAAGAAGCGCTCGTTTTTATGAAGTTCTATCAGCTCGCATGCCTTGGCGGCAGACTTGGGATCGGACTGGGCCGTATCATCATTGGCCACGATCACATACTCATAGGTATTGCCACCGATGATTTGGTTCACCCCGCTGCTCCCTTCGTCAATGCCCTGCAGGCGTTCAGCGGTAGGGTTGCCACCATTGAGCGCCGGGTCCAACGGAACCGCATCCTCGGCCTCCGCTCCTTGTGCATTAAACCGCTCGGTCCATGACAGACTGTCATCCGCCCCGTTGCCTCCGGATCGAATTCCGTTAGGAACCCCCATGTGGAAAATCTTGCTACACCTGGCGGAATAATATCCGCGGTTTTTAAAGAACTGCGACCACGTTTCCCTGGAGCCATTCTGACTACGACCGCTGACATAACCAAACACGCCCGTGGTATGTGGATAATACCCGAACATCAACGACGACCGCGACGGACCACACACGGGATACTGGCAATAGGCACGGGTATAGCGGGTCCCTTCCGATGCCAGGTTATCGATATGAGGTGTCTTGCATACCGTGTTGCCATAGCACCCTAAAGCGGTGGACGTAAGGTCGTCCGAGATAATGAACAGGACATTGTATTGGGCGCCTGCATCCGAGGCGAGTGGCCATGCAACGACCATGGCCAGCGCCAGGTGGAGGTACCTTTTCATTCAGCAGCTGCGGTGGGTTCATTGGTCTGCATGAGTGCATTGATCACATCCGGGCTGATGGCCCCCTCGAAAATATAGACTTCATCGAGGCTGGCATTCGCTGTTTTGATAGGCAGCCCGGAAATGGCCCTCACTTTGAAAAAATGATCCATGTCGCCGAAATCATGCTCGTAGGAGTTCAAACTCAACCCGAGGGTCACGGGAAAATACTTCCCGTCGCTCGGCACGGTATTGATGGCCTGGGATTTGGCACCGCTCACGGCTTCGAGCCTGCCATCGATGTAATGCAAGACGTGGGTGGATACATCCGGGTCCCCCCCACCGACCATGACGCTGGCGACGTGGTGCCATTTTCCGTCCCTCAAATCAGTCGAGCCGATGACAAAGCCGTAGGAACACTCGGTGCGGACAGCCCCTAACGGCCCGTCTTTGATGTTTTCATTCACCCGGACAATCCATTTGGCACCACGATTCAGAGAACCCCAGCCTACGGCAACATCGATGGATTCGTCCTCCTTGTCTTCAGGGACGCGTATCCAGAACACCACACTCCGTGGGTTTTTGCCCTCCACGCCACGGTAATCGGTGGAGATGAACTTCTCCCTGCCGGAGAAATTGACGCCGTTGCCATACCTGCCCTCGACCAGCCAGGCCTCGGCATGGGTGACTTCTCCCTCCTTGTAGACCAAGGCTGCGGCGTTCCTGTTGCCAACCTTGAGCGACCCGCGTTCCAGCATGTAGATGGCATCCCTGACACGACTGTCATTTCTCTGGTCGGGCACAACGGAAACATCGAGATTGGACCAGTCATGCATTTTGCCCGTGTAGCACTTGCCACCCCTGGACGGGTGGAACTCCAGCGGGGAGACGGTGTCACACGACCAATGCTGGTAGTCGGGTGTTTTAACCACCGCGTCGAAACGGGGTTCGGCAAATCGATCACCACGATGGACAATCACCCGCCCCACGGTGTCGTCCTTGCTCCACGCCATCGCCATCCCTGCGCTGCACGTCTCCTCCCGTTTGACATCAGGCGTCCCTATTTCCAGCGTCCCGCGCATCACGTGCACCTCGCTTGTCCCATCGTGATCGACACGGATTCCGGCCACCATGTCATCACCGGAAAACGACTTGGTTGCTGTGGACACCGTGTGGGGAAGGGCATAGGCCGGAACCTTGAGCTTGATGCTGCCGGAGGCTAAAAATCCATTCGTTTCGTTTTCAACATGATAGTCACAGGGCGACATCACGGTCACTTTCGCTCCGCTCGAGTAGGTGAGCTCAAGGCTGCCTTGCTGAAGCACCAGGTGACCCGCCGACAACCACTGCCCGAGCGCCATCCGCCCGTCTGAACGCACACCGGACAGGGCGGAAATACGCACCAGCGGCTTGCCGTTGGGATTTGCGTGGAAGGTGGATATTTTTACCGGTTCGGCGACCTGCCCGGGTTGCGATTCCGGCGACCGGGGTAAAAAGGCAACCGCACAAAGGATCAAGGCGGTCACCGCTGCCACGGCTGCCAGGACATAACGAGTGAGGCGGACCGATGTTTTGGCTGGTGCGGGGGGGGCACTGCCGGCGAGTACCGGCCCAGGCTGGCCTGCCTCGAATGGTTGACCGGGTCCGTAGACCCATGACAACCAACCGTGTATCTGCATCTGGTCGATGTAATAGGCCCTGGCCTCCACGTCCGCATCCATTACGTCCATCAGCCGCGCGTAATCAGCATCGGTGATGTCTCCCGTCATCAACTCCTGCACCCACTGGATGAGCTTGGGGTCTGGTGAAAAATCGTCTTTCATATGTCTCCCATCTCCAAATGGTTCAAGCCGCCAATCCGGTCGTCCCCCCTCATCTCAATACACTCCTTGAGATTGCCGCGGATTCTGGAGAGGGCGTATTTCAGTCGGCCTATCGACTGCTGGGTGGCCTTGGCGTATTCAGCAAGCTGTCCCCGTTTTTTGTAGTGATGGTCAACCAGCTCCCTGTCCCCGGGTTCAAGCTTGGCGAGGCAGTGCTCAAGATTCCGCAAACGTTGCTGGTCAGAGCTGCGATACAGGTATTCATCGGCTATTTTTTCCAGGACCGAGTTCTCCACAGCCGTCATCTTGCTGCGTTTTTTCTTCTTCAGGTGCGCCATCGACTGGAAATAAGCGATTTTAAACGCCCAGCCCTTGAAATCGGTGCCCATCACAAACTCATGCCGTTTTTTCCACAGCACGATGTTGCTCTCCTGCAAAACATCACTTTTCCCATCCACCTGGGGGATCAGGGAGATAATATACCCCAGCATCGCCCCCTGGTGCTCAGTCATTAACTGAACATACTCAGCGCTTTCGCCAGAATCGTTTTCGCTTCCCTGGATCATACGGTGGATAACGGGGTCGTCTTGAAACAATGGTTGCCATCGTCCTTGCTAACGCATGGTAACTCACGGTAAAAATAGCGCAACTCGTAGAATCGGCTGAAAAATCCGGCATAAAACCTGCTGCATCCGATACGCACCATACGCACCATATGCACCATTTTCCAATAAAGCGGATTTTTTCAGCCGATCCCCGCCTATCCGCTATTTGTCTTGGTAAGACCGCGCATAGAGTGCCACACCATGCCTTGCCTTATGTAACACAACAGTAACACAACACGGGCCGAACAATACCATATACGAGCCTTATCAAACACATACCAACAACATGAAAACAACCAAACCCATGCTGGCCTCTTTTGCTGTGTCAGCTCTTACCATTGCAGGGGGCTACGGGGCCGCCAGCGTCGTCAACTACTGGGACTTCGAAGGTGGATATACCGATAAAGCTGGTACTGCGCACGGCACGGCCGGAGCAAATGTTTCCACCACGGCAGGCCACACCGGCAGCCCGACCGCAGCCGTATTCCCCGCATCCCAGGCAGGTGGCTTCACCTCCGCCAGCTATGTCGACCTCCCCGCTGGCAATGTCCACAACTCGGGCTCCGATGCATTCTCCATGAGCTTCTGGTTCAACATCTCCAACGCCACCACCAACCGTGGCATATTGGACTTCAGCGGTAATGGTGGTGAAGGGCCCCAGTCGCTCTACCTCTCTGCCACGAACACCCTTGCATTCCGTGTAGATGGCGCTGGCGGCGGCGGTGCCGCGCTCTACGACAGTACGGCGTCTCCACTCGACGATGGCAATTGGCACTTTGTCGCAGCCACCTACGATCCCGTCACCGGCATTGAAGTTCACATCGATGGCTACGGTGTCGATGCATCTGCCGGAGGCTTCGGGGCTGTCAACTGGAACACCGATCAGTACCTCGGTGCGTTCAACGTCTTCGGTACTACTGCCGATCGCGGACTCGGTGGCTCGCTCGACGATGTTGCCATTTACTCAGGCATCCTCAGCGAAGCACAAATCACCGGCCTTGCCAGTGGCGCTCTGACACCCCTCGAGGTTCCCGAACCGTCCGGCACAGTCCTGCTCGGCTTGGCGGGTATGACATTCATGCTGCGCCGTCGCAGGTAACAGAAAACACGAACGCACAAACCCAAGCCCAAAACCCTACCCCCAAAAAAACCTAAGCCCCCAAGACCTAAAACCTAAGCCCCCAAGACCTAAAACCTAAAACCCAAAACCTAACCCAATGATGAAAACAACCAAACCCATGCTGGCCTCTTTTGCTGTGTCAGCTCTTACCATTGCAGGGGCCCACGGGGCCGCCACCACCCTCGCCTACTGGGACTTCGATACCGGAGTCGGCAACATCGAGGATTCTGTCGGAGGCATAGCCACCACCGCCGTCAACTCACCCGATATCAGCACCCACGCCACCTATGGCGCATCCGGGGGCAGCGGTGGCAACTCACTCAACCTCGTGATCAGCGGAACGGGTTATCTTTCCGGTGATGTTTTTGGAGCCGGCTCATCCTCCGCTCTCGATTTCGGCACAGGCAACTTCTCCGTCAGCTACTGGGTCTATGATGACTCCAGCGACCTGGATGACCGCGCCGTGCGTATCTTCGACATGATGGACGGCACACTCGCCGGTTTCCAAATCCTGGGATCCACCGCCCCTGGCCTCAATATGCGTGTTGAGGGCAGCAGCGGCTCTGAGATCATCATCAACGAAGGAACCTATACCCGCGATAAGTGGGAGCACGTGGTTGTCACCATGGACCGCTCCGGCAACGCCTCGGTTTACATCGATGGCGCATTGTCCGGATTTACCACCGACATTACCTCTCTCTCGGGAAATGTGAATCCAACACGCGATATCACCATCGGGGTGAACACAATCGGTGGAACCGCAGGAGGCACCCAAAGCGGAGGCATCGACGACCTGGCGTTCTATAGCGGTATTCTTGACAGCACACAGATCGCGGCTCTCGCTGCCGGAACAGCGCTGCCGTCTGCCTATGTGGTGCCTGAGCCATCCAGCGCAGCTCTTCTCGGGCTCGGCGGACTCGCTCTGGTTTTACGCCGCAGAAAATAATTTGAGTGTCATCCACACTTCCCACATGCCAAGGGCACGGTGCCCTTGGCATATCCTGGCCCTCGTTTCCAGTGGCTGTGCTGCGACCCGGCACCTTTGTGGTTAAATTTGTATTTACAAAATGCACACCGAGAGGATAATAACTTTATGAAAAGCATAGGTAATGCGCCCAAAAGATTACCCGGCACCCCAGCTGGTGTGAATGATGGCTTTGCGCTGATTGCCACCATCTCGGTCATGATTCTGTTGGTGATGGTAGCGCTCGCCCTACTGAGCCTGTCGGCTACCACAACACGTTCGTTAAACAACGACAAGGCACAAGCGGAAGCCAGGGCCAATGCACGCCTGGCGCTGATGGTCGCCCTCGGACAGATCCAAAAAAACCTGGGGCCTGACCAGCGTATCACCGCAACCGCGGCAGTCCTTGACCCCTCGCCCCCTTCGTCATCGGCCAGCTCCAGCTCCTATCCCAATGCGTATTGGACCGGTGTCTGGCGATCCGACAACACCATGGAGCCGTCTAACTACCAGGCCCGCAAGACCGATCTGTTTGAAAGCTGGCTGGTATCACTCCGCGACCTCGATTCGGCAACCGCACTTGGCACCGCAGCGACGGCGATCAGCGGAGCACAGGACACAGCCCTTGTTCTCGGCCAGGGCACCACGGATGCAGCCACGGACGCCCAGAATGTCCACGCTGAGATCCTTGCCGCACCCAGCGGTGGCGGCTTCGCCTGGTGGGTGGCCGATGAGTCCGTCAAGGCCCGCTTGAACCTCCCCGGCCTGCCCAAGGTCGGCGCAAGCACACCGGAACTCCAGGCACTGCTGCAAAGCGCGCCGCTTGCCGGCAGCAAGATGTCCGCATCCCTCGATTGGCTGGATACTTCCAGTGACGCCGATCAAGACCGGAATAACTTACGCCGGCTCATCACCTTGCACATGCTGGCTACTCACCCGCAAAACCCCGATGGAAGACCTGGAAACTACCACGATTTTTCCACCACCACCATGAGCCTGCCGGTGGATGTCAGGGAGGGCGGCATGAAATGGGACCTCTCCCGCTTGTTTGGCAACGATACCCTGGCGGCCTCACACCGGCGCAGTGCCAGAATGGCAACGGCCGGCACTCTCATTCCAACGGAAATGCCGATTTATGAGACGGGGAATCCACAGGGAATCTTCCCCAGCTGGCAACGTCTGGCCGACTACCACCGCCTGGCGCAATTCATCAAATGGGATGGCTATAACCCTTACTTGTCCTATGAGGGCTCCGGTATGACATCGGTGTGGGGCAGGATCAGGCGACTTCATTGCCAGCCTCCCCTACCGGTATTGGTGAGGATGCAGCTCTTCTTCTCCCTTGCCGCCCAAAACGGCAGAATCGGGCTCGTTATCGAGCCGGTCTGCACCTTCTGGAACCCTTATAATATCGAGATCCGCGTACCCTACGATTCAGGGGTGATGCGTTTATACTCCTGGTGGCCCTCCTGCAGAATCAGGGTACAACGCGGAGGCAGCGGGCTGTATCAACCGGCACTCACCGGCTACAGCACCTCGGTATTCCAGTATTCCGCCGACGCCGGACCCAACGCACACATGGGCTTTGATATCGCCGGCATGACCCTCAAGCCGGGCGAGACGCTGGTCTACTCGGATGTCAGTAACCGACCCACCCACTGGGACAACAGGTTTGCACAATACGGTCGCTCGGTTACCGCTGTGCCGGGCTGGTCGGAAAAGGGAGGACTGTTAGGATACAGCTCGAGCGGACAATGTTACGGCGGGCCTATCAGTGGTGCCGAGTCCATCAGTGTCACCACCACCTTTGATGCCATCCCCACCCGCTATGATGGACATTTTTCCCAGGGAAAACACCTGCTGTTCCATCGCCTGATCATGCACAAAGCCGGCCCGGGGGTTGATAAGCTGGCCAGTGGCGACACCTACCGCGGCCTCCAGAGCTTTGGTATCCACGACATCAGCACCAAGGAATACCACGAAACCCTGCATACCAACGGCACGATTGTTAGAAACAACATTCAGGGAGCCGCTTTGTTAGCGGGTAAAAAAGAACCTCTCTTTGTCATTGATATGGCAGCTCGCACGGAAGAAAAAGGCGATGCCGGCACGGTGCCCATTGACGATCCACAGGTGCTGCCCTTTTTACACACCTCATGGAGCCACGGCTCGATCATCGGCGGGGATACGCTCAACGAGTCAGAAAAAGTGGGAGGCTACTGGGATGCCTTTGTTTACAAGGTATCCGACTGGGATAACCAGGGCGTGGAGATTGAGCCCAAAACCCACCGGGGATACTTCGGCTCCGGCAATACCGCTGAGACTGGTGTGAACTTCGTGACCATGAAGGAAATCCCCACCCGGGCACCACTGTCGCTGGCCGCATACCGTAATTTTGACCTCCTCTACAACCCCCTCATCAATCAGTTGGGTTACGGACAAAGGTCCGATGCCTCGGAGTATTCAGCTGACCCGGCCACCAGCTTCATCATTGGCGGCGGCTACGCACACCCACTTGTCGGCAAGGACAAAGTGGTTCTCAAGAATGCCATCAAAAACCGTACCGATAAAAGCAACTACGATTATTTCGACCACTCCTACCTGGCCAACTGGGCGCTGTTCGACCGGTATTTCCATTCCGGGCTGCCACCGCTCTGGTCAGACGATTATCAAAACCAGTCACAGGCCGAGCGCACTGAGACCCTGCGCGAGATTGTATCCGGCGCGTCCAGGGAGCACGTGGAAAACCCACGCTTTGTCTGGCGCAAAAGCAGCGATGAATCCGTTGCCACCAACATCCTCGATGAAGAAACGGGTCACGAACGCGTCGCCGAGCGCCTGAGCTTCGCCGGCTTCAATGTCAACTCGACCTCGGTCGAAGCCTGGCGGGCCTTTCTCGGAACCATGCAGTCGGCCACCATCCCCCGCCACAACGGCGAGGCGCTCACCCCCGGCATGGCCGACAATTACCCTGACTATTCGGCGGCCTACCCGCGCCAGCAAATCGTCAACGACCTGCTGGCTGACGATGTGTTGATGACCAACGCCGGCCTGAAAAACAAATCCCTCCTCTGGAACGGTTTCAAATCACTGGAGAGTGACGAGATTGAGAAACTGGCCGTAGCCATTGTCGAACAAGTCAAGGCACGGGGACCGTTTTTCTCCATGGCTGATTTTGTCAACCGCAGGCTGTCCAACAGCGGCGGGGCCGGTGGCAACCCCTCCGATTTCACAAAAAGCAGCGCGCTGCAGGCAGCCATCGACGCCACCGATATCAACACCCAAAACTTCAAGGTTTTCCAGAACGACAACAGCACTTCGTTTGCAAATCCCGACGCCGCCACCGGACTCCGGGCAGCCGGTGCCCCCGCTTACTTGATGCAGGGGGACCTGCTCCAAGCGCTTGGCTCCACCATGACCGTGCGCGCCGACACCTTTACCGTCCGCGCCTACGGCGAGTCAAAAGACGCCCAGGGCAATGTCATTGCCAGGGCCTGGTGCGAGGCGGTTGTCCAGCGGAACCACGACTACATTGACTCCACCAATCAAGCCCACCAAACAGGAGACGAGCTGACACAGACTAACAAACTGTTCGGCAGGAAACTCAACATCGTGTCTTTCCGGTGGCTCGGGAAGGAGGAAGTGTGATTTCGACACCGATTTCACCAGCGTCACACCTAACAACGAATCAAGTCCACATGATGTTCCACAGAACCCAGCTTCTCTTCGCCAGCCTCTGTGCCGCCGGCATTGGCCACACCTCCCTATCCGCCGCACCCGAGGCGGATTCTGTTAGGGTCAACATCCGGGTGGTCTGCGTGGCTTACCACGATACGGTGAGAAAAATAGAAATCAGCAAAGCCAAGTCCGATGCAAGGCTTGAGTTCAGCCTGTTTGACGATGCTTTTTCCAACCCCCAGATGTACAAGGGGCCGAGTGCGGTGCCGGTATTTTCACCGGGCCAGGAAAAGCCGTTTACCCACGTCAACGTACCAGAGGGAGCCAAGGATGTCATTTTCCTCTGTCTGCCTACCGCAGCTGATTCCGTCAACGAGCCATACCGCATCCTGGCGGTCAACGGGGGCTCCAAAAGCTTTCCTTTCGGGACCCGGCGCGTTTTCAACCTGACCAGGACAAACATCGGTCTACGTTATGGGGCAACGGAGAAGCGCGAGGTGATCGCCCCCGGAGTCAAACCAACCGATCTTGTGATCACGGAACAGAAAGCCGGCTCAGAGCGTTTCCCGATTGAGTTTTTTTATCAGCAAGACACACAATGGGTCCGCTTCTCAGCCACCCGATGGACCGTGGACCCGACCAAGCGCACCTTTCTCTTTATCGTGCAAAACCCGGCTTCCAACCGCATCAGGTATCGTGCTGTTTCCGAGTACTATGTTGATCCTGCCCTGGTCAAACAAAAGGAAGAAGAGGCTGCCAGAATCATGGAGCAAGAAGCCAAGGATGCGGAAAACGAACAGCGCGAGCGCTAGTTTCCCCGGCCAACAGCCCCATGCACCCCAGGCCCAGGCTTGACCCGGTCCGGGAAACTCCCTCTAGGCGATCCCCAGAACCTGCTCGATGATGCGGTGCTCGTTCGGAAGCTGCTCGTCCTCGATATGCGGCGAATAAATAGCAGGAGTATCGAGGGCACAGACACGCTTCACCGGCGCATCCAGATGATCGAAGGCGTGTTCCTGGATGAGGGTGGCAATCTGCGCGGAGACACCGCAGAAGGGTTTGCTTTCATCCACAAGCACCGCACGGTTGGTTTTCATGACCGTATCGATGATGGCTTGCTGGTCGAGAGGACGGATCGAGCGGAGGTCGAGAACTTCGCAGCTGATGCCGTGCTCGGACTGCAAGGTCTCGGCTGCGGCGAGGGCGCGGATGACACTGCGGCCATGGGCAATGAGGGAAACGTCGGAGCCCACACGCTTGATGTCCGCTTTTCCAAGAGGCACCAGATGATCACCTTCCGAGGGGTCAGGCACATGCCCTTTGGTTCCATAAAGCAGGGTGTTCTCCATGACGTAAACGGGATCGTTGTCACGGATGGCGGTTTTCATCAGCCCCTTGGCGTCGGAAGGAGTGGCCGGAGCACAGACCTTGAGGCCCGGGAAAGCGGCGAAGAGCCCTTCCGGACAATGGGAATGTGTTGCACCCACCGAAGTTCCGCCGTTGGCCGGGCCACGCATCACGATGGGCACGTTGCAGAGGCCACCGGACATGTAACGAACACAGGCGGCATTGTTGACGAGCTGGTCGAAGGCCACGGAGTGGAAGCTCCAGAACATCAGCTCCATCACGGGACGGATACCTAACATGGACGCGCCGATCCCCATGCCGATGAAGCCGGCTTCTGAAATGGGCGTATCCACAACACGTTTGCAGCCCCATTTGTCCCAGAGGCCTTCGGTCACCTTGTAGGCACCGTTGTACTGGGCGACTTCCTCACCCATGATCACGACTTTGTCGTCGCGGGCAAGTTCTTCATCGAGGGCTTCACGGATGGCGTGGCGGTAGAGGATTTCTCTCATGATTAAAAAGTGTAAAGTTAGCAGTGATCAATGATCCGTGCAAAAAGATGTTAGTCGTTGAAGAAGTGGCGGCCTGTATTTCCGGCTTCGGTGTTGTTGTCGGTCTCCCAGTAGACGTCGTCGAATATGGAATCGACGCTTGGCGCTGGCGACTGCTCGGCAAAGGCAGCGGAGCGATCGGCTTCGGTCTTGGCTTCCTTGTCGATGGCGTCGGCCTCGACGTCCGTGAAAACAGCCTCTTCAATCAGCCGGCGACGCCAGAGCCGAACCGGATCGTGGTAGGTCTTGTATTTTTCAATCTCCTCCGGTGTCCGGTATTTCTTGGCATTGGCATCTGCCACCGAGTGGCCGTAATAGCGGTAGGTCGCAATCTCGAGCACGGTCGGTTTACTCTCCTTGCGGGCACGTTCCATGGCGATGTGCGTCTTGGCCCGGACCTCGTAGAGATCCTCG
This sequence comes from Akkermansiaceae bacterium, assembly GCA_024233115.1. Taxonomy (NCBI): domain Bacteria; kingdom Pseudomonadati; phylum Verrucomicrobiota; class Verrucomicrobiia; order Verrucomicrobiales; family Akkermansiaceae; species Akkermansiaceae bacterium. The sequence continues at coordinate 122,377 of JACKQB010000006.1, forward strand.
CCATTGACCAGGTCCCAGTCCATGTCGTAGGCCTCCGCACGTTGGGCGAGGCAGTGTTTGTAGGAGCTGGAGCGATCCTGGCTGGTCCCCATCGAATACCCGTTGTTTTCGATGATGTATATCACCGGCAGCTGGAACAGGGCGGCGATGTTCAGACACTCGTGGAAAACACCCTGGTTGGTGGCGCCATCACCGAGGTAACAAAGACAGCAGCCCTCAAGCTCCTGGTACTTCACGCCGTAGGCAAGACCAAGACCAAGTGGGGTCTGCCCGGCAACAATACCGTGCCCACCCCAGAAATTCCTCGAGGGATCAAACAGGTGCATCGAACCCCCTTTGCCCTTTGCCGCCCCAGTCGCCTTGCCATAAAGCTCGGCCATACAGGAATTCATGTCCATCCCGACGGAAAGCGCGTGCCCGTGGCAGCGGTAGGCGGTGATCACGTGGTCGTTTTCCCCGCAAAGTGAAATAGTCCCGGCAGCCACCGACTCCTGACCGATATAGAGGTGCAGGAAACCGCCCATCATGCCTTTGTTGTAAAATTTCAATGCCGTCTGCTCAAAGCGGCGGATCCGTACCATATCGCGGAAAAACTGGACTTTCTGGGCGGCGGTCAGGTCTTTGTTGACCTTGGACTGGGCAAAATCGAGCATGGAAGGTGTGGAATCGATCATATAGGTAGCGGGAGTGGTGTGGAAGGGCAGTAGTGGGTCGCCTGACGAGGTTCAAGCTCAAATCCATTCTACGACATAAAGCTGGCATCTCTGGGTGAGCCGGACAAGGCTAGCCAGCCACCATTGGATTGGCGAGTAAAATTCAAGTCACCATCGGTTTCCACCTATGAATTCAGCATCCTCAGGGAATCGCGCAGCAGGTCTTCGGTCGAGGCGGATGGTTTGAGTTTGGACACCGCCGCCACCGCCTTACGGGCTTCGGCCTGTTTGTAACCAAGACCAATCAGCGCCGATTCCGCGTCGACAGCGGCACTCGGCACCGCATCACCGGCGGCGGCCTGCCACGCCTCGGCCACCCCCACCTTGTCCTTGAGTTCAAGGATGATACGTTCGGCTGTTTTTTTACCGAGACCCTTGATCTGGGAAAGGGCTGCCGCATCCCCCGCGACCACACAGCCTTTAAAATGTCCCACCGGCATCCCGCTGAGCACCGACATCCCAATCGCCGGACCAATGCCGCTGACCCTCTCGATCAACAGCAAAAACAAATCCCGCTCCGCATCCGTGGCAAATCCATACAGCGTGTGGGCCGTCTCGCGGATATGAAGGTGCGTGCGTAACTCCACCTCCTTGCCCACCACCGGATTGATGGCATCATAGGTGCTGAGCGAGACCGTCAGCAGATACCCCACCCCGTTGACATCCACCACCAGTCTGCCTGGCAGAGCCTCTAACACCTTTCCTCGTATACGCGCGATCATCACCCGTATTAGACCCGCCTCACGCCCCCCGCGTCAACAGCAATTCCTCAACCGCTTTGCAAACGGCGAGTTTGTGACATGCGACCCGCCTTTCCAGCTCCAGTGAGCTCGGTGTCTCCAGGGTGTATGAGACCTGCGTTCCCCGCTGTGCCATGTAGATCGCCTCGGGCCAGTCCTCGGGGAAGTCCGCTCGTGGCTTGTGGAAAATCCACCCCGGCTCGCGCACCTGGTGATCATCGATGACCGGGCTGGGTTCAGGTTCAATTTCGGCGGCCGCCGCCTCAAGAATCGAATGGGCAACACTGGCACAGGCATACTTCTGGATCTCGTAGAGATAAAAACCGCTGCTCTCCCAGTCCTCGTGTAATGATAGAAACACATCAGGCACCGGCTGCCGGGCCAGCCAGCCGACATGCCCGCGCACCTCATCCGTCGCCATCCGTAAATAATCCCTGTTGAGATCCACTCCCTGCGCATTCCCGCGGGTGCCGGCCGCTATCCCGGTCGGGTTGATCAGCGGACAAATCCGCCACTCGACCTCATTCCCAAAACATCCCTCAGCCATCATCTCCATCACCGCCCGGGGGCCGGCGGGTTCGTCGCCATGCATTCCCGACGACAGATAAACCCTGGCACCACCTGCCACCGACCGGGTAAATGCGGGGATCTCATACCCGCCCACCGCCGCGACCACTTCACGCACAAAACCACGCCCTGCCGCCAGACGACTGAATGTTTGTAAATAATCGGCTACATCAAAACTCACGCGATGACTCTAATACCCAAACTTGAAACTTGAAACTTCAAACTTGAAACTTAGTCTGAACTCATGAACGTCCTCGTCGTCGGAGGCGCTGGCTACATCGGTAGCCACTGCGTGAGACAACTCCAAGCTGCTGGCCACTCTCCTTTTGTTCTCGATAACCTCGTTTACGGCCACCGCGCCGCCGTTGCCGACGATATCCCCTTCTTCGAGCAAGACCTTGGAAACCGCGCCGCCGTTAGAAAAATCCTCGCGGACAACAAGATCGAGGTCGTGATGCACTTCGCCGCCTACATCAACGTCGGTGAATCGGTGAACATCCCGCTGAAATACTACGAGAACAACGTGGGCAACACCATCCAGCTGCTGCTCGCCATGACCGATGCCGGGGTGAAGAAATTCGTCTTTTCCTCCACCTGCGCCACCTACGGCGAGCCGGATACCCTGCCACTCGTCGAAGACCTTCCACAAGAACCCATCAACCCCTACGGCCAGACCAAACTCCAGGTCGAAGCCATTCTCAAGGACCTCGCCCATGCCGGGGAAATCTCCTCCGCCGTCTTCCGCTACTTCAATGCCTCCGGCGCCGCCGCCGACGGCACCATCGGCGAAGACCACTTCCCCGAAAGCCACCTGATCCCACTCGCCATTTTTGCCGCGACCGGACAACGCGGCGCGCTCAAAATCTTTGGCACCGACTACCCGACGCCCGACGGCACTTGTCTGCGCGACTACATCCACGTCGACGACCTTTCACGCGCCCACATCGCCGTTTTTGACCAGCTCGACGAGCCTAACACATTTGTCCACTACAATCTGGGGACTGGCAAACCCACCTCTGTCCGTGAAATCCTTGATGCGGTGGAAAAAGTCACCGGTCTGCCCGTACCCGCCGAAGAAGCGCCGCGCCGCCCCGGTGATCCGCCATCGCTCTATGCCGACAACACCAAGGCCCGCAAAGGCCTCGGCTGGGAGCCCGAGCACATGGACATCGAGTCCACCATCGCCTCCGCCTGGAGATGGCACCAAAGCCACCCCGACGGCTACGGCGACCCGAAGTAGGGCGGCTTTGCAAGCTGCCGACAACCTGGATACGGCTACCCATCCTGCCGACAAGCGACAAACCTGTCCTCCTGTCCGGCACCTCTCATGGGGCCTTATCGACGGCCGGTATGGCATTGCCCGACCGCACTGGAAACCGCACTGGAAACCGCACTGGAAAGCAAGGGCATCGACGCGCATTTCGAGCGTTGGCTGTTGCCGATCATCGAACGCGCCGGCGACAAGGCGGGGCGCACGCTGAAATACATCCACATCGACAGTTGGGAAGGTGGCCGCCAGAACTGGTCGTCAGATTTCCCACAGGAGTTTCTCAAACGCCGCGGCTACGCAATCGAGCCGTGGCTGCCTGCGCTGGCTGGCCGAGTGGTGAAAAGTGTCGACTTGACCGAGCGTTTCTTCCGCGACATGCGCCTGACGGTGCAGGAGGTGATGCTGAACGAATACATCGACCGCCTGAAGGAGCGCTGCGCCGAATACGGTATCCAGTTTTCCTGCGAACCCTACGGACGTGTCTGTGTCAATGCGCTCGACTACGCCAGCCGCGCCGACCTGGTGATCGGCGAGTTCTGGACCGGGCGCAAACAGCGTCCGCCCTATGTCGGTCGTTGGGAGCCACTGTTTGATGCGGAGAAATTCCCGCCCGATCGGCCGCAGTTCGCCGGTTACTGGTATAACTCGATGAAAGGCCTGGCATCCATCGCCAACACCTACGGCAAGAGCGTCGTCGGCGCGGAAGCCTTCACCGGCTGCCGCGGCTGGGGCGATCACCCTTACCTGTTGAAATCGATGGGCGACGAGGCCTTTGCCGAGGGCATCAACCGCTACATTTACCACCTCTACGCGCACCAGCCCTACGATGACATGCAGCCGGGGCTGACCCACCGCCGCTGGGGGCAGCACATCAACCGCCACCAGACCTGGTGGAACATGAGCGGTGATTACTTCGACTACGTCGCCCGCTGCCAGTTCCTGCTGCAGCAAGGCCGCCGCGTGGTGGACGTCGCCTGTTTCTACGACGAGTCCGCGCCGCTGAGTTTTAACGATATCCATTTCGACCCGCCGGCTGGATACGACTACGATCTCTGCACCTCGGAAATCATCGCCAGAATGGAAGTCCGCGACGGTAAATTGGTGCTGCCCACCGGCGTCAGCTACCGCTACCTGGTGGTTTGGCCGGACCGGATGAGCCTGCCACTGGCACGCAATATCGAAAAACTGCGCAGCGCGGGTGCAACGGTTTATGTTCAGCAGGAAGTCGTTGGCACCCTTGGGCTGGAAGGTTTTCCCAGCGCCGATGCCGAGGTCAAAAAAATCGCCGCGAACTGGCCGCGCCTACCGAAGGGCAGGCTCCCTGAAGTGTTTGAAAATGACAAACTCGCGCCGGACTTCAGCGGTGAGGGGCTGAACTGGATGCACCGCTTCGTCGATGGCGTGGACTTCTATTTCGTCGCCAACCCGGACGACAAAGAGGTCGAGCGCGAGTGCCGCTTCCGCGTGACCGGCAAGCAGGCCGAGCTGTGGAATCCCGAGACCGGCGAAATCACCCGCCTGCCCGGAGTGCAAAGCCAGGACGGCATCAGCAGCGTGAAACTGCGCTTCGGCCCGACCCAAAGCTGGTTCGTCGTCTTCCGCGACAAGGCGAGTGGCGGACAGCTTGCAGCCAAGCCATTTCCCACTTGGAAAACCCAACAGGAGTTGGCGGCAACGAACTGGAAACTATCCTTCGATCCCAAACGCGGCAGCGATCAAACCCTGACCCTCGACAAGCTGCGCTCGTGGACCGAGTTCGACCAGCCGCTGGTGAAATACTACTCCGGCACCGCCGTTTACCGCGCCCAGGTGGAGGTTGCCGCCGACATCGTATCGGCCGGCCCCTTGTTCCTCGACCTCGGCGAGGTCAGCGCCATCGCGCGGGTCAAGGTCAACGGCAAGGACTGCGGCATCGCCTGGAAACCACCCTACCGCGTGGATGTCAGCAAGGCGCTGGTCGCCGGAGCTAACAGCCTGGAAATCGAAGTCGCCAACACCTGGCGCAACCGGATGATCGGCGACGAGCATTTACCGCTCGACGCCAACTGGAAGTCATGGGAAAAACTCAACGCCTGGCCGGAGTGGTTCAAGCAGGGCAAACCGCGCCCGAGCGGTCGTCTCAGCTTCACCACCGCGCGCCACTACACCCCGGACGCTGCCCTGCAACCTTCCGGACTGCTCGGCCCGGTGCGCATCATCTCCCGCAAGTGACGCGACGGGCACGTAACAGTGTGCCAAATATACCGTCGATACTGGGGCAACAAAAAGCTCCGGGGCATGGGACATTGCTGTCAACCATACCACCGGAGCTTTGAGATGTTTTTTATAGCCTCCAGCCGGTGAATGGACCGGCCGAGGCGTTTCCTGTCAGCGTCTGCGGCGCAGGACAAAGGCGCACAGCCCCAGTGCCGAGAGCAGGGCGGACGATGGCTCGGGCACCTGGGTCAGACTGACATCGTCAACAAGCAGGCGGATTGTCTCGCCGCTATCATAGCCGTCGTTCAGGAGGTTGAAGGAGAGGGTCGCATTGTTGCCATTGGTACCCAGCGTGTCGCTGATGGTCACGGTGTGGCTGACCTGTGCCCAGTCGCCGCCGGAGGCAGCACTATCCAGATCCAGGTAGTAATCCGCCGTGATCCCCTCCGCCGCAGCTTCTGCGGCTGAACCTGTGTAAACGGTGAAATCCCCGATCCACGGCCAGTCTCCCTGGGACTGGAAACCGATGCGGGCGAAGCCATCCTCTTTCTGCCAGCCTGCAAAGTTTTCGATACCGAGCCACATCGTGATGTTAATCTGCGCGCCACGGATTTCCCCGACCGTCAACGCATGGCTGCTGCCGTTGCTGTCGGAGGTGCCCTGCAGCCCTTGATAGAGCCAGGCGCTGCCGCCGCTGCCGCTGACATACATCATGGCGACCTGCTCGTTGGAGCCGCCGTCGTGCGTGCTCCAGTTGGTTTCCCCAACCACGTTTTTGTGTCGGGTTTCTCCGAAGCCGCCACCGTTGTCGCGGGTCCAGCCGGTGATGTCGGCGTCCGCCTCCTGGCCGTCGGTCCGGGCAGGTGCCTCAAAGCCCGCATTGGCAAGCGGGTCCAGGCTGGTAAGGGCTGCGGATGCCGGCAGCGCGATAGCCAGTAGGCAGCTTGCAATTCCCCCCTTGTGCCAAAGGGCTGTCTGGTATGTGGAAGTCATGGTTTTCATCGTTCGTGGTACTTGTCTTGGATATATTTATTGCGAATGGACGCATTGACAGAGCATGGTCATACAGACTCCGCTCCATGAGAATGCCTTTTTACCGGGATTTGATCAAGATTTTTGAACCCAAGGATTGAGCCATTATTTATTGTGTTTTTCCTTTATCTGTATTGTTTTTATGCCTATTTACCCATCAATCAAGCCATGATGAAACCGTTCAGACAATCCCTGCCCGTCGGCAACGCGCGTTTCCACGACCCTCTTTATCTGACCAGCATCGGCTGTGAGGACATCGGGGTGGCCGAACGCTACCCGCACGCCGACGCACCGTTGTTTTTCTTCGACTGGGACGAGGGGCGCATCCTGCCGGAAAGCTGTCTGGTGCTCGTCACTGGTGGCCAGGGGGAGCTGCATAGCGACAAAGGGCGGGTGCGGCTCGGGGCGGGTGACGTGTTCCTGGTCCAGCCCGGCGAGTGGCACCGGCACCGCCCCCTGCCGGAGACCGGGTGGTCGATCTGGTGGATTCATTACCACGGCGATGATTCGGCGCGCTGGAGCCGGGAGGGGCTCTACAAATTGTCCGGTAATCTGGTGGAGGTGGCCGACCGTGGACTGTTTCAGGCCCAGTTCGAGCGCCTGTTGAAATCACTGCATGACGACGTCAAGTCGGTGTCGCACAACATCATCATGCAGACATACGGGCTGCTGTCCCATATTTTGTTAGACAGCCATGCGGATGAGGTGAATACGACCGGTCTAACGAAGGACGGGGTGGTCAACGAGGCGATCGACTACATCTGGGGCTATGGCCACTGGGCGCTGACGGTGCCCGATGTGGCGCGGCATCTCGGAATTGCGCGGCGGACCCTCGACCGACGGTTCAGCAAGGCGCGCGGGCGCAGTGTGCTGGAGGAAATCCTGAACTGCAAGCTGACCCGCTCGGCAAGGCTGCTGCGCGAGACGGACATGCAGATCAAGGAGATTGTCCACCGGGCGGGTTTCAGCTCGGACGAGCAGTTCCGGGTGGCGTTTCACAGGGCCTACGGCAGCTCCCCCGGCGCCTACCGGAAAAGCTGCGGCGAACAGCAGGAGTCGGGGTAAGCGCATCCGTTCGGCGCCGGGTCGCCTCCCTCAAGCGCCGCCGGCGACGATCCGGACGTCCTTGCGCCGTGACTCCGGGGTGACGGTGAGTTTTTCGAGTTTGCCGTTCTTGTAAACGCCCTCACCTCCGCCGATCAAGGCATCGCCCCATGGCTACTCGTCCCCGGTCTCATCCACTATGACCCGCGTCATCATTATACCTGAAAAGCGAAAGGTGCGCATTTTTCCCAGCTAGCGTTACAAACGAAAAGCCCGCCCCCAGTGAAGGGAACGGGCTTGGAAAATGATTCTCGCTGTTAAAGGCAGCCCATTACTTGCGGCGGCGTAGGATCAGTGCAAGTCCGCCGAGACCAAGGAGAGCCGCTGATGATGGCTCTGGAACCTCAGTAACGTCGTAACTCACGTTATCGATAAATGTGGTGCGGTCGCCGGATTGGGCGATGCTAGTGAACTGCACATTGTAGGTGCCAGCAGTGACAATGGTCCCCTCGTTGGAACTGACCGCATTCCAAGAACCAACCGTCGGAGTGAAGTTGCCGAGGTTGATCGTGGCCGCCCCGATGAGCGACACATTGATCGTCAGTGCCCCGGATCCTACATTGCGTCCAGCAGCGAAGAGGTCGATCGTTACTTTATCTCCGGCATTAAACGCATGCCCGGCCGTATCAGTGAGTGTCCCTGTCCAAGTTCCGTTATTACCATTGGAAAACTGCCCATAGCCCGTGCCCGACGGCGGTGTCGGCACCCCCGTGTAGCCGAGCTGATTATCGTCGATTGCTGTCCGTCCCTGGGGCCCGGCCGGTAGAGCGGCGACGGTCCATTGACCCGTTGAAGCAGGGCCAGTGCTTCCCCAGCCTGTTTCTGTCGTGTAGGTAAGGCCATCGAAGTTATCGGTAACGATAGTCGTTGCGGAGCCAAGCTGAATGAGCGCGGCCGACATTGCGAAGCCGAGCAAGGCTTTTTGATTTGTTTTCATGGGTTGTGTTGGTGGTTGTTGCGAAATTTTTTATTAAAAATGGACGCATTGACAGAGCATGCGTCATACAGACTCCGCTCTGTGAGAATGCCTTTTTACCGGGGTTTACTCAAGATTTTTTAACCCAAAGATTGAGACATTATTTATTTTATAATCCCTTTAATTTAGTAGCCAATCTATCTAATTACCCATAAATCTGGCCATGAACAGGTCGAGATGAAACCTTTTAGGCAATCCCAGCCCGTCGGCAACGCATGTTTCTACGGCCCTCTTTATCTGACCAGCATTGGCGGCAAGCACATCGGGGTAGCCGAGTGCTAGCCGCATCTGTTAGTCTCAGGATCGCCTCCCTCAAGCGCCGCCGGCGACGATCCGGACATCCTTGCGCCGTGACTCCGGGGTGACGGTGAGTTTTTCGAGTTTGCCGTTTTTGTAAACGCCCTCGACGGTGGTGTTGTGCGGGGCGTGGAGCTTGAAGTTGACGTCCCAGTCCTTTGGCCAGGCGGGCAGGAGGTAGATCTGGTCGCCCTCGCTTTGCATCAGCATGGTCTGGAAAGTTCTGGTCAGCACGCCGCCGTGGTCCTGGTCGGGCACCCAGTCGTAGTTCGGCCCCCAGAAGGCGGGGAAACGTGAGTTTTTATCGTTTTGGCGGGCGCGGGCGACGAGGTTCTTGCGTGCCAGCTCGGTTTGTCCGAGGTAAGTCATGAACAGATCGTCCTGGCGCCAGCCGGAGTTACCACGGTCCCAGCGGTGTTTGAGCGCGTTGATACCGAGCTGGCGGTTGTCCTTTTCAAACGAGCACAGTCTGAATGGGAAAACGGCGTAGAGTTCCGGGTTTTCGACGTTGCGTTTATCCTTGCAGATGGTGGCGGGGGCGAGCGCCTTGCCGTCCGGGGTGTCGCGCACGGGAAGTGGGGCGAGCTTGGCGAGGAAGCTTTTCAGCTCGGCGCGGGTGGCGGCGGGCACGGAGTCGGACGGCAGTGCCAGCAGGCGCGGGATGATGGCGCGTAGTCCGGCGAGTTCCGGCATCGGGTTGGTGCAGTCCCACCAGGTTTCCAGTGCCTGCGACGGGTGCATGACCAGCTGGCCGTCGGTGTTGGTTTTGTAGTAGCCGTCGAAAAAACGGACCACGGCGACGGCGGTGGGCAGGATGCGTTGTTGCAGCAGTTTTTCATCGCCCGAGTGATCGTAGGCGTCGAGCATCATCCAGACGAGCTCGGGGCCGGCGACCCATTCCCATTTGTGGTATCTGCTCTCCTGCAGCGGGTCCTTGCGTTCGGACTGCGGTTTCCAGCCGTAGGATTCGTTGAAGACATCACCCCAGAAGTGGATGCACTCGGCGTAGTAGGCCGCGTTTTCCAGACCGAAGTATTCCTTGGTGCGGTGTTTGTTGTAGGGAAGGATGTCATCGACATACATGCGGAACAGCGGTTCCAACATCTCCATATCGCCGCTGGCGCAGAGGCCGAGGTAGGGCAGGCGCGTGTTCTGCCACCAGTAGCCGGGGCCCCAGCGGCGGTAGTCGGCATCACCCGGCTTGTTGCCGTATGGCACGGTGAACAGCGAGCCGTTGAACTTGATCGGGTAGGCGCCGCGACCGGCGCAGGCGGTGATGAAGCGCTGCAGGGCATACATCCGGCTGACGTAGGCGGCGTCGTCGGAGTTCGCGTGGGAGGTATCGATGACCTGCTTGCCGTCCACCGACACCGTCCAGCCTGAGGCCGTGGCGCGGGTGGTGACCTTTGCCCATTTCCCGGCGGGCAACACGCCCTTGGCGTTGAATTGTTTGTCGCCGACGATCAGGCGCAGGCTGTTGCCGGGGTGGGTGTCGAGCAGGAAGCCGTCGTTGCCGCCCGGTGTGATCTTGTCGAAAATACGACCCTTTTCGCCTTTGGCGGGATTCACCTCGGCCTCCAGGGTGAAGGGGAGTGCAAACGATTTCGGGATGCGGGTATTGCGGATCGCACCGGAAAACTTGTTGCCGCCCGCCTGGTCGACGCCCACGCGCAGCGGGTGTTTGTTGTCGGCGGGTGAGGATGCTTGGTCCTGTTTCATGCCGGGGTTGTTAGACGCGTGAATCCAACTGCGCTGCCAGAAGGAACTCCACCATTGTTCGTGGGCGGTGCGGCGTTCGGCGAGGGGTGATTTCTCGGTGCTGGCGATCTGTGCCTGGATGTCGCGCAGCCATGCCTCGGGGGTGGACGGGTGACGGGTGAGCACGTGCACGCTGAAGTGGTGCGACTGGGCGGCGGCGGATTGCAGGTGGGTGTCGTCGAGGCGTTTGCCTTGGTCGGCGGTGATGACGGCGCCGAATGTCCGGTGCAGCAGCGGGTCCTGGCGCTTGTATCCGGTCATGCCCTGGGTTTCGGCATGCTGGGCGGGTCCGACGGATTTGATGTTGTGATGATACCAACCGATTCTGTTAGTCAGCGCGGGGATGATGGTGTCGGGCTCGACGACGGTGGGGGCGTGCATGTTGCGGGGTTTGGCTCGGTCCATCATCACGTCGCTGCATTCGACCTCCGACAAGGTGAGCTTTTTGGTGCGCCAGAGTTCGACCGATGCGGTGGCGGTGACTGCTTTTTGACTTTGCACATCGACATGCACCGTCGGGTGGTTGGCATCCGCCCAGAGGCGCAGCGTGGTGCCGTCGCCGAGGCGCACATGCATGGTGCCGGACTCGAGCGAGAGCTCCTGAAGGAACGGAGTGACCGCAGGTGCGGGGTCGAGTTTCACCCGGACTTTGCCGAGCTTGAGCAGACGTGCGTTGTCGCCCCACGAGTCGCTTTTGCCGATGAAGAAAACGAGGTCGCCGGACGGCTCCACCCAGGCGTTCAACGAGATGTCGCCATTGCCCAAGGGCATCGAGCCGGTGTGGTTCTTGCTGGGGGAATCCCAGATGACGTTGTGCGTTTTCGGCGAGGTATCCTGGGCCTGGGCACACGGAACGAATGCCAGGGTGACAAGAGTTGTTAGGAGGCTGAGGCGGGCTGGTCGTTGGCTGGGTTTCATGTTTTAAAATTAAATGTGAGAAAAAATCATCGAGAGGCGAACACGCGGACATCTTTACGGCGGGACTCCGGGGAGACTTTCATTTCGACCAACTTTCCGTCGCGCACCACGCCGGACACGATGGTGTTGCGCGGGGCGTGGAGTTTGAAACTCGCGTTCCAGTCTTTTGGCCAGGCGGGAAGAAGGTGGATCTCGTCACCGACGGTTTGCATGATCATTTCCTGCAGTCCGATCATGCCGGAGCCGCCCCAGTTGTGGTCGGGCACCCAGTCGTGACCCGGCCCCCAGAAAGTCGGGTAGCGTCGCGGGGAGTTTTTCAGTTTCTGGACATTGTAGTTGGAGGCCTCCCTGGTCATACCCATGCGGGCGTAGAAAATGCCGTCCTGGTGCCAGCTCTTGACGATGTTTTTGGGAAACCTGCCGTGTTTCCAGGTGTTGCGGAAGGTGTCGATCTCCGGCTCCCCCAGCTGATAGCGGTTGAATGGGAAAAGCGGGTAGAACTGCGGGCACTCGACGTTCTGGTACTTGAGCCACGACTCGGCGGGCTTGACGACTTTGTCGCCCTTGATTTTTTCAAAAAAGAGACCGGGCATGCGCTGGAGATAGGCGCGGTAGTATTCCTTTTTTTCCTTCGGTAAAATCGAGTCGTCCAAGGCGATCAGAGCCTCGAGGCAGGCGCGGATACCGGAAACCAGATCGGCCGGGTTTTTAGCACCGCGGTAGGACTCACAGGAGGTCGAGGGGTAGAAAACGAGTTTCCCGTCCGGGCCGAGCGGCTTGCCGTTCCGGATCATCTGGCGTTTCTGGTAATGTTCGTCGAAGAAGACGAGCGACGCCTCGATGAGCGGCAGCCACGGTTTCAGGTCGGCTCCGGTGAAGCGGTGGTATTCCAACATCATGTAGGCGTTCTCCACCTGGGATTCCCAGTGGTAGGAGACCGAAGGGTTGGCCATGACCCCGTGCTCCGCCGGTTTTCCGTAACCCGCCAAGCCGTTGATGGAGGGGTCGCCAAAGGGGACTTCCTTGCCACGGGCACGACCGGATGGAGCGGGCCACCCCCAGCCGGCGCCGAAGGCGATGCCGGAGTCGTTCATATACTCGCAGAACACGGCACCGGCGTGGCCGAAATGGGCTTTCGCCTTGATCGTTGCGCCGGGAAGGCCGCGACGGTAGAAGTTGAACTGTGGCAGGATGGCGTCGAAGTCACCCGACTTCAACATCGGCCAGTAGAGCAGCCGCTGGTTCTGCGCGGTAAACACATCCCCGCCCCAGGCGCGCCAGTCCGGATCGTAGGGTCGGTTTTTATCCACCAGCACCGGGTCGAAGGTGAGGTTGCCGCCGTTGAATTTGGTCGGGTGGGAGCCGGTGGCGTTGCAGCCGAGTTGGTAGCGGAAGAGGTTGTAGTTTCGACCGGCCTGCCAGACCGATGACGACGGGTCGGGTTTGGTCGGGTTGATCGCGATCCAACTGCGCTGCCAGAACTGGTGCCACCAGGCGATGGTTTGCTTGCGATGGGTGTCGATGTTTTTATCGGCGGCGGTTTTCAGCAGTGCGTTTTTCCAGTCGGCCAGGTTCTCGGCCTGGGACAGATGGGTGGTGATCTGCAGATGCTGACGGCGGGCAGGGCGGCTGCTTTTCAGGCTCCAGGCGCGAAAGGGGGTGATGGCATACTTGCCCTCGGAGGTTCCGGCGGGAACAAAACCCTCGCCTTGCAGCAGGCCGCCAAAGGTGCGGTTGGCAATGGCGTCGGGGATGTGAGCCGCGTGCTCCTGCAAGCCCTGCTGCTCGATCAGCAAGGTGGGAATCTGGCATTGGGCGGGGTTGCGGTGGTAGAAAAGCACCCCACCGTGTCCGAACTCGACCTGGTCCTTGAGCTTGACGACTTTTCCAGGGTAGGCCTCGAGCGAAAAGCAGCCAAAGCGCGCGCCTTTACCCTTCAGCTCCCGATCCTGCAGTCGCCAATTCTCGTAGCTGGCGGTCACCTCCACCGGCTTGTCGGCATCGATGTCCAGATGGATGACCGGTCGTCCGGTTTCCACCCAGAAGCGCATTTTCACCGGCGGTGCGCCCTCGCCGCCACCGGCTTCCAGATGGATGCAGCCGTTGTGCAGATCCAACTCTTGGCGAAAGGACTCGCCATTGGCAAACGGGTTAGGGCTGAGCTTCACGCGCAGTCGCCCGAGTTTGAGATACTCGCCATTCTCGCTGAACGAGCCGCTGCGCTGGAAGTACGCGAACAACTCGCCGTTTTCCACCCAGACATTGCAACCGATGTCCCCGCCGCCCACCGGCATGGAGTCCGCCGCGTTTTTCCCCTGGGAATCCCAGACCACATTGTAGCTGGAGAGGGTTTTCAGCCAGTCGTCTTCAAGAGGCCCGGCAAGCGACGGGATACCCAAGCGGGTTGCGGCGATGGCAAGGAGGAGTGGCAGGCGGTGTGGTGATTTCATGCTTCGAATAGGGCTAGCTTAGTGACGATGGATAGGCTGGGAATCTTTCTGATATCTTCCTAACAGACGATACTTGCCTGCTGGTGTCGGGTCAGAAAAAACCCGGTGAAGGCACGCCCCCACCGGGTTGAAATGGTATGCGAAGACACAACCTGCTGTTAGTCTTTGCGACGGCGGAGGATCAGGGCAAGTCCGCCGAGGCCGAGCAGCGCGGTGGTGGATGGCTCGGGCACCAGGACAAAGGTGTCTTCATAGAAACGCAGGGACGAGGAATCCGCCTGACTTGAACCTACAGTGCCAGGAGCGCCGGCACTGCCAAAATCCTCGCGCAGGGGAGAGACGCCCGAACCTCCTTGCCTGAAGCCTCCGTTGACCTCGCCACTCCAGTCGGTGATGGCTCCTCCGGTCACGCTACCGATCAAATTACCGTCGATAAACCAGTTCAGGGTCGATGACGTGGCGTCCGTATCGAGGGACACCACCCAGGAGCGGCTTTTGTTCAAGTCGTCGCCTGAGGTGGGCTTGTAGCTCAATGCCGCTGTGTCACCGTTGACCCTGCCGCCAAGTCTTGTGCTGCCGGACTCAGCCTGCAGGTAAAAGGTGTCGTCCGTGTCCAGCCACATCAGGCTGAGGCCATTGCTGGTTCCGTTGCCCACGGTGAAGATGAAGTCGCGAGTGTCGTTGGGACCCAGAGCCTTCAAGGTCATTTCCCAGGCGATCGTGATGTCCGAGGTCGTGCTGAGCACAGTGTCTCCGTCGATGGTTCCCTCCTCGCTGTCGGCAAATTGCGCGGAGCCGATGCTGCCATAAGCGGCGCGTTCATACTGCGGGGTCAGTAATCCCAGCTGGCCTACGGTGACGGTGGCCGCCTGGCTGTTCACGACAAGTGCGCCGGCAGAGAGGCTGGCCAGCTTCAGGAAAATCGGGGTAATGTGGTTTGGTTTATCTACTTTCATGTCAATTCTGTGGTTTCCGGTATTTTACATTCAAAGTTGCATCCATTCAAAGTTACCTTCGAAGCGACAACAACCCTGAGCGAGTGGGACGGTGCCATCACATGACGCTATGCCTTGCCCAAGGCTTGTATTGAACGTTTCCTATAAAAACATAGGCCATTTCCCCAGTCCATCAAAAAAAGCCTGAAAAAGCATCAACCAAGCCATTTGCCACAGCCCACCGGGTTGCAAGGACATGCGGAGACGCTGACTGCTGTTAGCCTTTGCGGCGGCGGAGGATCAGGGCAAGTCCGCCGAGGCCGAGCAGCGCGGTGGTGGATGGCTCGGGCACGGCGGTGACGGTGATTCCCTCGACATAGAGATTGCGGTTGGTAGCGCCATCGAAACCTGCCGCAAAGCGGACGTTGTCGGGTGCCTTGCCGGCACCCCAGTTGCCCGACTTGGTGAAAATGGTGGTGGTGCTCACCGTCATGGAGAGATCCCAGTCCCCGGCTGCGTCCCAGGACAAGGTCCAGACTCCGGGTGTTGTTGTATTGGTGCTTGGGGTGAACTGGTCGCCAGACCCGGCATCATTCCACGTCGCATTTCCAGTTCCATCGGTGTCTCCATTGATTCTAGTCCCGTCCACTAAAGCTGTGCTTGCGCGGTCGTAGCTTAAGGAGATGAGGTTTGTTGTGCCGTCCCTCAAATACAAAGAGCCATAGATGTTGGTCGATCCGTTGGCAAATGCAGTCCAGGTCATGGTGCCTGCGCCGACGTCACCAAAGCTGAATGCGGCGGAGGGCGTCCATGAAGTGCTGCTGTCCGTCACGTAAAGACCGTTTGTGGTGTCTATCGTGGAAACGTTATTGAACGTCCAGCCATCGGAGGCAAGACTGCCAATCGTGTGTGTGCCATCGGTGAAGTCATAGTCCACAACCGTCGTGGCGGCGGTGGCGGCAGCGGGTGTTAGGAGGAAACAGGCTGCGGCCGTGAGTAGTGTGTTTCTTGTTTTCATGCTGTGTGTGTTTTTCATGGAGTGTGTTTGTGTGTAAGATTTGGGATTTGTTTCCTGAGGTAGAGCCCCATATGCTGTTAGCCTTTGCCGCGGCGGATCAGGCCAGCCGGGGCAGCGAGTGCTCCAGCATGAAAAGCAAGGAGGATGATATGGGAGTGTTTCAAAACGACGAGGCATCCAATAAGCAGAATATGCACAGTAAGATTCGCCAAGCAGGGGCCCCAAATCAAGCCGTAAAAACCGGAACATGGTCAAATTGTCCATATTTGAAACACGGCGATAAAAAACCGAGCTCCGGACTCCAGTCCGGGTCATACCCACCCCATCATATTTGCCCAGCGGGCGGTCTGGCCGCCGGCTCCGGGGCGCCGTCGAGGTCCCCATTTCCCCCATTTTCCTTGACTTGTCACAGTCGCTTCTTGAGGTTCTCCAAGGGCGTATCCATCCAGTGCCAATCCAGGGCCCAGGGCGTTACCAATCCGCTGAGAATGAAAGCATTGTTATCCCACATGCAGGCAAGCGAGCTTCCGCTGACGGAAAGGGACGACCATGCCTGCGAGCTGCGTGCGAGGAGTTACTCAAGTTCGATCCATCTGGTCCAGCCCTCGCTGCTGGCGTATCTGGTGAGTCGGGCCGGTGGCGATTTCGCGGCGGCGGAGGATTGCCTCCAGGAGGTGGCCGTGGCGGTGTGGAAAAAGTTTGATCCCCAGTGGGATGCCGAGCATTTCCGCAGGTTTGCGTTTCGCTGCGCCGACATCGAGTGCCGCCGACTGCACCGACGCAAGGCGACGGAGGGCAAAAGAACCGTGAGCCTGTCCCCCGATGTCCTGGAGCTTGTGGGCAGGGACATCCGCGACAGCCCTTGTGAGGACTCCGGACTGCAGCGTGCGAGGGTGAAGGCACTGAACCTGTGCCTTGATGCGTTGGACGCCGGACAGCGCGAACTGATCGATGCCCGGTACGCGGACGGGGGCGGGGAGCACCCTGCAAATTCGCTCGCGGACATCGCCTCAAGGAGGGGCGTCAAGATGGATTCTATTTACAAACGCCTTGAGCGCCTGCGTGACGCGCTCGGCAAATGCATCGATAAACGTATGAGCGCCGAATGAAGATGAGTGAAAACCCACCAGCCCTGCCTAACGAGGACAAGGAACTCACCCGACTGGTGGAGTTGTTTCTGGAGCAGCGGCTGGATGAGGCGTCCGCGCGGGACCTTGAGGCCCGCCTGCGCCAGTCGGCGGACGCGCGGGCGTATTATTTGTCGCGCCTACGTCTGCACACCGATCTCCGCCATGCGGTGAACCCGATGAAGATCGAGATCGAGGAGGGCAGGAAAATTGTGATCGAACCCTCGCCGGACGGCCCTCTGGTTTCATCCAGCCAAACCGGAATGCTCCGGGTTCAGCCCGCGCTGGGCACGTCTTCCGTGGCTGGTCGCCGCCGTGCCTGGGCGGGGTGGACGGGCGCCGTGCTTGTCCTTCTTGTCCTCGCACTTGCCGCTTACATCTGGTTCGATCGACAGACCCCGCCTGCGGCCGCGATCGAGCTCTTTCCACTTGAAAATGCGTCATTCGAGGCCGACACCCTGGCCGACGGCGGGCTAAGCCACACCCCGGCGGGTTGGAATGTCACCACCGGCTCCTCGCGCCTGGCCTTCGTCATCAACCCCACGAACGATCCGGCCAAAAACCGCTATGGCGGCGCCCACTGCCCGACCTCTGAATCCCACTACGACGGCTCTAACGTACTGGTTCTGAGCCGCGACAACAATGGCAGGCGGGGATGGGCCAACCAGACCCTCTACGGCAGGACGGGAGCGGGCAGCAAGGTGTTGCAACTCGGTGATCTCGACGGTCGCAGCCTGCGGGTCACCGCCACCGTCGGCAGAGCGTCCGCCGATGCCGGTGCGTGGGCAAGACAAGCGGCGCGCCTGTTGATCGGGGTTCAGGAAATGGGGCGGAACTGGCGACCGGTGGCTGTCAGGAAAATCAACGTCGGCCCGGCACCCTGGGATCAGGCCGATGACAACCTGGCGCTGGCCAACGACGAGGTCGGACATGTTTCCTTCGAACTCAGGCTAGACGTCGGGGAAATGCGCGGGGACGCGGTTTTTTTCCTCTACCTGGACCCCACATCTCCCTCCGGCTCCGAGGTGTTTGTGGATGATCTTGATATCGAACTCATCGAGTGACAAAGGGCTGGAATGAACGGGGGAAGGGTGTCCGGCAAAAAAAGTAAAAAAAGATCAAAAAAAATGTCAGATCTCCTCGGCGGGCGCGGAGTAGCTAGGGTGCCGATTCCCGGCACTGAAACTAAAACCCATCAAACCCAAAGCAACCTATGATGAAATACCCTACCCTAATACTCTCGGCGCTTGCCGGCGGCGCCCAGTTTGCCGCCGCTGCGGCCATTTCCCTGAGCCCCCTGCAAAACGGCTCGTTCGAGACCGACACCGCCCCGCCCGGCGGAAACAATTTCTACCTGAAAACAGCAACCGGATGGGGGACGCCGAACAGTAGCAACACCCGCATCTACCTCGCCGGGTCCAACCATTTCAATGAGGTGGGCACTGGCACAGGCGCTTATGCAGCGGACGGCGTGAACGCCCTGCTTCTGCTCAACGGCTCATGGATCAACCAGCCGTTGATGGGGCTTACCGACGCCAGCCCGTCCACCGAGGTCAACCTGACCGCTGCGGACCTTACCGGGCAGACAGTCCGGATTTCCTTCTCGCTGGGACACCAGACAGGTTATGTCGGCCGTGGAACCATCGGCATTCAGTATAAGGAGGGTGGCACCACCTGGAAAAACTACGGGGTCCAGTTTGACACCGGGAGCGGCACCAGCACCAGCAGCCTGGTTTACCTTGGTATCCCCGAGAGTGAATGGGCCCAGACTTACGTGGACATTACCCTTCCCGGGGGCATCACCGATACCAACAACGTCCAGCTCTACGCGGTTAACAACAGCGGGTCAGCCTGGTTCGACAACGTTCAGGTGACGTCCGTCCCCGAGCCGTCGGTCGCGCTGATGGCAAGCCTCGGCCTGCTCGGCCTGATGCGCCGCCGCCGCTGATGCCTCCTCCCGCCACGGTTTTCAAAGCCGTTTATTTCCCAGCAGGCGGCATGGCATGGGTCATGCCGCCTTTTTAACGCCCCCGCCCCACCGCAATTTTCCCTATTTTTCACTTCTTTACCCTTCTGCATTTCCACTGCCATGTTTAAAAAATTTCTCACCGCCTTGATGATCGCCGCCCCGCTGGCGGATGCCGCCGAGTTCCATGTCTCCCCCTCGGGAGCCGACAGCAACGACGGCTCGGCCGGCTCTCCGTTCCGGACCATCCAACACTCCGCCAATGTCGCCCAGCCCGGTGACACGATCACGGTGCACGAAGGCGTTTACCGCGAGCGGATCGACCCGCCCCGGGGTGGCACCAGTGACACCAAGCGCATTACCTACCAGGCCGCCGCCGGCGAGACCGTGGTCATCAAGGGCTCGGAACCCGCCAGAGGATGGGTACGCGAGGTCAATGACACCTGGAAGCTGGTTGTTCCTAACAGCCGCTTCGGGCTTTTCAACCCGTTCAATGTGAAAATTCATGGCGACTGGTTCATCGACAACGGTCGCGCGCACCACCAGGGGTCTGTCTATCTGGACGGTGCGTGGCTGACGGAGGCGACCAGTAAGGCCGCCGTCCAGGCCGCGGCGTCGGGCGACGCGCTCTGGCACGCGGAAGTCGATGGCGGCGGATACCTCATGAACGTCGCCTGGCTCAGGCCGGTGGTTGGATCGGGTGGCTCCTCCAAGGTGGATGCGGTTGACTACAGCAGCCGCCACGGTGTCATCGCCGCGGCGTCGAGTGAGGGCGGCGACTGTCTTGGTTATATCGAGGACGGCGACTGGGCCGCTTACCAGTCGGTCGATTTCGGCGCCGGAGCATCGCAGGTCGAAATCCGCGTCGCGACCCCGGTGGGCGGTGGCGTGATTGAACTTCGTGAGGGGAAGCCCGACGGGGCATTGCTCGGCACCTGCACGATTGCTGCAAGCGGCGGCTGGCAGAGCTGGCAGACATTCACCGCGACCATTCCGGAAAAAAGTGGCGAGCAGGACCTCTGCCTCGTTTTCCGGTCCGACCAGCACGCCACCGGATTCACCACCATCCGGGCCCAGTTCCCGGGGGTCGATCCGAATGAGGCCGATGTGGAGATCAGTCAACGCGAGACGGTTTTCTATCCCTCCAAAACGGGGATCAACTACCTGACGGTCAAGGGTTTCACCATGGAGCACGCGGCCACGCCCTGGGCACCGCCGACGTCCGAGCAGATCGCCGTCATCGGCACCCACTGGAGCAAGGGCTGGATCATCGAGGACAACACCGTGCGCTACTCCGCCTGCTCCGGCATCAGTCTGGGGAAATACGGCGACCGCTACGACAACACCTCCCAAAACTCCGCCACGGGATATGTCGAAACCATCAACCGGGCGCTCGCCAACGGCTGGAACAAGGCGACCATCGGCAGCCATGTGGTGCGCAACAACCACGTCTCCCACTGCGAGCAGGCGGGCATCGTCGGCAGCCTCGGCTGTTCGTTCAGCACCGTCACCGGCAACGCCGTGCACGACATCCACGCCCGCCGACTTTTCAGCGGCCACGAGCAGGCGGGTATCAAGTTCCACGGTGCGATCGATGTGCTGCTGGGCAATAACCATATTTTCAACAACTACCGGGGGATCTGGCTCGACTGGATGACCCAGGGCACGCGGGTCACCCGCAACCTGATGCACGGCAACGCGGCTGCGCGCGACCTCTATGTCGAGGTCAACCACGGCCCGTTCATGGTGGACCACAATATCTTCCTCTCCGCCAACACGCTCCAGGACTGGTCGCAGGGCGGCACCTACGCCCACAATCTGTTTGCCGGCACGCTCCTGCAGCGACCCGAGACCCGCCGCGAAACGCCTTACCATCAGCCGCACTCGACCACCCTGGCCGGCAGCTCGGCGATCCAGGCGAGTGACAACCGGTTCTACAACAACATCTTCACCGGCACGGCGTCCCTGGGTGATTACGCGTCCGAAACCCGGCCGTGTTTCATGGGGGGCAACGTCTTTGTCAACGGCGCGTCGTCGTCACCCTACGAGACCTCACCGCTGAACGTACCCGGGTTCAATCCGAATGTCCAGTTGCTGGAAAAGGCGGACGGTTACTACCTCCGCATCACCCTGGACGGGTCCTGGGACGGGCTGCAGACCCGGCCGCTGATTACCACGGCCATGCTGGGAAATGCGGCGGTGCCAAACCTTCCGTATGAACAGGCGGATGGCACCGCTTACCGACTGGACACCGATTTCCGTAGCGATCCCAGGAGCGCCACCAATCCATACCCGGGTCCCTTCGAGGCACCCCAGGGTGGCACCTTTGAGTTTAAAGTCTACTCCGCCGTGTTGCCCGAGGTCAGCCCTACCGAGACAAGTTCGCTGGACCCCATGGAAAACGGATCCTTTGAGCAGGATAACCTGGCCGCCGGGTCTTATACCACAACTGTCGCAGGATGGACGACTCCGGGTTCCACCCATACCCGGGTCTACAGGACAACCTCGGCGATGTTTGATGAAGTGAACTCCGGAAGCGCCGCCTATTCCGCCGACGGCGCAAATGCATTGCTGCTCCTCAACGGGTCCTGGATCAATCAATCCCTGACTGGAACCACTGATGCCAGCCCGAACACATCAGTCAACCTGACCGCGGCGGATTTGTCCGGTCGCACGATCCGTGTTTTTTTTTCGATGGGCAGTCAGAAATCCTATGCCGCGGGCCGTGGAATCATTGGCCTTCAGTATAATAACGGCTCGTGGCAGAACTTCGGGGTCACACTGGATACCGGCACAGGCACTAACAACGACGATGAGCTTTACCTGGACCTTGCCGAAGGAGAGTGGGGAAGAGCCTCGGTGGACATCACCTTGCCGGAGGGCTTGGTCTCATCGAGCCAGGTATTGTTTTATGGACTGAATGTCTCCGGCTCATTCTGGCTCGATGATATCGAATTAAGGTTGTTGCCGGCGGACGATATTGATGAAGACGGTCTGTCCGACACCTGGGAAAGCTCGTTTTTTCCCGGTGATTTGACACGCCTCGACGGCACCGCTCCTGCAGGTGCTGGACCGGGGCCTGGATCCGGCGATTACGATGGTGACGGTGTCCAGGATTACGATGAGTTCCGTCTGGATATCAACCCGACATTGGCGGACTCGGACGGTGATTCCTGGACGGATTACCAGGAAATGGGAGCAGGCAGTGATGCCGGTGATGGCAGCTCGGTGCCAGCTGCGGGTAGCGTGCCTCGTGTGAACTCTACTGTGATAGACACCGGGACGATTACCCTCACGGTCGGATATTTGAACCCTGCCAAAACCTATCAGCTTGTGCGAGGCCTCGACTTGTCTTCATTTCCAGTTGTCGTCCAAACCATCGTCCAGCCCATGCGCACAGATGTATTTTCCGATGCGCTTCCTCCTGAGCCGCACGCCTTTTATCGTGTCGAGGAGGTGCGCTGATAGATTACGGGTATCATGCTCCACGGTGCGCCGGTGGATTTGTTAGTTTTTGTTAGTCTGCGGCGAGCTCGGAATTGAGTTTGAGAACCTGGCCGGGCTGCATCGTGATGCTGCGTTTCACGGCACCGTAGCGAAGCTTGATGCTGCGTCCCTGTGACGAGTGGATGCGCACTGCGGTGAGCTTGTGGTTTTTCCACTCGATATCGATGGTGAACCCGCCGCGTGCGCGCAGGCCTTTGACGGAACCCTCCGGCCAGGCTTTGGGCAGGGCCGGGAGGAGTTCGGTGGAGAAACCGTCGCGCCAGTTGCCCTGGTCGCTCTGCAGCAGCATCTCCGCCACGGCTGCGGTCAGGCCGAAGTTGGCGTCGATCTGGAATGGTGAGTGGGTGGCCAGCAGGTTCGCGTAGAGTCCGCCGCCGCCGCGATAGACGATACCCGTCGTCTTGCAGGGACGCAGGATTTCCCGCAGCCGGGCGTGCGCCTCCTCGCCGTTGTGGAGGCGTGCCCAGAGTGACGCCCGCCACGCGGCTCCCCAGCCGGTGTTGTTGGTGCCCCGGGCGCGCAGGCTTTTGGCGGCGGCCGCCGCCCATTCGGGGGTGCTTTCAGGATCGATCATGCGCCCGGGATGGAGTGCCACGAGGTGGGAGACGTGCCGGTGGTGTGGATCGACGGCGGGCCAGTCCTGCGGCCACTCGCGGATCAGACCATTGGAGCCGACGGTGACGGGGGGCGCCAGGCGGGCCAGTTTGCCCTTCAGCTCCCGCACCAGTTCGGGGTCCCTGCCCAGCAGGGTGGCGGCCTCGATGGTGTTGGTGAAGACGTCGTGGGCGCATTGCTGGTCGATGGCGGCACCGGCGCAGTGGCGGTAGGACTTGCCGTCGGTGTAGCGGAAATTGATTTCCGGCGAGAGGCTCGGTGCGACGGCCAGTCGTCCGTCCGGCCGCTCCACCAGCAGGTCGGAGAGGAACATGGCGGCGTCCTTCATGACCGGGTAGGCCCGGTCGCGCAGATAGTCCTGGTTTCCGCTGAAGAGGAACTCGTCATAGACGTTGTTGGCCAGCCAGCCGGTGGCGCCGGGCCAGAGCCAGCGCGGCGCGGCGTACCCCCAGGGGTTGGTGTAGATGTTCATGAAGAACCCGCGCGCGCCGAAGTATTTTTTAGCGGCTTCGCCCCCGGGTTTCCGCTGGAAATGGAGGAAGTCGAGCAGCGGGGGGACGCACTCGGAGAGGTTGGCGGCGCTACTCGCCCAGTAGTTCATCTCCAGATTGATGTCGGTGTGGTAGTCGCTGTCCCATGCGGGTTTGGTGGAGCCGTTCCATATCCCCTGAAGGTTGGCCGGCAGGCCGCCGCGGCGGGAACTCGAGATGAGCAGGTAGCGGCCGTAATGGAACAGCAGCGCCTCGAGGCCGGGGTCCTTGCCGCCGGACTTGGCGTAGGTGGTCACGCGCTTGTCGGCGGGAAGTTTTTCTTTTTCCTCCGCAGTGGGCAATACCAGCCGGGTCCGCTCAAACAGCGGTTGGTAGTCGGCGAGGTGGCTGGCGTTCACTTTCGCCCACCCCTTGGCAACGGCGGCGGCAATCTGCTTGCCGGTGATGCCGTCAAGATCCCTGTCCTTCCGACAGGCGGGCCATTCCATCGCGTAGTCGGTGGCGGCGGCAACGAAGATCACCAGCGAATCCGCCCCCTCGACGGTGAGGCTGCTGCCGTCGCTGCGGGATGTTCCGCCGTCGGCGACAATGGCAAGCCGCGCCCGCCAGGTCAGGCCGCTCTCCGGCATGGTGCCGCTCAGCACCAGGGTCCGATTGTCAGGTGTGCTGGTGCGGATGTTCTTGTGCACGCAATTAAAGCTGATCCGGGTGCTGACCGACGCCGCTTTGTCCGCGCTGATGCGCATCGCGATGACTTGGTCCGGGTAGCTGGCAATGATCTCGCGGGTGTAGCTGGTGTCCCCGAGGCGGTAGCTGACGCTGGCGGAGGCACGGGCCAGGTCGAGTTTCCGCAGGTAATTGGTCGGGGCGGCATCGTGCCCGGCCATTTTCAAGCGCAACTCGGCGAGCGGCTGATAGGCACCGAAGTGTTGGCGTTTAACATCCCCTTTGGTCAACTTTTCAGCCTCCTGGATGCGTCCTTCGGCGAGCAGGCGGCGGAGTTCGGGCATGGCCGCGGCCAGCTTGGCATCGTGCCCCGGGTCCACCTTGCCCGACCAAAGACTGCTTTCGTTGAGGAGCACGCGCTCCGTTTCCAGGGTTCCGAAGAGCATGGCGCCCAGACGACCATTGCCGACCGGCAGCGCATCGGTCATCCAGTTGCCGGCGGGTTTGTCGAGCCGTATGCAGTCGGAGGCGGCATGCAGGCATGCGAGTGATGTGATCAGGACGGAGGACAGGACGGGTAGGATGCGGGACTTTATCATAACAGCTGGTGGTGATGGATGCTTGGATCGATCAGGAATGGTTTCCTGTATTTATCAGTAATCAGCCTGATGCGTAAATAGGAAAGTAAACGGCTAGGAACCGCCCCCTGCCGCTGCGGCGGAAATGGCGCGGCTTATTCGGCGGGTTTGACGGTCTTGTCGGTGCAGTTTTTCGTCACCACCTCGGCCTGGTCGTAAACCAACCACGGACGGGCGTCCGGTTTGGTGCAGCTGGTGGTGATGTTCTCAAACACCACCTTGTCGGCGTGGCGCACGTAGAACGAGTGGGCGGGGACCCAGCCGAGCCGGTTGGACTGCGGGTATCCGTCGACCCTGTCCTGCGGGTGCGGCAGTTTTTTGTTGATGCCGCCGGGCATCTCCACCGTGATGTTGCGCAGGGTGATCTCGCCCAACCTGGCACCCGGAATGCCGGTGATGGTCATCGAGTGGCGGGTCTGGTCGTGGGTGGATTTGATCAGCACATCCTCGATCAGAACATCGGTGAGGCTGCCCGCGCCCACGGGATGGTTCTTGAGTGTTTTCCGCCAGTCCTTGCGATTGGCCAGGGTGATGAAGATCGGCTGGCAGGTGTTTTCGAGCACCAGGTTGCGCACCACGACATCGCGCACTTGCGAGCCGTCCACGGATTCGATGCAGAGGCCGCCGAACTTGGCGTTGCTCACGGTGTTGTCGAGGATGCGGATGTTTTCGATCGGTCCGACGGTGGCGGTGCCGAACTTGATGCCGTTGGCTCCCCGGTTCTTGATGTGGTTGTTCTGGATCAGCACGTTTTTGATACCGAACCCGGAGTGGCTTTTCAACACAACGCAGTCGTCGTCGGATTCGACCCGACAGTTGCGCACCACCACGTCGTGGCAATCACAGATGTCAATGCCGTCGCAGTTCCTGTAAACGTGCGGGGCAAACACGTTCACGTGCTCGATGGTGAGCTTTTTGCACTGCTCGAACACGAGGGTCCACATCCGCGGGTTGCGGAAGGTCACGTTGCGCACGTCGATGTTGTTGCTCCTGTAGATCCGCATCAGAGACGGGCGTTTGTCCTCCCCTCCGAGCATGGTTTTGAGCAGCTTGCCGCGACCATTGATGGTGCCGCCGCCGTCGATCCTGAGTCCGTCGGCGCGGTCCGCGTAGAGCAGGCAGCGGCGGTTCCAGCGCACGCCGATGCTTTCCGCCTCGCTGTAGGGAAGGATCTCCGGGTAGCCCTTGGGGTCCGTGCTTCCCTGCAGGGTGGCGTCGGGTGCGACGTACAAGGTCATGTCGCCCTTGAGCTTCAGCATCCGGGAGGTGAATTTTCCACCGCGGAGCAACACACTACCACCTTTCGGGCATGCCTGGATCGCCTTTTGGATCGCCTCCGTGTCGTCCGTTTCGCCGTCGCCCTTGGCTCCGAACTTCCGCACATCCATGACCGGCTCGGGCGGCGGGGCAATCTTGACGGTCGGGATTGGACCGGCACCGGTGACGGGCTTGGTTTTCGCCTGGGCACTGGCGGTGGACAAAACGGCGGCCAGAGCAAGCAGGGCGGAGGTGATAATCTGTTGGTGTGGTTTCATCATGTGGAAAAGTGATTGTTGTGTGGGATGAGTAACCGAAACGGTGCAGCCCGATGTCAATGAAGACGCAACCCGGGCGCGGGATCTTTCATCCGGTTCCAGCCAGCGAAGAGCGCAAAGCATGATGAGCCCATGGTTCAGCGCCGCACAAGCCAGCCAGAATGCCGCCTCCAGAAAACCTCCCATTTACAACGAAAAACAACAAAAATCGGGAGGTTGTCCATATTTGAAACAAACCCGGGGTTTTCGCATTTTACCATTCGCCAAATCCCGTCCGATTTCATAAGTAAGGATTCGTTTGGACTCCTTCCTTGAAGAGCTGCCTGACGGGTCCTCATTTCCCATTCCAACCATCCCAATAGGGCACTATGAAAAAACTCCCTCTACTCGCCACCGCCGCAACGCTCGCCTGTCTAACTGCTTCACTGCACGCAGCGACTGTTTACCGCATAAACTCGGGCGCTGGTTCTGGGCAATACTGGAACCAGGCCGCCAACTGGAATGACAGTGGCAATCCGGCGGCTAGTGGAAAAGACTACGTCGTTGCCAATGGGCAGAACCTGCGTGCAAGTGGCGAATTTGCTGGAGATTCCCTGACCTTTACCAACGGAGGCTCTTTGGGGATTTTTAACGCCGTGACAGTTGACAATCTCAGCATGACAGGATCCGGCAATAACTACATTGTCCACAACGCATTAACCATCTCTCTCAGCAATAAAAGCGGCGGCACATCTTCTTTCGACATCTCCTCCGACTCACTCACCTTCAACACGGGTGCGGTATCCAACCGGACCCTCACCATCAACCAAGCCATCAGCGGCACTGCCAAGTTGATCTCCAGAGTCGGATACAAATTTAACAGTACGAAAACAGACAACACCAACAAGACCGTCTTTGCCTCTGCCTCAAATACCTGGAGTGGTGACATTGAACTCCAAAACGGCACCTTCGACTTTACCCACGGCATCTCTGCCCAGACCCTCACGCTGAACGGCGATGCTTCCGAGATCGGTGGTCTGAGTGAGGGATACAGCACCGCCCGCTTTTTCATCAACGATGGAGAGAGCTACACCTTCACCTCGATCACCACGGGAACCCACAGCCTCGACTTGGGCACCTACTCTGTAGATGACCTCAACTCCTGGCTCAGCGGCAATGGCGAATCCGACAAGGCGCTCTTTGAAGCCGTTGGCGGAGCCAGCGGCCTCATCATCGTCGCCGTGCCCGAGCCATCCTCCGCCGCCCTGCTCGGCCTCGGTGGTCTTGCCCTGATCCTCCGCCGCCGTAGAAAATAAGCGGGGAAATCCCGACATCTTTCCATCATCAGCGGGAGGCTTCACGGCCCCCCGCTTTTTCATCCATAGTCGAAGCAAAAAACATCACCCCGCCCCCATCGACTGATGGTTATGTTGCCTTCTCACTAGCTGTTTGATCAATCCCACCACGCTCAACCATTGCGCACCTGGGCCTGGAGGCCGGGCGCATCCGAACATGACCCAACTGCACCATGCATACCCGCCCAACCGTCCCTCGTCCGCTTGCCACCCTGGTCGGTGTCCTGCTCACAGCCACCATCGTCACCGCCGCCCTGCCGCCCAGCGCCGATGAGGTGATGAACATCACCAGAAAAGTCGCCGACTGGCAGATCCGGACGTTCGACGACCAGGGGAAATTCCGTGCCTTGCCGACGAAGCCTCAAAAATGGCAGAACCGCGAAAAACGCCATGACCTGACCTGGCACAACGGCGCGCTGTATGCCGGCATGTTCCGGTGGAGCCTGATCGCCGGGGACGCGAAATACAAGGATTGGCTGATCGAAATCGGCGACCGCCATGGCTGGAAACTCCACGAACGCCCCTATCACGCCGACGACCACACCGTCGGGCAGTTCTACCTCGACCTCTACCAGCAGACGCGCGAGCCGAAAATGTTAGAACCGACAAAAAAACACTTCGACTGGATTCTCGCGAACCCTCAGAGCGGCACGCTTGACATGAAGGAGAACGGCAGGGAGGCGCACAAGCGCTGGGGCTGGAGTGACGCCTTGTTCATGGCTCCTCCGGTGTGGGCGAGACTGGCCAGGGTCACCGGCGAGAAAAAGTATCTCGACTTCATGGACCGCGAATACCGCGCCACCCATGAGCTGCTGTGGGACAAGGAGAAACACTTCTTCCTGAGGGACTCCACCTACTTCGAACAGCGGGAAACAAACGGCGAGAAAATCTTCTGGTCGCGTGGAAACGGCTGGGTGTTCGGCGGACTCGCTCTGATGATCCCGGACCTGCCCACCGACTGGGAAAAGCGCCGCTTTTACACCGATCTCTTTACCCAGATGGCGGCGGCCCTCAAGAAACACCAGCGTGCAGACGGTACTTGGTCGATGGGACTGTTAGGAGGCGGGGAGGCCTACCCTGTCAAAGAGACCAGCGGCACCGCCTTTTTTGTGTTCGGCCTGGCCTGGGGTGTGAACCACGGCCTGCTGGATCGTGATACCTACACACCGGTTATCCTCAAGGGCTGGCGTGCATTGACCGATTGCGTGACGGAGGACGGCATGCTGGGATACGTGCAGCCGGTGGGTGCCGCGCCGGGGGACTCCTTCCCCGACTTCACCGAGGTTTACGGCAGCGGCGCCTTCCTCGCGGCAGGAGCCGAAATGGTGGACTTTCTCCGCAAAACACCGCGCCGCCCCTGAGCTGCCCGTGTGACGGCGGCAAGGGCGGCAAGGGCGGCAAGGGCGGCAAGGGCGGCAAGGGCGGCAAGGGCGGCAAGGGCGGCAAGGGCGGCAAGGGCGGCAAGGGCGGCAAGGGCGGCAAGGGCGGCATGTGGCGGGCTATGGAGCGCCCCGACATGTTCGGGGCATCTCCCTGTCGAGCGTCATGTTGGCCCACCTGCACTGTGGCGGGAGTCTCCGCTCGACAAGCAAGCTGCGGGCTGCAAGCCCGCACTCCATAGCGGAGGAGCGTGTGCTCCTTAGCCTTTACGGCGGCGGAGTATCAGCGCGAGTCCCCCAAGGCCGAGCAGGGCTGCGGAGGATGGCTCCGGGACGGCGCGAATCGCAATGGCATCTGCAAGCACATATTCTGAACCCGAAGTGTTGTCCACGTCATTAAGTACGACGGTCAGTGTGCCATCGGTCACTACTGCTGTGGCCGTCAGCATGCTAAATACGACATTCTCAGTGCCATCGCTAAGTGTTGGGCCAGCTGGAAGCGAAGGGTGACCCGGACTCAGTTCCTGGTTTACCACAATCGTACTCCCCCCCTGAACTTTGAAAGGCGCTGTTTTAGTCCGGTTCGTTGTACCATACCATGCTCCGGCCACTTCATAAGTGCCATTCGTCAAACCGAGGAACGTCCATGTCGCCGTCCAGTCCACAGCTGCAGTTGCGCTAAACTTCTGTGTATCAGCAAAAGCTTGAGTAGGCGTTGTCTGCGTCGTGGCTCCTGCGGACGTTATGGCGAATGTGCCACTGGCGTCATCAGTGTAGGAGTCGTCAATGACGGTCCATCCGGAGATGACTGTGGTTGCCGAGGCGAGCGAGACAGATAACGAGAAAGTGGCCATCGTGGCCCACTTTTGATACAGTGGAGTTTTTAATTTCATAACGTTTCTTGATTCCTTTTTAAGGGCACCTCTAAAAACCCCTGCGCGCTCATTTAACCTTTCCTAACAAAGGCAATGCAGCGAAACTCCCTGCATGAGCAACTACCGGAAGCAAGACAAGGGAGGCAACCTGTTCTCGGCCATCGAACACCAGCAGGCGGTGGCGAAACGTGAAATCGGCATCCTGAAGCTGCGCGATATCATTGACTGGGAAGGGTTCCGCCCGCTACTTGAGGAACTCTGCGGCTACGCCAACCGTGACTGGAACAAGGGAGGCCGCCCCCCTTTCGACCCCGTGTTCATGCTCAAAGTGCTCATCCTCCAGAAATACCACGGCCTCAGCGATGACGCCACCGAGGAACAGATCGGCGACCGCCTGAGCTTCCTGCACTTCCTTGGCCTTCAGTTGGGCGACGACTACCCCGATGCCAAGACCATCTGGGTCTTCAAGGAACGTATCGAGGAAAACAGCCGCGAAGGAAGCCGTCGGCTGTTCGATGCCTTCACTGCGGCACTGGAAAAGAAAAACCTCATCGCCCGTGAAGGCAGCATTGTGGACGCCAGCTTCACCGAGGCCCCGCGCCAGCGCAACACCCGCAGCCAGAACAAAAGAATCAAGCAAGGCGGACGCCCCGAAGAATTTGACACCAACAAATCCGTCGGACGCCAGAAAGACACCGACGCCCGCTGGACAAAGAAGAACAACCAAAGCTACTACGGCTACAAGAACCACGCCAAGGTGGATTTGAAGAGCAAACTCATTATCTGCAGCGAAACCACCTCAGCGGAAGTCCACGACAGCCGGGTGTTCAAACAACTCCTTGATGAGAAGGACAATGCCGTGCTAGCCGACAGTGCCTACCACAGCGAAGAGAACGAGGAATACGTGTTAGAGGAAATCAACGCGGAAGAACACCTCATGCGCAAATCCCACAGGAACAAGCCGCTGACAGAACAGGAACTCAGAACCAACCACACCATCAGCCGGATGCGTGTGCGGGTGGAGCACGTCTTCGGTCGGATGGCGCAAATGGGAGCCGACCTCTGCCGGAGCATTGGCCTGAGGCGGGTGACAAGCCACAACCACCTCTGCAACCTCACCTACAACATGGATCGCTACGCCCTGTTAGCTCGTTAACAGCCAAAACAAGGGGCAACCCGATTCCCAAACGTAAGAAGCCAGCAACCAACAACACCGAACCACCTCATAAAAGCCCCGAGACTACATCGTCACCTGCCCGTACAACTTTAAAAACCGGCGGTAGATGATGATATGGTGGAAACGTCAGTTTTTAGAGGTGCCCTTAATAGATAACTTCTCCAAGTCCAGAAAAAAACCGCGGGGGCTGTTTTCATTTTTCCCTAGTCAGCGGCACGGGGGTGGCTTGGTTGGCGGTCAGGCGGACGGTTTTCGGCTGCTGGCCGGGGAGGCGCACTTTGACCTGCTGGCTGTGGGGGGATTTCAGCGTGGCCGAGGTGAGCTTGCCGTCTTTCCAGGCGAGATCGACGATGACTTCGCCGCGGGCGCGCAGGCCGCGGACGGAGCCCTCGGGGTAAACCTTGGGCAGTGCGGGCAGCAGCACGATGGCGCCGGACTGGCTCTGGACAAACATCTCGCAGATGGCGGCGGTGATGCCGAAGTTGCCGTCGATCTGGAACGGCGGGCAGGTGGTCCAGAGGTTGGGCAGGGTGTTGTAGGCGAGCAGTCCGGCGACGCAGCCGTGGGCGCGGTCCGGGCTGCCGAGGCGTGCCCATAATAGGCCCCGCCACGCCCAGGACCAGGAACGGCGGCTCTCGCTGCCTTCGCCGCGCTGGTTGAGCGAGACGCGGGCGGCTTCGGCGAGTTTCGGGGTGTTTTCCAGGGTGATCTGGTTGCCGGGGTGCACGGCGAAGAGGTGGCTGGTGTGACGGTGGCCGCCTTTTTCAAACTCGGGTTTTTCACCCATCCACTCCATCAGCTGCCCCCAGCTGCCGATTTTCGGGCCGTAGAGTTTGGCGAGGGTGGTTTTCAGGCGTGTTTGCAGTTCTTTGTCGGTGTCGAGGATTTCCGCGGCCTTGAGGGTGCTGGTGAACAGATCCCACATCAGCTGCTGGGCGTGAGCGGTGCCGTCTTCGCGCGGGCCGTGCTCGTGCGACCAGGCATCGGGCACGACCAACGAGCCGTCGGGCAGCGCCTTGAGGCGGGGCAGCCAGAACAGGCTGGTATCACGCATCCACGGCCACGCCTGCTCTGCGAGGAATTTTTGATCGAGCGAGAACTGGTAGTGTTCCCAGTAGTGCTGGGAAAGCCAGGCGGTGCCCTCGATGTTCCAGTTCCACCCCGAGCCGCCGAAGGGGTTGAGGCTCATGCGGGTGACAAATCCCTGGGTGTCCTTGCCGTAGTGGGCCGCGGTGTGCTCGCGGTAAACCTCCTTGCCGGAGTCCAGCAGGTCAAACAAGGGGCCGGTGAGTTCGGGCATGTTGGTGGTTTCCGCCAGCCAGTAGTTCATCTGCAGGTTGATGTTGGTGTGGTAGTCGCAGTGCCACATCGGCAGGTTCTGGTTGCACCAGATCCCCTGCAGGTTGGCGGGCAGGGTGCCGGGGCGGGACGATGCGATCAACAGGTAGCGGCCGTAGTTGAAGAACATGGCTTCGAGCTCGGGGTCGAGGCAGGGACGGGGTAGCTCTTTGGCTTTTGCGCGGTAGTTGTTGAGCCGCTGGTCGGTTGTCTGGGCGGCGATTACAGGGTCGGTTTTGCCGATGTCGAGGCTGACGCGGTCGTAGAGGGCGCTGTGGTCGGCGACGTGCGCCTTGAGCAGGTCTTGCCACGATTTCTTGCGCGCGGCGTCGAGGCGGGCGGTGGTTTTATCTGCCGGGTCGCCTTGCATCCATCCGGCGTCGCGGCGCATGACGTAGTTGGTGTCGGCGGCGAGCAGGATGAGGATTTCATCGCAGCCAGTGACGGTCAATTTCTTGTCACGACTGCTCAGTTTACCGCCCTTGTGCTGCACTTCGGCGGTGGCGTGATAGCGCAGTCCGTTCGGCAGGCTGCCGGAGAGGTGCAGGGAGGTGCCATCGGCAGAGGTTTTGTCGCTGCGCAGGTGGGCGCCCTGGAAAAAGAGATCGCCGCTGATGCTGCCCGGCTTGTCGGCGGTCATGCGCCAGGCGATGACGCGGTCGGGGTGCGAGGCGATGGCTTCGCGGGTGTAGGTCACGCCGTCGCGCTTCCAGGTGGTGCTGTGCACGGCCTGGGAGATGTCGAGCTGGCGACGGTAGGCGTCGACCTGGACGGGTTGGGGTTTCAGGTCGTGCCCCCCGAGGCTGATCTCGCCGACCTGGAAAACCGGCACGCCTTGGCGCGGGGTGAAGGTGATGCGGTAGTAGCGGTGGTTGGCGGGTTGCTTGAGGGTGTAGGTTTTGGTCTCGCCGCGTTTTTCCATCGGGGCGATGCCTGTGCGGGCGTCGAGCAGTTTCCAGTCGCTGCCGTTGTCAGAGCCTTCCAGCACCCACGCGCTGGGGTCGCGCTCGGGCACGTCGGAGGCGCTGGTGAAGGCGTAATCGGTGAGTCGGCCGGCCTTGCCGAGATCCGCCTGCCAGACGATTTTCCTGAGGGTGATTTCCTGGTTTTCGATGCGGACACACCATTTGCTGCGTTTGTTGCCATCGACCGACTCCAAGACGGTCTGGCTGGAGCCCGACGACTGGTAGTGTTCGGTGTCGGGGTTGTCCATCGGCACCCAGACCCGCGCTCCGGTCGGGGCAGCGCCGGCGGCGGTAAAGATCAGGCTGCCGAAGTTCTGGTAGTTGCCCATACCCTTGTCGTCGTAAGCGCCGCCCGGGTTTTCGTTTCCTGTCCAGAGGGAATCGACATTGAACTGCATCTCCGCCTTGTCGATGCCGCCCATGAGCACCGCACCCAGCGCGCCGTTACCGATCGGCAGGCCGTTGAGTTCCCATTTTTTGGCGGGTTCGTCGTAGGTCATGACGTGCGAGGCGTCCGAGGCATGGGCGGAGCTGAGGCCGACGACGGCGGCGGCGATGACGGGGAGCTTGCGGAGGTGGTTTTTCATCGGGGATGGTTATTAAGCGAAAGGTCGACGTGCTAGAAATCCTTGCGCGGGCTGTTGACTTCGCGTTGGTAGATGGTCATCAGCTGCTGGAACTTCTCGGGGTGCTTGGCGGCGAGGTCGTGGCGCTCGCCGGGGTCCTTGTTGAGGTTGAACAGCAGGTAAACTTCTTTGTCCTTCTGCTCGGCGTCCCGCACCAGCTTCCAGCCGTCGGATATCACCGCCTGATGCACGACCACGGGGCCGCGCTTCGGCTGCTCCTTTCCTAACAAGGTCGGATAAAATGAGCTACCGTCCTTGCCCTTCGGAGCCTCGGTGCCCATGACCTCGGCAAAGGTGGTCATGTAGTCGTAGGCGGCGGTGAGTCGGTCGGTCTTGCTACCGGCTTTGACCTTACCCGGCCAGCGCACGATCAGCGGAACGCGGATGCCGCCCTGCCAGTTGGTCCATTTCACCCCGGCCAGATCCATTGAACCTTTGAAAACGTCGATCTCGCCGTGGTGGGAGCGGTGGCGGGCGCGATATTTGTCGTGTTCGTAGTAGAGTTCGTGACCGTTGTCGGAGGTGAACAGGACCATGGTTTTATCGTCCAGACCGAGCTTCTTAAGTCTGGCCATGATCAGGCCGACGTGGTCATCTAACAGTTTCACCATCGACGCGTATTCCTTTTGCACGTCCGTCAGGCGGTCGTCGTTGACAAAATCCGGGTGCACCTCGGGCACATCCACCGGGCCGTGCGGGATCTGGGTGGGGTGATAGAGAAAAAAGCGCTGGTCCTTGTGGTCGTCGAGGTATTGCAGGATGTCCTTGATCAGGACGTTCTGTGAGTAGTGCACCTTACCGGTTTTATCGCGGCGCATCTCGGTGGCTTTCTTGGAGGCGTAGCTACCTTCGCGGGTTTTGCCGGCGTTGTGGTGGGTGTTGCCGGGCAGCATGACTTTCTCGCCATTTTTCCACAGGTAGGTGGGGTAGAAGCCGTGGGCGCGCGCGTGGTCGAGGAAACCGAAGTAGTAATCCCAGCCGTGGCGCACGAGGCGGTCGTGGGTGGTGGTGAACCCCCAGTCGAGCTTGCCAAACTGGGCGGTGGTGTAGCCGGCTTTTTGCGCGACCTGGCCGAGGAAGACTTCGTTGGGTTTGGCCTGGATGGCCTTGGCGAGTTGCTTCTGCACCTCTGCCCCGGTCATTTTCCCTTCGTCCTTGGCCACAATCAACCCGGCCTTGGTGATGCTCCAGGCATTGCGATGGGAGTCGTGTAAACCGGTGACCAGGCTGGCGCGCGCGGGGGCGCAATAGACACAGCCGTGGGCATTGTTGAAAATCATGCCCTCGGCGGCGAGTCGGTCGATGTTGGGCGTCTTGATGATTTTCTGACCATAGGCACCGAGCAAGCCGGCGCCGAGGTCGTCGCCGTAGATGAGCACGATGTTAGGCCGATCAGCGGTGGCGGGTGCGACGGGTGTTTTGCTTTCCGCGACTGCCGTGCTGATGAGGGGAAGTGCGGCGACGCAGCCGAGCGCGGCGATTTTGAGGGCGTGAAGACTTGGGTGTTTCATGGATGTTTCTGAACGTTGGTTGAAGGGGGCATCGAATCGTTAGCCGACGAAGGCTGCAAAGCCTTCGCTACGGATTTGTTAGAGATCCTTGCGCGGGCTGCCGACTTCGCGTTGGAAAATGGTCATCAGCTGCTGGAACTTCTCGGGGTGCTTGGCGGCGAGGTCGTGGCGCTCGCCGGGGTCGTCCTTGAGGTTGAACAGCAGATAAACTTCTTTATCTTTCTGCTCCTCGTCCCGTACCAGCTTCCAGCCGTCGGCGACAACGGCTTGATGCACGATGATCGGGCCACGTTTCGGTTGCTCCTTTCCTAACAATGTCGGGTAAAATGAGCTACCGTCCTTACCCTTCGGAGCCTCGGTGCCCATGACGTCAGCGAAGGTCGGCATGTAGTCATAAGCGGCGGTGAGTCGGTCGGTCTGGCTACCGGCTTTGACCTTACCTGGCCAGCGCACGATCAGCGGCACGCGGATGCCGCCCTGCCAGTTGGTCCATTTCATCCCGGCCAAGTCCAGCGAGCCTTTGAAGACATCGAGCTCGCCGTGGTAGGAGCGCTGCTGGCTGCGGAGTTTGTTGTGGATGTAATACAGCGCGTGACCGTTATCGGAGGTGAATGCGATCATGGTTTTATCGTCCAGGCCGAGCTTCTTGAGCCTGGCCATGATCAGACCGACGTGATCATCTAACAACTTCACCATCGACGCGTATTCCTTCTGCACGTCGGTCAGGCGGTTGTCGTTGACAAAATCCGGATGCACCCCGGGCACATCCACCGGGCCGTGCGGGATCTGGGTGGGGTGATAGAGGAAAAAGCGCTGGTCCTTGTGGTCGTCGAGGTATTGCAGCAGGTCTTTGATCAAGACGTTCTGTGAGTAATGCACCTTGCCGGTCTTGTCACGGCGCACCTCGGTGGCCTCTTTTTTATCGTAACCACCCTCGTAGGTCTTGCCGGCATTGTGGTGGGTGTTGCCGGGAAGCATGACCTTCTCACCATTTTTCCACAGGTAGGTGGGGTAGAAACCGTGGGCGCGCACGTGGTCGTAGTAACCGAAGTAGTAGTCCCAGCCGTGGCGCACCAGGCGGTCGTGGGTGGTGGTGAAGCCCCAGTCGAGCTTGCCAAATTGCGCCGTGGTGTAGCCGGCATTTTTGGCAACCTGGGCGAGGAACACTTCGTTCGGCTTCGCCGGGATGGCTCTGGCGAGCTGTCGCTGCATTTCCTGCTCGGACATTTTCCCCATGTCCTTCTCCACTAACAGTCCACCCTTGACGATACTCCACGCATTACGATGGGAGTCGTGCAAGCCGGTGATCATGCTCGCACGCGCGGGTGCGCAATAGACACAGCCATGGGCGTTGTTAAAAATCATGCCCTCGGCGGCCAGGCGGTCGATGTTAGGAGTCTTGATGATTTTCTGACCGTAGGCACCGAGCAATCCGGCACCGAGGTCGTCGCCGTAGATCAGCACGATGTTCGGCCGGTCGGTGGTAGCGGGTTCAACGGATGGGCTCGTTTCTGCGACAGCTGTGGTGATGAGGGGTAGTGCGGCCATACAGCCAAGCGCGGCGTTCCTAACTGATCTGAATTTGAAGTTTTTCATTGGGGTCGGGAGTTGGATTTTGCTAGGGTCGGGAGTTGCGGATTTCGTTGAGTCGGGTTTTGAGTTGCGCGACCTTTTCCGGATGTTGGTCGGCGATATTTTCGCGCTGACTGAGGTCGGTGGCGAGGTTGAAGAGTTGCAAATCAGCATCGGGCGACCTGATGTCGAGCAGCTTACGCCGCCACTCGGGTTCAGCGCTGCTGAGACCGGCGGCGCGGCCTACCAGCAGCACCCAGTCGCCTGACCTCATACCGAGTCCACCGCGACCGTTGTGATAGACCATTTCGCGGCGCACGGGTCCTTCGCCGCGCAGTGACTTGAGTAGATTGACGCTGTCACGCGGGCTGTCCAGCTTCACCTCGGCGACCGCCGCGAGCGTGGCGTAGAGGTCGGTGAGGATGATCGGGTCGGTGATTTTCCCTCCGCCCCGGATGCCGCCGTTGGGCCACGAGGCGATGAAGGGGACGCGGTGGCCACCCTCCCAGGAATCGAACTTCATGCCGCGCAAGCGTCCGGCCGGAAAGTGGTGGTGTTTGCGGATCAGGTGCTGGGTCCGCGGTGACGGGCCGTTGTCGCTGCTGACGATGAGCAGGGTGTTATCGAAGCAGTCGTTCTTTTTCAGCGCCGCGATGATCTGACCAATGGCGTCATCAGTCTGCGCCACATAGTCGCCGTAATGGGACGCCTTGCTTTGCCCTTGGAAACCCGGGGCGGGAACGACCGGTGTGTGCGGCGAGGTGGTGGTGAAATAGAGAAAAAACGGCTGCCCGTCCTGGCTGTGGGCATCGATATAATCCACCGCCTTCCGGGTGAGGGTGGGCATGACTTTTTCAAACTGATAATCGGCGGCACCGGGGCCGTCGCCGTGGATGTGGCCGAGCTCGCCGAGCGACTTCAGCGATTTGCAGGAGACCTGGGTGATGTCGCCGACCAGGCTGCGGTCGTTGATGAAGGTGTAGGGTGGAAAGTTGGGGCAGTCGACGCCAAAGAAATGCTGGAACCCGGCACCGAGCGGGCCGCCGTTGATGGGTCGGGTGAAATCGAAATTTTCCGGTGTGGCGGTGCTATTGCCTCCCTTGCGGGTGTTCTCCGCATTGCTGCCATCGCGGAATGGCCAGTCGAACCCGAGGTGCCATTTGCCGATGCAGGCGGTGTGGTAGCCGGCCTTGGCGAGGAAGGCGGGCATGGTGGTGTCGCCCGCGTCGATGACCGGCTTCCCCCACGGCAGCACGATGCCTTTCATCAACTGCGGGTGCCTCCATGGGTAGTGGCCGGTGAGGATCGAGTAGCGGGACGGCGAGCAGAGGGCGCTGGGTGAGTGGGCATCGGTGAAATACACACCCTGGTTTGCCAGCGCGTCCATGTGTGGTGTCTGCACCTTGGATTCCGGATTGAGGTGGGTCACATCGCCGTAGCCGAGGTCATCTGTTAGAATAAGGACGATGTTGGGTTTTTCCGCCATGGCGGTGGCAGCGATCATCGCGGAAAAAACGGCGACCAGCGCCCGGTGCCACACGACTGTAATCGGGCGGGTGTGACAGGGAGGAGAAAACAACATAGCGCGGAATACGGTGGAGCCTGCACCAGCTTTTCACGCTACGGCGACGAAATCGATCATTTACGCGAGCTGTTCCATATTTGAACAGGGGGCATTGGGTTTTCCAGCGGACATTGACAATGCGTCAGGGATCTTTATTGCATGATGGTAAGCGGTATTCATGGAAATACCTCACACCACCCATCCGACAATGCTTAACCTACGATCATGGATCAGCCCTCTGCTACTGGCAGGGATATCAATCGGACTCTGCCAGGCGGAGCCAACCGCAACCCGGGAACGACCTAACATCATTGTCATCCTCTGTGACGATCTGGGCTATGGCGACCTGTCCTGCTACGGTCACCAAGTCATCGAGACACCGATTCTGGACAAGCTGGCGCAGGGAGGAATCCGATTCACCGACGGCTACACAGCGGCGCCGGTGTGTTCGCCTTCGCGCGCCGGCATGCTCACCGGACGCAACCCGTATCGCAGTGGGATCTACGAGTGGATTGCCGGAGGTCCGGTGCATCTGCGCCGTTCCGAGGTGACCTTTCCAGAGCTGCTGAAGCGCGGTGGCTACCAAACCATGCTCGCCGGAAAATGGCACCTCAACGGACATTTCAACCAGCCGGACAAACAACCGACGCCCGGAGATCACGGCTTCGACTACTGGTTCGCCACCCACAACAACGCCAGCCCGAGTCACCACAACCCGTCGAACTTTGTCCGCAATGGCAAGGCGGTGGGGAAACTGGAAGGCTACTCCAGCTCGATCGTGGTGCGCGAGACACTCGGCTGGCTGGATGGTCGCGAGCAGAAGGAGTCGCCATTCCTGAGTGTGCTGACATTTCACGAACCCCACACCCCGGTGGCCTCTCCGCCGGAACTGGTGGAACGCTACCAAGCACACGAAAAAATCCCCGGTCAGGCGATTTACTGGGCGAACGTCGCGCAAGTGGACAGGGCGGTGGGCGAGTTGCTGGAGGGTTTGAAAAAGCGCGGTCTCTATCAGAACACGCTGATTGTTTTCACCTCCGACAACGGGCCGGAAGAGTGGCTTCGCTATCCGGGTTGCCGACTTCAGCACGGATCGGTGGGTCCATTGCGCGGGCACAAACTGGATGTTTTTGAAGGCGGGATCCGCGTGCCGATGATCGTCAGTTGGCCGGCGGCGATCGCGCAGGGCCGGGTATCAGGGGTGCCAGTTTCCTCCCTCGACCTGTTGCCGACCTTTTGTGCGCTGGCCGGGGTGCCCGTGCCTGACGACCTGCAACTCGACGGCTGTGATATTTCAATATACATTGCGGAGGATGCGAAACCCGATCGCCGCCAACCGCTGTTCTGGTTTTATCAATCGGCCAGAGGATACGCCAACTTTGCGATGCGTGACGGCGACTACACCTTGATCGCGCGACGCACCGGCGAGCTGTTTTATCCTGGGATGCAGGTCAGCAACGAACGTTGCCTGCAGGAAATCATGAGCTGCGAACCCCGTGCTCACGAACTTTACAAAATCAGCCAGGATCTACTCGAAGTGCACGATCTTAAAAACGACGAGCCGGACGCGTTCAAACGGATGCAGTCCGACATGAACCGCGTTTGGGCGGATATCAAGAAAGACTGCGTCGATTGGGACAAGGAGTAAGGGGAAATGTCACCCGACCTGTTTGTTCCATATCTGGACAGGCGGGCGCTTATTGCTTGCTGCGTTGACAAGTGTACACCGACTAGCTCGTATGGAATGTCTATTGATTCATCATTATCAACCATGAAATTACCCAGCCTCACCCAATCCCTTGCCGTCGTCACCGCCGGTTTCCTGAGCCTTATGCCACATGCCGTAGCCGAGTCGGACGCTGGCCAGGACGCTCCGTGGACCTTTGTCAGCATTCCCGATTTCCTCAACGTGGACACCCTCTATCCGCAACCCGGCTGGGAGGATGCGCTCAGTTACAGCTTGAAAGCGGTGAAGGCGGAGAACCCCGACTTCGTGCTCGTGCCCGGCGATCTGGTCATGGGGCGCTGGGAAACCGCCGAAGGCATCAAGAAATACGCCGCCACCTACTACCCGGCATGGATCAAGCGCATGCAGGCGCACGGGCTGAAATACTACACCGCCATTGGCGACCACGAGATCGGTGACAACCCGTGGAGGGGTGCCAAGGTGGCCTTGGTGCCGA
This sequence comes from Akkermansiaceae bacterium, assembly GCA_024233115.1. NCBI lineage: Bacteria > Pseudomonadati > Verrucomicrobiota > Verrucomicrobiia > Verrucomicrobiales > Akkermansiaceae > Akkermansiaceae bacterium. The sequence continues at coordinate 163,420 of JACKQB010000006.1, forward strand.
ACTACAAACAAGCCTTCGTCGAGTATCTCAAGATGCCTCAAAACGGACCGGAGCACATGCTCGGCACCGCCTTTTATTTCACCCACAAAAATGCCCTCGTCATCTCGGTCGATGTTTTTGAACAGGATGAAAATGGAGAGGTCCACGCCGGCGTCACCGGCAAGCAACTGGCCTGGCTGGAAGAGGTGTTGGAAAAATACAAGGACATCCCCCACAAGATCATCATGGGCCACACACCGGTGCTCGGTCCGGTTAGAAAAAAAGCATCCAGCGGCCTGATGACGGAAAAGGGGCGCGAGTCCGCCTTCTGGCAGACGATGGCGCGGCACAAGGTCGACCTCTACCTCTGCGGCGAAGTGCATGCCATCACCAGCAAACACGCCGACGGCGTCGAGCAGATCTCCCACGGCGGACTCTACGGCTACAACCCGACCGTCAACTACCTCGTTGCCAAAATCGACGGCGACCGCATCGAGCTGGAACTCAAGGAACTGGTCATCAGCTGCACCGGAGAAAAACTCTGGCAGCCCGGCCACAACCGCCCGCACGAGTCCGTCATCGTACCGGAACACGTGCAGAAACAAGGGTATCGCAGCGTCGGTCGACTGGTGCTCAAACACGGCCAAGCCACCCCCGCGAGCGCACGTTTCGGCTACTTCAACGACGACGCCGTCACCGCCGCACTCGCCACCGAACCCATCTACAGCGACGACTTCGACGGCGACCTCAGCCAGTGGCAGATCGAGCAGATGCCCGGCGGTAAAACCCGAATCAACAAAGGCAAACTGGAGATCAACGACGCCGCCGGCTGCACCATCTGGTTCAAAAAGGAACTCTCCGGCCCGGTGCTGATCGAGTATGACGCCACCGTGCTCGCCAAACCGCAGGCCGACGGCAAAGCCGAGCGCTTCAGCGACCTCAACTGCTTCTGGATGGCGCAGGACCTGAAAACCCCCGACCTGCTCGCCGGCAGCGATCGCGGCGGCAATTTCGCCAACTACCACCCGCTGGCACTCTACTACGTCGGCTACGGCGGAAACCGCAACAGCTCCACCCGCTTCCGTCGTTACCCGGGCGACGGCACCCGCCCGCTGCTGCCGGAAAACGATCTGAAAACCGCACCGCACCTGTTGAAAAAACGCAATCCGGTAGGCAGCGGCAGACTCAAGATCCAGCTCATCGCCAGCGGCAGCGACATCCAGTTCCGCCGCAACGACGAAGTCATCTTCAGCATTGTCGATCCCGACCCGCTGCGCAAGGGCTGGTTCGGCATCCGCACCGTCAACAGCCACATCTTCATCGACAACTTCCGCGTTTACCAACTCGCTGACGGAAAAGAATAATTGAGCGGAGTTCGTGGGATTTTTTACCGCGAAATACTCGAAATACGCGAAAAATTTCCAGAACGACGTGTTCATTGAGTAATCAGCCCATGTAAATTTCGCGTATTTGCCCGTATTTCGCGGTCTCTCGCTATTCATATGGGCCCATTTTCTCCTTAGCTTGGTCGCCCTGCCGCTGAGTCATTGACTTTAACCTTGCAATCAGCTGCCGGAACGCCAGAATAGGCATCGTTTCCTACTCCCCCTCGCAGGGAAGGACATACATTGCTCAACCCCAGACCAAGCTATGAGATATAACACACTACTAAGCACCCTGCTCGCAACAGGTGCTGCTGCAAGCATGAGTTGCCAGGCGGCACTGATTGCCCACTACACCTTTGATGTCGATGGCACGGATGCCTTCGGAAACCATGCCACACTCGGCGATGCCGCGTCCATCACGGCGTCGTCCAAAGTCGGTGCCGGCGCTCTTTCGCTTTCAGGCGCGCCCTCTCCCGACGGAGGAGGCAATGACGGCGCGTATTCCGGAAGTGACTTCACCCTGGGGGATCACACGCGCACGATCGCCTTCTGGATGAAAGCCACGGCTGGTGATCACGGCGACGTCAACTCCACCCTGATCTCGCTCGGTGACACCTCCGCGAACGGAACGCGCTTCGATATCCGGGTAACGGGAAACAAGCTGCGTTTTGAAGTTGGAGGAGGAGGAACCACCACTGGAGCGACCATTGCCGACGGCTCCTGGCATCACATCGCCATCGTCGTCCCTACCGTCGGCGCCACAGTGTCCGCCTCACAATACTCCATCGACGGAGGCACCCTCACCGCATTTGGAGGAACCACTGGTGCCACGACCGTTGGAATCAATACTGTCGACAACCCCCTCCGCCTCGGAGAAAGTGTCGTCGGAACTGACGACCGCGACTACAAAGGCTTGATTGACGAGGTTCGAATTTACGACGAGGCGCTGAGCCAAAGTGCGATCACCGCTCTTGCCAGCGTGCCAGAGCCATCTTCCGCCGCCCTGCTCGGCCTCGGTGGACTGGCGCTGATACTCCGTCGCCGCAAGGGCTAAGGAGCACACGGTCCTGCGCCGTAGAAAGGAGGCTGGGGCACAACGACAATCCATCACCATCATCAGCGGGAGGTTCCACGCCCCCCGCTTTTTTCTTTCTGTATGCACGAGCTAGGCCGCCGTATGGTTATGGACCTGCCCTGCGCGGCACTGGCTTTAGCGTTGCTTTGCTTCCTGGCTCGCCCGTTCTCCAACACCCCGACAGGTCATTCTGCCAAATCGAAGGGGAAACATCGTCTCTACTCAACGCATTGTTCATATTTGAAACAGAACTGGATTCTTTGCATTTCCCCGCTCGCCCCCGCCCCTTTTTTTTATTATGCATCGTGATAGCCCAATGAAACTACCCACAAAAACCCCACTGTTCCTGCTTGCCACGATGGCGACCTGCCATGCTGCAGCAGTCCTCACCACCTCGGAGTCCAACTTTTCGACCAACCAATCTGTCGGACTGGCCAGCCAGACTTGGGCTGGCTCCATTTCCTCCACAGACCTCGTACAAACAGGCGCGCCCACTTTTGCGAACCGCAGCTACAGCGCCACACCCCATAGCGCCTTTGGCGGCGCGACCTCCGATGGGGTCCATGACGGAGGCACGGGCGACGCCAATACAAGCAACTGCACCTTCTGGGTAGTAGGTAATCTCCCTATGACAATCACCTTCGATCTGAACGTCGCCACCAATACACTGGGATACGACATCACCAGCGTCGATGTTTTCCAAGGCTGGACCTCGTCGTCGGGGATGCAAGCCAACCAGAACTACACGATTGCGGTCAGCACCGTGGGCTCGGCTGGCTATACAGATCTGATCACCGTCAATTACAACCCGTTCGGAACCGCAAACGACAGCCACCACTACACTCACACCCAGGTGACGGAAAACAGCTCGGGCATCCTCGCATCCGGCGTCGACAGCGTGCGCCTCACCTTCCTCACCCCCGCAAGCTCAGGTGGCTCAGATCCAGGAATCGTGATCAATGAAATCGATGTTCAAGGTGTGGCCACGGTTCCCGAGCCAAGCTCCGCCGCCCTGCTCGGTCTCGCGGGTTTCGGTATTCTGTTACGCCGCAAGCGCTAACAGACGGAACTGCCCGACATCCCCATTTTTGAGGGCGGTGGATGGTTTCCACCGCCTTGTTTTTGCAAACCTCCGTATTGAAACCCATGATGAAACGCCTCCTGATATCCTCCTTCCTCTTCCTGCCGCTGCTGCATGTCTCGGCGGGTATCGTCACCAGCGTTGAGGAATCCAACGTGACCACGCAGCCCGGTGACGACCTGGCCAGCCAGCCCTGGGCCTCGCAGATCTCGTCCACCGACCTGGTGCACGCGGGCCGGGCCACACTCGCCAACATGACGCTCAGCGTAGCCCCCTTCTTCGGCCCGTCCGGCGTCAATAATGGCGGCACAAACGCCACCTCAAGCAACAGCACCTACTGGGATCTCGCCAAACTTCCGGTCAATGCCACCTTCGATCTGGATGTCACCACCCATACCCAGGGCTACGACATCTCCGCTGTCGATGTCTTCCAAGGCTGGACCGCGAACTCAGCGATGCACGCCAACCAGAACTACACCGTCTCTGTCAGAACGGTAGGTTCGACGGACTATACGGATCTGATTACCGTCGCTTACAACCCATTTGGAACCGCGAACGACAGCCATCACTACAGCCACACCAAGGTGAGCGACGACAGCGCGAGCGTCATCGCCTCCGGCATCGACAGCGTGCGCATCACCTTCCACAGCCCGGCAAGTTCCGGCGGAAGTGCCACCGGCATCGTGGTCAATGAAATCGACGTGCACGGCTACGCGACCGGCACCGTACCGCCCGAGGTCAGCGTGTCCACTCCGGTAACGCGCCAGGTCATCCAGCGTGGAGCCGACAACAAAGCGAACATCGATGTCATCGGTGACTACCTCGGCACGGCGGACAGCATCGAGGCCCGGGTGGTCGCGGGTGACTCGGGGACCAGCACCGCCTGGCAAACCATCGATGCCGCACCGGGCGGTGGCAGCTTTTCGGGCAGCCTGGCCAAGGTGCAGGCCGGCGGCTGGTACACGCTGGAGGTGCGCAAGGTGATGGGCGGTGTGCCCGGCACAGTTACCGCTCTGGAACGCGTTGGCATCGGCGACATCTACGTCATCGCCGGCCAGTCCAACTCCGCCAACCACGGCTCCCCGGCCATCGCCTCCACGGAAGACCGGGTCTCCGCACGCAACAGCATCACGGCCAATTCCTGGATACACGCCGAAGACCCGCTTCCAACGGCCACCGGCACCGGCGGCTCCGCCTGGACCCGGCTCGGCGACCTGCTGGTGGCCAGCGAGGACATCCCCATCGGCTTCATCTCCGTCGGCCAAGGCGGCACCCGTGTTGACCAGTGGGTCAGCTCCCTCTACGCCGGTCATTTAAAACCCGCCGTCCAGTCACTTCCCGTGAACGGCTTCAAAGCCATCCTCTGGCACCAGGGCGAGTCCGATTCCATTGTCAGCACCACCAACGCGGACTACCAGTCGCGGCTCGAAAGCGTCATTGCCAGCTCCCGCACCGACGCCGGCTGGGACGTGCCTTGGTTTCTTGCCCAGGTATCCTTCCATCCAAACAGCAGCCTGGCTCTCGAGATGCCGATCACATCCGCCCAGCGCGACATCGTCCATGCCCAGCCCAACACACGGCTCGGAGCACGAACCGAGGATTTTCATCTAACAGGATACCTTCACGACGCCGTGCACTTCAATGCCACCGGACTGGCCGCCCACGCCGCCCAGTGGCATGCCCTCCTGACCGGAAACCCGGCACCAACCCCGGTCAATCCCGGTCTGGAAAGCAACACCGCCCTGGCAGACGGCGGCATCCACACAATCAACACGGCAAGCAACAGCAGCCCCGCGGTCATCGGCTGGGAGGTGCTGGCCGCCTCCGGCACGGATGCCGCCGACGGCTCGAACGGCTACTACAACCCGGACGCCACCTTCTACACGAACAGCCTCGACACGGTCAACGCCGGGGTGCTGCCTAACATGGCCGGCAAACACGTCGCCTTCCTGTTCGGAGGCAGCGCAGGCAACCGTTTCCAACAAACCTTCCCCACCAGCGTGGAGCCTAACACCACCTACACCCTGACCGTCGCGCTCGGCCTCCGCTCCGCCATCCAATCCGCAAGCTACGGCAACGCCCGACTCGAAATCGTCGCCGACGGCCAGACCGTGGCCTCGATCGATGTGCCGGAAAGCAGTCTCACCGCCGACACCTTCACCGACATCTCACTCAGCTTCACCGCGCCCGATAACCAGTCACTCAACCAGCACCTCGCCATCCGCGTGATCAAGACCCTGGCCACTGGCTACGTTGATTTTGACAACGTCCGCTTCACCCGGGAGCTGACCCCGTTCGGGCAGTGGCAGACGGATCATTTCGGCTCCACCATCCATGCCGCTGCCCGGGTCAGCTCGGACACCGATGCCGACCAGATACCGAACGGCGTCGAGTACTTCCTCGGTTTCCTGCCTAATTTCCGCGACGCCCTGCCGATGCCCACCGCTGGTGCATCCACGGCTAGCTACACCATCCCCCTGGACCCGGCGGTGACCGACTCCGGTCTCGACCTGCTCTATTCCTACAACCTGGTGCAGTGGTTTTCCGTCGCCACACCCGATGACCCCTCCATCGCGTCCGTCCGCACCTCTGACAGCTGGACAGCGACCATTCCCTACTCACCCACGGACCGGGCGTTCTTCCGTATCGAAGCGAAAAACATCACCCCCCTCCGATGAAGCCCGGCGAGCCGAAGTAGGGCGGCTATGCAGGCCGCCAACAACCTTGGTGCATATCCTGTCGACAAGTTACAAACTTGTCCTACTATCCGGGCATGCACTCGGACCTTCACTACTGTCAGGATTACTTCGCATACTCACGCCACAAAACCCGTGAAATCATGGTTGGCAACGTCGGCATCGGCGGCGACAACCCGATCCGGGTGCAATCGATGATCACCGCCGACACCCGCGACACCGAAGCCTGTGTCAAAGAGATCCTCGAACTTGCCGAGGCTGGATGCGAGATCGCCCGCGTCACCGCACAAACCAAGGTCTACGCAGAAAACCTCGAACACATCCGCGATGGAGTGCGCGCCGCAGGTTGCGACATCCCACTGGTTGCCGACATCCATTTCAAACCCGACGCCGCCTTCGAAGCCGCCAAGTGGGTGGAAAAAATCCGCGTCAACCCGGGCAATTACACCGATACCAAAAAATTCGCCATCCGTGAATACTCCGACGCCCAGTATGCCGAGGAGTTGGATCGCATTCGCGAGGACTTTGCCCCCCTGGTCTTGCTCTGCAAAGAACTTGGCCGCGCCATGCGTATCGGGACGAACCACGGCTCGCTCTCCGACCGGATCATGAACCGCTACGGCGACACCCCGCTCGGCATGTGTGAGAGCGCCCTCGAGTTTGCCCGTATCGCCCGCGACCACGATTACCACAATTTCTGTTTCTCCATGAAGGCCAGCAACCCGAAGGTGATGGTCGAAGCCTACCGCCTGTTAGTTGCCCGGCTTGAAAAGGAGGGCCCCGACTGGAATTACCCCATTCACCTCGGTGTGACTGAGGCCGGCGACGGCGAGGACGGTCGTATCAAATCAGCCATCGGCATCGGATCCCTGTTAGCTGACGGCGTAGGCGACACCATCCGGGTGTCGCTCACCGAGGACTCCGTGTATGAAATACCTGTTGCCCGGGCGCTGGTGGACAGCATTGCCCACAGCCACCTCCTCACCGACCCCACGGGTGCGCAGCGGGGTACGCTCAGCTACAACCCCTTTTCCTACAGCCGCCGTCACAGCCATGAGATGGAGATCAATGTCCACAAGCTTGGCAAGGAAAACACCATCCGCGTGTTCACCTCCCGTGAAAAGTGGGACGCCCTCGCGCACAAGATGGACAAGTTGGGCGACTTCACACCGGAAATTGTCTACGAGGACTCCGGGGTCATCGCCATCGACCCCTACGACTCCCATGCCGTCATGGAAATCAATGCCATGGTTGAGCCGCAGCTGGTCACCGTTGCTAACAGCGACGTTCACGATGCCGCCGTTATCCATGCGTTCCGCCTGCTCGCCTCCAAGCTCGCCGCCCACCACCCGATCCTACTGAAAGATCATCTAACACCATCAACCGATCCAGATGCAGATCCCCTGGTCAACCTGCTGATTGCTTCACGCAACATTGGCTCGTTACTTTGTGATGGTATTGGCGATGCTGTTCTCATCCAGGGGGAATACAACGCCGAGGCATCACTTCGCCTCGCCTACAACATCCTGCAAGCGGCTGGATCCCGTATTTTCAAAACCGACTACGTCGCCTGTCCCTCCTGTGGCCGGACCCTTTTCAACCTACAGGAAACCACCCAGAAAGTGCGTGCGGCGACAGGTCACCTCAAGGGGGTTCGAATCGCCATCATGGGCTGTATCGTCAACGGCCCCGGGGAGATGGCCGACGCTGACTTCGGATACGTCGGCGGCGCCCCCGGCAAGATCAACCTCTACGTTGGCAAACAAGCGGTGAAGTTCAACATCCCCGAAGCCGAAGCCGTCGAGCGACTGATCGACCTGATCACCGAGCACGGCAAGTGGATCGATGCTCCGGTTGCTTCCGTGTAGCGAAGCGGCTGCGCCCTTCGTCGGTAAAAATCCTCTTACGCGATCTATCTAACAAAGACTGCAAACCCTTCGCTACGGCAAGGCAATTTTTTTCCCAAACGCCTGCGTCGAGAACTCAAGGCGGGTTTTCCAGTCCTCACCAGGGTGCGTCATCGCGTGCGCCTTGACTTTTTCAAAGCGGTGGCGAAGGCCGGTGGCATTGGCCAGCTGGATGGCCAGTCCGGGCCTTGCATTGAGCTCGATGACTACCGGCCCGCGGGTTGCATCCACAATGAGATCGGCCCCCAGATACCCCAGGCCCGTCATTTCATACCCCTTGGTCGCCATTTCCAGCACTTGACTCCATCCCGGAATCGTTAGACCGATCAAATCAGTGTCCAGGTCAGGATGCACCGTGATCGGACTACTGTGGTGGATGGCGTGGATCGTGCGACCGCTGGCAAGGTCGATACCTATACCGATCGCCCCCTGGTGGAGGTTGGCGCGGCCATCGGATTGCCGGGTAGCGACGCGTAACATCGCCATGACCGGATAGCCATGCAGCATGATGACCCGGACATCGGGCGCACCGTGATAGCTGATTTTCGACAGCTCAGCGTGTGAGCTGATACAGGCTTCCACCATGGCGACATCGCGGCTGCCACCGAGACTGAACAGGCCTCCGAGGATTTCCGTGGCGTGGCGCTCGACGTCTTTCGCACTGATGACCACTCCGCTGGCTTTGACAAATTTCTTACCTCGCCGGCCCACGATGACCAGCACACCACGGCCACCACTGCCGCGCGACGGCTTCATCACAAAGCTCTCAAAGCCCGCCAGGGTTTCTTCAATATCGGTCACTCCCCGCTGGGTTTTGAACACATGATAGAGTTCCGGAACGGCAAGCCCCATTTCCTGGGCCAGCGTTTTGGTGACCAGTTTATCATCCACCCTCCGGTAGAATTTACGATTATTGTTAGGCAACAGATACGTCCCGTTGCGTTGATTCAAACCGATCAAACCCAAACGCTTCAGCTCGCTTGGAAGGATCAGCCACCTGTGCCACCACCTTTTCATGCTTCCATCTCAGCGGCGTTACGGAACCTGAATAATTCTGTCAGCCTGTATCCGGTGTAGCGACCCAGCATCAGGATGACCGCGAGCAGCATCAACAGCACCTCGGGAAAATACTCCACCCAGTAGCGCGCGACTTCGATTTTCATCATACCATAGGCCGCAAATGCCGCCACCAGACTGCCGCCAACCTGATAGATGGCGCTGATGGCACCCTCCTCATCCCAGATCAGCGACATACGCTCAATGGTCCAGGCAAGAACGATCATCGGGAACACCGTCACCCTCAAACCATCCACGGCACCCAGTTTGTAACTCAACAAACTCACCGCCATCATAAACAGGGTGACAATCACCACACAGGCGGCCACTCGTGGCACCACCAGTAAGTTGAACTTGGAAAGCAGGGCCCGGAACATCAGACCCCCGGACAACATCGACAGCAGCATGATCATCGCGGCACTCATCGGAAGCTCCAGGAACGCCAGACCTAACAACACAGGCATAAATGTGCCCAAGGTCACCAGTCCCACAAGATTCCGCAGCAAGACAACGGCCAGCACCCCCAGGGGAATCAGGGCGGCATACCTGAATGGTGCGCGTTCACTCACAGGCAGGGCGGAAATGGTAGCCACCCACCACGGGGAATTCGCCATGCGCTCAGCCGCGCCGGACGGTGCCCGCTCCTTGATCGCAGTGAAGGTCACCTCGGAGTTGACCCCACCGGAAACCTCCCACAAATTCTGCGCCCGTGTCCAAAGCACAATGTTATGCAGACTCCCGCCATCCGGAAGCACGACGCGCCAGACTTTCTCAGCCCGGTCATAGTACTCGATCAGCCGGATCGCCCGGTGCGAGCCGCGCTCTTCGATGAGCCTAACACCAAAACTGGCCCGGCATGCAATACCTCCCAGCCTCAGCAAATCCATGGCCAGGTTACGCTCCCACTCATCAGGGGATTTGTTTTCGTAGTACCTTTGCAGCAGGGTGAACGACTCATCGGTCGGCTTATCAGCAATCAACTGCTGCACTTGCGCCACATACGTGCCGTCATCCGCAGAGCGTTGCTCGACGGACTTCATCATCGCCTCCAGCGCCACCTGCCTGGCGCCCTTGGCGTTGACCGGCGCCACTTTCGGAATCCCCGCCGATCTCGGCTGTGGAAATTCATACAAACCGGTCCCCTCCTCCAGGCGGACACGATAGTAAATCAACTGCCTTCCCTTGGGTTCACGTGCCGACCACATCCCGATCGGGAGGTTGTTTTCCTTGTCCTTGGAAAACCCGTAACCCAGCGAAATCTGCTGACCCTCTGTGGCCGACTCCCAACCTGCCCCAGGCAGGGCCAGGACCACCTTCACCGGCTTGCCCTTGGCTTCGTACGAGATCCTCGCCTCCACCAACCACACCCCACGTTCCTGGTCTGGTAGCAGCGGCACTTTGAGCACCTGGTTTTTATAAATAATACCAGCTGCTCCCATCACGATAAGCGTTGAGACGAGACCTGTTAAGGTGAATAATTTTTTGAGCATAATGATTGTTAGGTGTGGGTCACGCTTACTCCTGCACAGATCCTTTTTTACGTTTCGGTGCGCCCGGTGGTTTTTTCAGGACATACTCCCGACCGGAATCCACGACCCCCAACTCCCGCAGCATATTGCGGCCAATCAGCACCCCATAGTTCATTTCGCTACGATCGTTCAAACTGAATTCCCCGGTTTTCTCGTGGTCGCCGATTTTAAAAGTGAGCGCCACGACATAACGTTCGTCGAGTCCACCCGAATCGTTCTTGACCTTGGCGATCCTCACCACGGGTGCCTTGTGCTTGAGACGGGCGCCGGCATCACTGGCGGGGTCGGATATGGTAAACTTCACCCATTTTTTGCCGTCAACCTCCACGGCCTGGATGTTCGAGGCATGGATCGAACACGTCTTCGCGCCCGTGTCCAGCTTCGCGCGTAATACAAATTCCGGTTTGACCATCCACACCCACTCCCGCCACCCCATGACCTGGGGAGCCTCGGGAGCCTCGGGGGCCTTGACTGGCTTCACCTCCGCCGGCTTGTCTCCTGGCGTTGCCGCATCCTCTTTCTTCTCAGGCGCTTCTTTCTTTTCAGGGGTTTCTTTTACGGGCGCTTCTTGCTTTTCGGGAGTTTCCTTAACGGGTGCTTCTTTAGCCGGAGCCTCTACCGCCTGCCCAAAACATGACATGAGCGAAATGATAAGCAAAACGATCACTAATGAGTTCACTTTACGGGGGGTCATATCGCGCATTATAATGATTTTTTCAAGGGTGTGTAGAGCAATAAATGTGTCCTGGGCTAAAAAAGAGAGCCGGGTCACGACTGCACCAGGTCTTCAATCCTGCGCCAAACCTCGGGAGCGAGACCTTCATCCGTGCGTATAAACAGCTCCTGCAGGCCCTTCGATGTCTGCGTCACGGCCTTGAGACCACCGGGGACCTCGCGCTGTACGCGCACTGATCCCGTTTTGCCGTTTTGACCCAGCGATTTACCGCCATACGACCGGCCAATGATCACACCCGCAACACCCTGTATGGATTCGATCTTCCGGATCATTTGCAGGCATTCTTTCGACGAACTCTGATGTCGACCACGTGAGGGCATAAGCTGTTAGTTTATCACTGTTAGTTTTTTCCCTTTAAAAAGTCGATGATCCGCTGCTTGGGCCGACCAATGATCGCTTTCTTGCCGCGCAATAACACCGGCCGCTGGAGTAGTTGCTTGTGCTTGAGCAAAATGTCAACCACGGCCTGCGGATTGCCTACGTAGTCGTCCGGGTTGAGTTCCAGTTTCTTGAATTTCGAGTCTTTCCTGACCAGGTCCTCGACCGGGTCTTCCAGGGCGGCGACGATTTTTTCCAGTTCTTCACGCCCAGGAGGCGTCTTGATGTAGAGGATCACTTCGTAATCGGCTCCCGTTTCCTCGGCGACCGCCAAGGCGTTTTTTGAGGAGCCTCAGTGTGGGTTGTGGTAGATGATGGTTCTGGACATGCCCTGTTTCTAAACTCGATGCCCCAAGTTTCAAACTCCAAAAACCAGGTCTTTGAGCCCGTTCAAAAATAACGCTTTTTCTGAGCGCATGACCGACTAGCTTCGCGACTGTGAACACCAAAGCCGTTATCGGACTCATTCTCTGCTGTGCCTTCTGGGGGATTTCCTTTCCTGTCATCAAAGCGATCATGATCGAGCTGCGCGACCACAGCCCGGCTGGCTCCACCCTCTTCTTCTCAAGCTGGATCCAGATGGCGCGCTTTCTACTCGCCGGCACCCTCATGTTTTTCCTGACCCTGCGGCTCGGTCATCCTACACGCCTCGAAATCCAACAAGGCCTGACACTCGCATTCTGGGGTGGCACGGGCATGTGGCTGCAAGCCGACGGGCTGGCCTACACGGAAGCCTCCACCTCTGCCTTCCTCACCCAGAGCTACTGTGTTTTCCTCCCTCTTTGGGTCGCCTTCAGAGACCGCAGATTCCCAGGAAAAACAACCATCGTCGCCGTGCTTCTCGTCCTGGGTGGCGGTGCCGTTCTTGCCGGAGTCAGCAAAGACAATCTCAAGATCGGTCGCGGCGAACTGGAAACCATGGCCAGCGCGGTGTTCTTCACCTTCCAGATCCTCGCCTTGGAAAAATCCCGCTTTGCCGCCAACAGGGGCCGAAGCGTCACCCTGGTGATGTGCCTCGGTATCACCGTCATTTTCCTCCCTATCACATTCATCACCGCCCCAAGTCCAGCGGTCGTGCTGAGTATGGGCTCATCCGCGAGCATCATCCTGCTGACGACCCTTCTCGCCCTCGTTTGCACGGTGGCATCGTTCTGCCTGATGAACACCTACCAGCGCCACGTCACCGCCACCGAGGCCGGCCTCATCTACACCACCGAACCCGTCTTCACCGCCTGCTACGCCCTCTTCCTGCCCGGCCTCATCGCCAGCCTGATGGGCCACCCCTACGCCAACGAGTCCCTCACCAACCAACTCATCCTCGGCGGCTCCCTCATCATCGCCGCCAACCTGATTGTCATCCACTCGATGAAAAAACGCGAACCCGCCCACACCATCCCGATCACTTAGGGAGGGTGGGCAACCCAGGTGAAATGCGGACTGGAAGTCCACGCTCCCCTATTAAAACAGGCCCACCACCTGGCCGTCCTCGCCGAGGTCGATTTTGTTGGCGGAGGGGACTTTGGGCAGACCGGGCATGGTCATGATGTCGCCGCAGATCATGATGACGAACTCGGCACCGGCGGCGAGGCGGACTTCGCGGACCTTGACGACGTGGTTCTCCGGCGCGCCTAACAACCTGGGGTCGGTGGAGAAGGAATACTGGGTCTTGGCGACGCAGACCGGGTAGTGGCCGAAGCCGGCGTCCTGCAGGCGCTTCACCTCGGCGCGTACCTTGGTGTCCGCCACCACTTCGCTGGCGGAGTAGATTTTTTTAGCCACCGCCTCCATTTTTTTCCACAGCGGCAAGTCGTCCGCGTAGGTGAACTGGAAGTTCGCCGGGCATTTCCCGGTGACAGCCACCACGGCGCGGGCGAGGTCCTCGGCCCCCTCGCCGCCCTTCGCCCAGTGCTCGGCGAGCACTACGTCCACCTGGAGGTGGGAGAGTCTCTTGCGCAGCAGCGCGACCTCGGCATCGGTGTCGGCGCTGAAGCGGTTGATGGCGACGATGCAGGGCAGCCCCCAGTGCTCGCGCACATTGCGCACGTGGCGCTCGAGGTTTTTGACCCCCTTCTCCAGCGCCGCGAGGTTTTCCTCCGCCAGCTCCTTGACGGCGGCGCCGCCGTGGAACTTGAGCGCCCGGATGGTGGCGACCACCACCGAGGCATCCGGCCTCAACCCGGACTTGCGGCACTTGATGTCGATGAATTTCTCCGCCCCCAGGTCGGCCCCGAATCCGGCCTCGGTGACCACGTAGTCGGCGAGCTTGAGCGCGGACTGGGTGGCGATCACGGAGTTGCAGCCGTGGGCGATGTTGGCAAAGGGGCCGCCGTGAATGAACGCCATGTTCCCCTCGAGCGTCTGCACCAGGTTGGGTTTGAAGGCATCCTTGAGCAGCACGGTCATCGCGCCGTGGGCGTTGAGGTCGCGGGCGCGGACAGGCTCGCGTGTGCGGGTGTAGCCGACGATGATGTTGCCCAGCCGGTCCTTGAGCTCGGACAGGGAGGTGGCGAGGCAGAAAATCGCCATGACCTCGGAGGCGACGACGATATCGAATCCATCGGCGCGGGGATATCCGTTGCCGAGTCCGCCGAGGGCGATGGTGATCTCGCGCAGCGAGCGGTCGTTCATATCGACGACCCGGCGCCAGACGATGCGGCGGACGTCGATACCCAGCGCATTTCCATGGTGGATGTGGTTGTCCACAAGGGCGGCGAGCAAATTGTTAGCCAGGCCGATGGCGTGGAAGTCACCGGTGAAGTGCAGGTTGATATCCTCCATCGGCACCACCTGGGCGTAACCACCGCCGGCGGCGCCCCCCTTCATGCCGAAGCAGGGGCCCAGCGACGGCTCGCGCAGGCAGGCGACCGCCTTTTTCCCGATCCGGTTCAAGCCGTCGGTGAGCCCCACGCTGGTGGTGGTCTTTCCCTCCCCCGCGGGCGTCGGCGAGATGGCGGTAACCAGGATGAGCTTGCCGTCGGGCCGGTCCTTCAAACTCTCCAGGTAGTCGAGCGAAACCTTCGCCTTGTAGTGGCCGTAGGGCTCGAGATGCTCGTCGGCAATTCCGAGTTTCCCGGCGGCGAGCTCGGCGATGCGCGACATCTTCGCCTGCTGCGCGATTTCTATATCTGTCATGCCTCACATGGTAGGCAAGTCACCCACTTTGAAAAGTCCCATCTCAGGGCTTTTCTAAAAGAAATCATTTTGTAGCATCTGCCCATGCCCGCCGCCAAAAGGAAAAAAAACCTCACCCCACTCGAAAAACAAATCGCCGAACTCAAGGCAAGCCTCCCCGCCCAGCAAGACTGGCGCACCACCGATGAGCAGGAGACCACCCGCCGCCAAGTCCGCGCCCTCGAAAACCCGCCCGCCATCCGACAGATCACGGCGGGAGATAAAATCCACGCCACCTTCGAGATCACCTCCAACGACTCAGACCGCACCTATCACGTCGAAATCATCGACCTCTCCAAACACCTTTTCCACTCAACCACCCCGGACTTCGCCACCAACGGACTCGGCACCTGCAAACACACCGAAGCCGTCCTCTTCCACCTCCGGAAACGTTACCCCCGCCTTTACAAAGCAGCGGAAAAAAACGGCCCGCCACACGCCACCCTCGTCATCCACAACGACGACCTCCAGCTCCACGGCACCGGCACCTGCACCATCCCGCGCAAACTCCGCCTCTGTGTCCAGTCCAACGGACTCAGAAAAGAATCCTGCCCGCCGGAAAAACTCATCGCCACCGCACTCGAACACGCACCCGAAAGCGTCCGCGTCTCCGCCCGTGTCGCACCCTGGCTCCGGAAAAAACAACACGCCGCCGAGTGCCTCCAGCTCCAGCGCAGCTACCAGCAAAAAGTCCACAGCGGCGAGTTCCCCGCCCACGAAACCCTGCTGCCCCTCTACCCCTACCAGCACGAGGGCATGCTGCACCTCGCCTTCAAGGAACGCGCCATGGTCGCCGATGAAATGGGCCTCGGAAAAACCATCCAGGGCATCGCCGCGGCCGCCCTGCTCCACCGCCTTGGAAAAGCCGACCGCTGCCTCATCGTCGCCCCCGCCTCACTCAAGGCCGAGTGGGAGGAACAAATCGAAAAATTCACCACCCTCCCCTGTGAAATCGTTTACGGCAACCGCTCCCAACGCTGCCATACCTACCAAAACCCCGCCGCCTTCTTCATCATCACCAACTACGAGCAAATCCGCTCCGACTCCCTCGACATCAACGCCGCCCTCAAGCCCGACATCGTCATCCTCGACGAAGCCCAGCGCATCAAAAACTGGTCATCCCTCACCGCGCGCGCCATCAAGCGCCTCCACTCCCGCTACGCCTTCGTGCTCACCGGCACCCCCATCGAAAACCGCATCGACGAACTCTACTCCATCATCGAATTCCTCGATCCCTCCATCTTCGGCGCCCTGTTCCGCTTCAACCGCCAGTTTTACCTGTTAGATGATGAAAGGGGCAAACCCCAGGGCTACCGCAACCTCGACCAGCTCCGCCAGAAAGTCGCCCCCGTCATCCTCCGCCGCCGCAAAGCCCAGGTGGAAACCGAACTCCCCGACCGCACCGATGAAAATCGCTTCATCACTCTAACAGAAGGTCAAAAATCCGACTACGCCGCCCACGAGGACACCGTCCGCCGCCTCGCCAACCTCGGAAAAAAGCGCCCCCTCCGCCCCGAGGAACACCAGCGCCTCATGGGTGCCCTGGGCTGCATGCGCATGCTCTGCGACACCCAGTTCATCCTCGACAAGGAAACCCGCACCTCCCCCAAGCTCGACGAACTCAAGGAGATCATCGAAACCGCCCTCCAGGAGCCGGAAAACAAAATCATCATCTTCTCCGAGTGGATCGGCATGCTCACCCTCATCCGCGAGCACCTCATCGAAAATAAAATCGGCCACGCCTGGCACACCGGCAAGGTTCCCCAGAAAAAACGCCGCCTGGAAATCAAAGCCTTCAAAACCGACCCCGACTGCAAAATCATCCTCTGCACTGAATCCGGAGGCGCCGGCCTCAACCTCCAGAACGCCTCCATCGTCATCAACTGCGACCTCCCCTGGAACCCCGCCAAACTCGAGCAGCGCATCGCCCGCGCCTGGCGCAAAGGCCAGCAAAAACCCGTGCAAGTCATCAACCTCATCGCCGAGGGCACCATCGAGCACGGCATGTTAGACACCCTCGCCATGAAACAAGGTCTCGCCGACGGCGTGCTCGACGGCATCGGCAAAATCTCGGAAATCCAGCTCAAAAAAGGCGGCCAGTCCTTCCTCGCCCGCCTCCAGCAAACCCTCGAGGCCGGTAAACAACACGCCTCCACCGCCGCCAAAAAAACCAAAACTCCACCCGCCGACCCCGCCAAAGAACTCGCCACCCGACTCCAGAAAAAACTCGGCAAAAACCTCCTCCACGCCGAGCAACACTTCCTTACCCGGGAACTCCACAACGCCTCCTCCGACAGCACCGACACAGAAACCGATCCCGCCCTGCAAAAAATCTACCTCGTCACCAACACCGTCACCAAAGCCCTCAAAAACGAAATCCAACAACTCTGCGGCCAACTCTACCCCCGCCACAACACCACACCCGACTGGTTGGAAAACAACATCATCCTCGTCGATCAAACCACTCACGACAGCCTGCAACAACTCCAGCGCGCGGGACTGCTCCAGACCAACACCCGCGCCCGCCGCAACCTGTTGGAGCCCGACCCCGAAAAACCCGCACCCACTCACACCCCCGAGCAACTCGCCGAAATCAAACGCCACCAACACCAAAAACAAGAGCAACTCACCGCCGCCAACGCCCTCACCGCAGCCCAACTCCCCCACCTCGCCACCCCGCACCTCAAAAACGCCATCCTCCACCACAGCCAGCTCACCGCCCTGCAAACCCACCAAACGCCACCAGAGACCCTGGCCGACCTCCGGGAAGTGCCCCACAAATCCCTCCTTCCGGAAAACATCCTAACCATGCTCGAGAAAGAAATCCTCACCTCGGAGGAGAAAGAACACCTCACCAGAGCACTCAACTAAACCCCCGGCGACCCCATGAACAACAAGTGCCCGATCTGCACCCAAACCAAAGGCAAACGCGACTGCCTTCGACAAGGCACTTGAACTCAATCCCGACTACGAAGTCGCACGAGATAACAGAATACCCATCGCCAAAATGAAAGAAGGCGAGAAACTCGAAATCCCGATGGCTTCAGTCATCTATTACTCCGATAAATTAGAACAAAAAACAAACAGAACCACTAACGAACAATCACCATGTATTTCAAACCCGCCGGAGAAGTTCTCGGAGGAAACCACCCTGTAAGAACAGTTACTATTTCTGATGAACCCAGGCTCCCCGATGGAGAATACAAATTTATCGATTATTACTGCACGGACAAAGGCTGCGATTGCAGAAAAACCATCATTCAAGTTTTTCATGAAAACCGTCACGTATCGACGGTGAACTACGGATGGGAAGACCCCCAATATTATTTCAAATGGTTGAAAGCCAGCAAGGATGACGAAATGGCTCAGGACATGAGCGGCTTATCGATCGATTTCATGAGTCCCGATCTCGTTTCTGCAGAGGGCATGCTCGCTTTGGTAAAGCACATCATGGATAAAAAATGGCTCACCACAATCAAGGAGAACTACAGATTGGTAAGAGAAGCCCAAATCGAAAACGTCATCCGCTTCGAGCCAAAGATATCCCGCAACGCCCCCTGCCCCTGCGGTAGCGGCAAGAAATACAAAAAATGCTGCCTGGCGCACTAGACCTGTTGCCAAAAATAATTGCCGAAAACGGCCGAGCCAGAAATGCCCGAGACCAAGGCGTGAGGAGGGAGTGGTGCGGGCACCTCGACCGACGAGCAACGCAGGTATCGGGTATTTCTGGCCGGAACAACTGGCTCACTGATTTCATTCATTCTGTCACTCACACTTTTTAGTCGCCCCCGTTTCGGAAATGAGTTTTGGCAATGGGTCTAACACACCCAGCCATCCCCATGACCATCGATCTACTTCTGAGCAACCAGCTCATTGACTACTACCGCCTTGATAAAGACAGCATCCCACACATCAAGGACGTGCAAAGCCCGGATCACTGGTGCGGGCTTTGGCGGGCAACCATCCTGTCCCCAGCCGACGACTAGAAATTCAGAGCTTGCTCAACCGCAGACCCTGCAAGAGCCTCGACTCCCAACAACCACTCTCTGTGCTCAATTGAAAAGGGGTCTGAAAAGGGGTTCGGAAAAGTGAAAAGGGGTCGCGGAAAAGGGGTCGGTCAAGGAAATGATGCATACAAATAATCAGCTAAGACCATACCAAGTTGAACGTCCACCACCATGCCGGACGAGCATTCCTTTTTTCACCAAAGAACCGAAGGTTACCTTGAGTGTGTTGGCACTGGCCCCTGTTTCCCTCACCATATCGCGATTCGTGACACGCCCTTGTTGTTTCGCGCAATCCAGAATCGAGACAGCAAGCTCAGACAAGTCTGCTATCGCTCGATGCTCACGCTCAACCTTGACAGCCAGTCGGCGTTTTTGCTGCTGCATCGCTTTCATGAAAAACAACAACCACGGTTGCCAATCGGGAGCTTCCTTACGAATCGTTCCCTGAGTCTGCCGTAGTGCAAGATAGTAACTTTCCTTGCTGTTCTCTACGATACTTTCGAGAGAGGAATAGGGCACATAGGCATAGCCTGCCAGACCTCAGACAGCAGCGAGAGCAATTCAGGCGTGATTACGATCGTATTGGTTTGAATCACACCTGATTATACACCCGATTACACCGGATTGCCCACCGGAATAACAACCTAGCAGTCCCCTGATCATTCCTTGGCGATCATAGAAAGGGATTGAGGGAGTGAAAGTGCCTGCGGGCTGTGGCAAACAGGTCAGAGCGCTGCGGAAAACCGCATTATTTTCAGGTATGAAAAGATCTGACGCTTCGGAACGGGGACCTGGAACCGATACTTGATCTCGGCCATCCAGCCCGCAGACGTTGTCAGGGTGAGCTCACGCTCAAAACATGTCTATAAACTTTCTACTAAAAAAAATTGGAGTGTGCCCGAGTTCCCCGCTTAATTAAGTGCCATTGCACTCGAACGCCGGCGAATCATGCGGTGAATACACCCAATTTTCACCGCAAGCTGTTTGCTCACCTCCCCACCAGCACCCGCTGGATGGTGTCCATAACGTGGTCGAGGTTTTCTCCTAAGTCTGTAGTCAGGAAACGGAGGACGAGGTAGCCGTTTTGCTGGAGCAGGGCATCCTTTCTCCGGTCGCGGCGGTAGGTTTCCTTGTCGCTGAGGTGTTGGTCGCCGTCGAGTTCGATGACGAGGTTTTTCTCCCGGCAGAGGAAGTCGACCTCCATCTCGCTGCGCTCGTTGAATGGGATGGGCAGCCGGGCGTTGAGTTTGAACTGGCCTTTTGTGTCGGGAAGGGTTTGCAGTCGGCGGTGGAGGAATTTCTCGCTGGCGCTTCTTGCCCGGGCGGTGCCTTTGGCTCCCTTTTCGGGCGGGCGGGTGACGTGGACAAAAAGACGGGCGAGCGGGGCATCCACTCCGTCGCGGATGAGGCGGCGGACGCTGGCGGCGTAGTCGTTTTTCCACTGCGGGTCGATGGGTAGCGGCACTTCCGGTGGCCAGCCGGGCAGGGCGTGGGCGGGCAGCAGGATGGTGTAGCCGACTTCCTCGTAACCGGCGCAGCGGCGGTCGAACATGCGCGAGAGCATCGGCACATCGAGGTCGGCATAGTCGAAGACGCGCACGACCTTTTTCCCGCCGTGCAGTCGATGCAGGCGACCCGCGTATTGGGCGATGGTTCCCTTCCAGGAAACCGGCATGGTGAGGAAAAGGGTGTCGAGCCGGGAGTCATCAAAACCCTCGCCGACAAAGCGCCCGGTGGCTAAAATGACACGCGGCTCGGACTCCGGGATGCTGCCCAGGGAGGTGATGGCGGCTTTCAACTCCTTGGCAGGCATGCCTCCTTTCAAAACAACGATGTGCGGCAGCTCGTCTTCTAACAATCGATTAAGAAAGTCAATATGTTCCGTGCGTTCGGTGAGCACGAGGGGAGTTCTTCCGGCGCGGACGGCATCGAGGATTTCATCGGCGATGAGGCGATTTCTGCGATGATCTTGATAGAGGGCATCACAGATTTGTTGGAAAGCGAGGCGTGGGTCATCATCGGTTTCCAGTGGCAAACGGAAACCGGTGGGGCGTACGATCACTTCGTGGCGAAAAGGGCGTTTGTTCGCCTGAGTCCTGGCGTCCACCCGGTAGCGCACCGGTCCGCACTGCATGAAAAGGATCGGATGATGACCGTCCTTGCGGGTGACGGTGGCGGAAAGCCCCAACACATAGCGCGCCTTGGCGCGTCGGGCGACAAGCTCGAAGCTATGCGCGGAGAGGTGGTGGCATTCATCAACGACGAGATGTCCGTAGTCGGCAACGAGGTCCTTCACCTCACCCTTGCGCACCAGGCTCTGAATGATCGCGATGTCGAGATTTCCGGTGAGCTTTCTGCGTCCACCGCCGAGACGGCCGATTTGTTTTTCCTCCACATCCAGAAACTGAACGAGCCGCTCGACCCATTGGTCCATCAGTTGCTTGCGATGTACGAGGATGAGAGTATTGACACCTCGCCGCGCAATCATGGCCGCGGCGAGTACGGTTTTGCCAAAGGCGGTGGTGGCGGCGAGGATTCCGGTGTCGTGTTGCTCCAGCGCTGTGGCTGCGGTTAGTTGGTCGGGGCGGAGATCACCCTGGAAGGTGACTTGCAATACCTCTCCCTGGTTGCGTTGATCGTCGATTTTGGTCGGTATTTTCAGCCCATCCAACATTTCCATCATCTCTTCGAGGCACCCACGCGGCAGTGCCACGTGCTCAGGATAATCCTCGGCGCATGCGATGACACGCGGCTTATCATAGGTGGGCAGCCTCATTGCCTGCGCTTTGTAAAACTCCGGGTTTTGAAACGCAGCCAGACGCACCAGGGCATTGTGCAGTGCGGGCGGGAGATTTTCCTTGGGAACGTAGATCTGATCGCCCAAAACCATCTCCAGCGACCTGGGTTTTTCTGCTTTGCCCAACCTAAGATCTGCCTGGCTTCTCCGTGATGGTTGTGCTTTCCACGGCGTATCGTCTGCTTCGTCTGGAACCATGCGCACTCCCAACACCTGGTCACTTTTCCTGGCTTTCTCCACCCATTTTTCAACCTGCCTGAGGGTGATTCTTCGCACGGACGCCAGGTATGCCCACTGGTCTGGATAGGGTGTTAGGCTGACATCAACAAACTCGCTGTTGCCGTGCTTACGTGGCTCTTTTTGCAATGGAAGTGCGATGAGATTCCCGAAGCCACCACGCGGCAGGGTGTCCTGGTTCGGGAAAAAGCGATCATACGATTGTAGCTTGGTCTGCGGACACCTTTGCGTGGCCAGAGTGAGCAGGTGGGAGCCCAGCGACCTTGCCATCGCCGCTGGAACCGGCTCCTCAAAAAACAACCAGACATGCCCGCCATCGCCCGAGCGCGACCGCTCCAACGAGGCGGGCACCTCCATTCCGCGGCAAACCTCCATGAACGCGCGCACCTCACCCTGCCAACCCTCGCCATCGAAATCCACCGCCAGAAACCAGCACCGTTCATCCAGCAGCATCGGATACACCCCCATCACAAAGTCCCTCCCCCCGGGCTCCTTGCCCATGAGGTGCCAGCGTACCACTTCATCACTAACCGACAACCAATTCTGACTGGCGCATTCAGAACACTTGATGAGCGGCTTTTCACACACTCCCCGCACCCATTCATTTCCGCACGCCGGCGAGTATCCGCCTTTTCCCATTTTCTTACTTACAAAGCGCTGCGCATAAACCTCCTCCCGCCCCCGGAACAGCGAGCGAAACAGGGTGATTTTTTCCTGCGAAGATGAATGCTTGTCGGTGGACATGAGGGTAAAACAGGCTGTGAGCCTACACAGTTCTTTGACAAAAGTCGATTCGGCTTTTTTGACTTCCGGTTTGGCATCGGGCTGTTTACCCGTATAGTGGGCGGTATGCCAAGGGAGAGCCAACCATTGCCCGACGAAAATCCGCCGAGGGTCAGCAAGCCTAAAAAATACGCAGGCGGGCCGGGTGCCGTGGCCTCCGCGATGAAGCACGTGATGAAAACGGCGGGGCCGGCGCGCGGCACCAAGGCGCTGTTAGAACTGAACCAGAAGGACGGATTCGACTGCCCGAGCTGCGCCTGGCCGGACCCGGACGACCATCGTGCCCATAGTGAGTTCTGCGAAAACGGAGCCAAGGCGATCGCGTCGGAAGCGACTACCCGCCGGATTGGCCGTCAGTTTTTCAGAAAACACAGTGTGGCAGACCTCCTGGAGCAAAGCGATTACTGGCATGACCAGCAGGGCCGCCTCACCGAGCCGATGGTTCTGCGTGAGGGTGCCAGCCACTATCAACCGATCTCCTGGGACGATGCCTTCGCCTTGCTTGCCGACACCCTCAACGGGCTCGACCATCCGGACGAGGCGGTTTTCTACACCTCCGGGCGGACCAGCAACGAAGCGGCCTTCCTCTATCAGCTCTTTACCCGGGTCTACGGAACGAACAACCTCCCCGACTGCTCCAACATGTGTCACGAGTCCAGTGGCACAGCCATGAAACAATCGGTCGGCGTCGGCAAGGGCACGGTGACACTGGATGACATCCATGGGGCGGATACCATCATCTGCATTGGCCAGAACCCCGGCACCAATCACCCGCGTATGCTGTCGGCTCTTGAAACGGCGGTCGAAAACGGAGCGCGCATCGTGGCCATCAACCCGCTCAAGGAAGCCGGGTTGATGGGATTTGCCCATCCGCAGAAGGTCTCCGGCATGTTGGGAAAATCCACCCCGCTGGCATCGCAGTATTTGCAGGTCAACCTCAATGGCGACCTCGCACTGATGCGCGCGCTTGGCAAGGAACTCTTCGGCCGTGATGCCCTTGACCATGCGTTCATCGCCGATCATACAGAGGGAATCGAGGCCTACCGCCAGCGCTGTGAAGCCGCATCGTGGGAGGAACTCACCAGCATGTCGGGAATCGGCAGGGAGGATGTGCAAAAGCTGGCCGACACCCTGCTCAAGGGTGAGCGCAAGCTGATCACCTGCTGGGCAATGGGTATCACGCAACACCGGAACGCGGTGGCAACGATCCGTGAAATCACCAACATCCACTTGATGTTAGGCGCGATTGGCCGACCTGGTGCCGGCCTCTGTCCCGTGCGAGGACACAGCAATGTGCAGGGCGACCGCACCATGGGGATTTACGAAAAAATGCCCGAGACCTTCCTTGCCGCGCTTGACCGCGAGTTCGGTCTGAACTGCCCCCGCAAAGACGGATACGACACCGTCGACGCCATTCTCGCGATGCACCGCAACGACGCCAAGGTCTTTTTTGCCCTCGGTGGAAACTTCCTCCAGGCGTCACCCGACACCGACTACACAGCGCAGGCGCTTTCTAACTGCACACTCACCTGCCAGGTTTCCACCAAACTCAACAAAAGCCATCTGGTGACTGGCAAAACCGGACTGATCCTCCCCTGCCTGGGGCGCAGCGAACGCGACACACAGAGGGAAGGCGACCAGTTTGTCAGCTGTGAAAACTCGATGGGGATCGTGCACATGTCGCGCGGCAAGCTCAAACCTGCTTCTGAAGACCTGCTGAGCGAGCCGGCGATCGTGGCGCGACTCGCCGAAGCCACCGTAGGGAACTCGGATACCATCAACTGGCGTTGGTTGGTTGAGGACTACGACCGTATCCGCGATCTGATCGAAAAAATCGTCCCCGGCTTCGCCCCCTACAATCAACAAGTCCGCCACCCAGGAGGGTTCTATTTACCTAACAATGCCAAGCAACGCATCTGGGACACCGCCACGGGCAAGGCCGGGTTCAGCGATTCGGTGCTGGAGCAGTTCCAGGTGCCGGAAGGGAGGCTCATCCTCCAGACATTGCGCAGCCACGACCAGTACAACACCACCATCTACGGCCTCAACGACCGCTACCGCGGTATCGGTATGGGACGCCGGATTATTTTCCTGAATCCAGGCGACATGACAGCGCGGAACATCCCGCCGGTTTCCCTGGTCGATATCACCAGCCACTGGGAGGATGGAAAAAGGAAGGTGGAAAAATTCCACGCCATCCCCTACGATATCCCCGCGGGCACGGCCGCCGCCTATTTCCCCGAGGCCAACCCGCTCGTGCCCGTCAACTCGACCGCCCTGGAAAGCAACACCCCAACCAGCAAATCGATCGAAATCAGTATTGAATCATCCCGGTAGGGCGACTTTTCAAGTTGCCGACAAACTTGGTGAGTGCATCCTGCCGAGGTTGTCGGCAAGTTACAAACTTACCCTACTTTTCTAAAACCATGTCCGACCAAAAATCCTATCAAGTCTACATCCTCAAAAACCGGATGAACCGTCGTTTCATCGGCATGTCGGAAGACGCCGTGGCGGAGCACAAAGCCCACAACAAAGGCCAGTTCAAAGGCACCAAGGCCTTCAAACCCTGGCAGATGGAATGGTATAGCAACCCGCTGTCACGCAATGACGCCCTGCGTCTGCAAGAAAGCCTTCGGCACCACAAAACCAACGCCGCCATGCTGGAGTCGATCACACACAAACACGAGATGGGACTCTGATTACTTTTTCCGTTAGGATGGACCAATTCCCGGTCGGCTACTTCCTTTTGACCTTGTAGCCGGTGGTATCGGCTTTGAACCGGTCGTCAGGGATGGCGACGTTCAGGCTGTATTTGGTAAACTGCGTGCTGATCACCGTTTTGTCCTCAAGGTGGATTTCAAATCCGGCCGTGCGGTTCGTTTTAAGATGCACGGAGAGAATGAGCCACGGCACACGTTTCCTGAACTGCCGGTTCACGGGCGAAAATGTGGCGTGGTAGATACCATCGACCACCTTCGTCTCCTTGATGGCAAATCGCTTTTCAAACTCGGCGATCGTTTCCCCCATATCACCGGTCATCATTTCAAACTGCCGGGCATAACGGCTGTCGGCACCCATCCTGATAGCCTCGTTTTTTTCCTTGTCGAGATAGAGGTATTCCTCGCCCTTCCTCAGCACCGTGACCACGGCGGGACTGCCCATCACCCAGAGAAACTTGTCGGGTCGTTTCGCCCACATCCGGCCTTTGTTGACCAGGGGCTTCCTCAAGGTCGCAAGCTTGCGTGTCTGGACGAATTCGGCGTAGACCGAGTTTTGTTCCTTCTGGGCTGCCAGCCATGTTTCCAAAGGACCCTTATCCACCCCGGCTGTGCCCGTCTGGATTAAAACAATCGCCATCAATACGCAGATCAAGCAGTAGTGCATGGCGCGACTATAACCGATCCCCACTCAGTTCATAATCAAAAAACAACCCGGAAAACACATTTTTGACCTAGCAAGCAGCACTTGCAACCGCTAACTTCGAGCCATGAAACTGTGTTTGAAAAATTGTTTCGTCCCCCTCCTGGTCTACGTAAGCTCCAACGCCGCTGTCATGGCGGCAAATGACGGCCCGCTTGACCCGCTGGTCATTACCGGCAGGGGGACGACAGGCCTCTGGGGGGCAAACGATGTCGAGCTGCAGGGCCAGCGCCACCGCGCACTCGACGGCGCGTCGCTGCTCGGCCGCACTCCCGGTGCCGCGGTGCTGCGCAATGGTAGCCAGACGGGTATCGCCCAGGTCCGTGGGCTGTCCGGCGACCGCGTCCGCGTTTTACTCGGTGGTATGACCGTCAGCCCGGCGTGCCCTAACCACATGGACCCGCCGCTGCACTATGCGGACGCCTCCGCAACAACACGCTTGGAGCTGATCGCCGGTGTCTCACCTGTTAGCCTTGGAGGCGACAGCTTGGGCGGCACCATACGCCTGTCGCAGCCCGATCCTGTTTTTGCCTCTAACGGCACCGTCTTGACCGGTGGTGAAATAGCCACCTTTTACCGGGGCAGCCACGATTCCTACGGTGCCAAAGGCCAGTTTTCCTACGCCAATGAAGATGCGGCGTTCGACTACCGGGGAAGCTGGTCGACCGCCGACGATTTACGGATTCCCGGTGGCACACTGCGCGCCAGCGGATTTGATACCCAGCGCCACGACATCACCGCCTCGCTTCGCACCGGGCAAGGCTTCCTCACCCTGGACGCGGGTCTGAGCAGCACCCGTGACGCCGGCACACCGACCCTGGCGATGGATATGATCGAGGACGACTCCTGGCATATCGGGATGCGCTACAAAACCGCCCTGGGGGCGGGCACGCTCGATACCTATCTCTACGTGCACGACATCGATCACCTGATGACCAACCACACCCTGCGCCCGGCGATGATGAAAATGGACGCCCCTGCCAGCAGCCGTGACTATGGTTTGCGCAGCGAGTTCTCACTTCCCTTGAAGCCGCAGGACGAGTCGACCGTGCGTATTGGCATCGACCTGCACCGCAACGAGTTTGACGCCGACCAGGTGATGCTCGCCTCGGGTGCCGTGCGTGACACCTTTGCCGATAACCGGCGCGAACGCCTGGGCATTTTTGCCGAATGGGAAAACCAGTGGAGCAAGGAGTGGCGTTACCTGTTAGGACTACGCGGTGATCTGGTGAAAACCAGTGCCGACAAAGTCAGACCGGGCTTCGGCATGCCCCCGGTCGCCGCTGATGCCGCAGCGTTCAATGCAGGTGAGCGGTCACATGACGATGTATTGATCGACCTCGTCACAGCCCTCGAATACACACCCGACGATGTGTCCTCGTATGAACTTGCCTTCGCCATGAAGAACCGCGCCCCCTCGCTCTCGGAACGCTATCTCTGGACCCCCCTCAACGCCAGCGCCGGTCTGGCCGACGGCAGAACCTACATGGGCAACACCGGGCTTGATCCCGAAACCTCTTTTCAAATCTCCACCAGCGCCAGTCGTAAGGGTGACCACTGGAAGCTTAAACTCACTCCGTTTTACAACTACATCCAGGACTACATCCAGGGGATGCCGATACTCCATCATGGCCAACCCGTGCTCCGTTTCCAGAATATCGACCATGTCGAACTCTACGGTGCGGAGCTTGCCGCCCGCTATGAGTTTACCAACGAGTTATCGCTCTCCGGTCATGCCAGCTATGTGCGGGGCAGGGATACGACCAACCACGACAACCTCTACCGCATCGCTCCGCTCAATGGCTTGGTGGACCTGGCATGGAATAACGCCAAGTGGGAGTTTCATTGTGAGTTGGAATGGGCCGCCGACCAGAACAGGACATCGGCATTCAACGGGGAGACAAGCACCGCCGGCTACGCCCTGGTGCACCTGCGCGCCGCCCATCAGTTTGAAAACGGACCCCGCCTCGAGGTGGGGATCGAAAACCTGCTGGACGAAAAATACTCCGACCACCTCGGCGGCATCAACCGTGTCGGTGCCAGCGACGTGGCAGTCGGCGACCGCATCCCGGGCGCGGGACGCTTTGCCTACGTCAATATGAGCTGGAAATTCTAAGTTCTGTTAGCCATAACAACAGAGGGAAATCCGTCCATCCCCCCAAGTCAAAAACGGGAGACACGCTGAGCCTTATTAAAATCACCTGGGGGAGGCTTCGGAGTGCGCGTGGGTTGCGCTCGTCCACTCACGCCATGCTCAATAGCAGCCCTCATACTCCGGAGGATGATCGTGCTTTGCCACACGCACCAAACGGGGCCTGTCGATTTGCGGATTAAAAAAACTACTGGCAGTCCCGCGGAATCATACTAGATTGCGGCCATGGACAATCCCTACGCAAGCCCCTACGCCAATCCTTCTACTGTGGCCGCCCAGCCGGTCGACGTCCGAGCCGCGTTTATCCGCAAGACCTACACCCACCTCGCTGGCGCCATTGCCGCCTTTGCCTTGATTGAGGCGTTTTTGATGTCGATCCCAGGCATCGAAGGCACCGTTTTTGGTCTCCTCGGAGCCCATCGCTTCAGCTGGCTCGTGGTCTTGGGGGTATTTATGCTCACTTCCTCAATCGCCGATAAATGGGCCAGGGGCGCCACGAGTTTAACCATGCAGTACGCAGGCCTTGGATTAGGTGTCTTCTCATGGTCGTTGATTTTTGTGCCTATGCTTCTGATGGCCAAACTCTACAGCGGCGACCCCACGATCATCGCGAAGGCCGGGGGTGTCACCCTGTTACTTTTTGCAGCCCTTACCACCGTAGCCTTTACCACCAAAAAGGACTTCTCGTTCCTTGGCGGCATACTGAAAGTCGGGGGCTTTCTGGCTCTCGGAGTCATCGTTATCGCCGTGATCTTCCCGAGCTTTATCACCCTCGGATTCTGGTTTTCTCTCGCTATGGTCGCATTCGCCGCATGCTCGATTCTCTACAGCACCAGTAATATCATTCACCACTACAACACCCACCAATATGTGGCGGCGTCGCTCGGTTTGTTTGCGAGCGTGGCTATGATGTTCTGGTATGTCCTTCGACTCTTCATGTCACGCGACTAGGATGGTCCGGATTTCCAACACATTGACCTGATGCCCCGCCCTCTGAATCCGCGCCGCATTCGTTGCTCACCGGCAGCCCGTTATTTCAAACCCCGGGGCATCCCCCTTTCCGACCTGCAGGAGGTGGAGTTGGCATCCGATGAACTTGAGGCATTGCAGCTGGCCGACGCCGAAGGCTTGTACCGGGCGCAGGCTGCTGAGCAAATGGGTGTATCGAGACAAACCTTCGACCGCATCGTGCGGCGTGCCCGGAGCAAGGTTGCACAGGCACTTGTCGGTGGCCATGCCCTGCGTATTCTTAAACCGTTGAAAAATGAGGTGAAAAACCTCCCTGAAGGTAAATCTTGACAGATGGCGTATTGGGCATATGCTCATATCCATGATTTACCATGATAGTTATATCTGTCTCGGGGTAGACAGAGACGCCGGTTTGGATTCGGTCCTCGGCAAGCATTTCGGGCGTTCCGCTTATGACTTCCTGTATGACACGGTCACTGATGATTGGGAGGTGGTGGGACGTCCGCTGATGGAAAGAGGTTGCTACAAGGCATCGCGGGCCATGGTATGGCCACGGATAGCCTCGGTATTCACCCGGGGTATTGGACATCATGCTTACCACACCCTGCTGAAACGGGGAATCAGTGTTTGGCTGACACCTACCAGGACCGTGGGGGAAACATTGGATGCATGGCGCAGTGGTTTGTTAGTTCCCTTGCTTGAAACCCAACTGGGGGGGCATTTACAGCATTGTCAGCAATGGCACCAGGACCGTGAGCTGGAAAAGGCTTACGAGCTGATGAGAAAACCTTTATTGAGTGAGTCACAATGTATCGTTTAAACCCGGCGGAGGTATTGGACCGTCACTACCTGGAGGCACGATGCCAGCTGCTGGAGTTGGCTGCCTTTTTTGATCGGTACCAGCTTGCGGGAGGCGGCGACCCTGCTGTTAGCCCGGAACCACGGCTCAGTCGGTGTGTGCAGGCGCTTCGTTTGATAGCGAGTGACAACCAGCCCCCGGATCGTGCCAAACAACTGGCTCTGTTATTTTCAGATACAACCACCGAGTAAGTTATGTATGTGATCCAACCTCATTACCACGCCATCGCGCGGACCGCACAAGACTACGAAAGAATGGCGATGTCCGGTGTGGTCGCCGTATGTGAACCATCATTCTGGGCGGGATTTGAGCGGGAGCATCCCGAGACGTTTTTAGACTACTTTAAGCAAATTTCAGAATATGAGCCGACACGGGCAGCGCAGTATGGAATCCGTCATTTTTCCTGGATCGCGGTCAATCCGAAGGAGTCCGAGGATATGGAACTCACACGGGAGGTGTGTAAACACATGCCTGGATTTCTCAACAACCCTCATGTGTTAGGCATCGGCGAAATCGGGTTGCATCTATCCACAAAAAACGAATGTGACTCCTTTGAATGGCAGATCCAGATGGCACTTGACCATGACCAGTTGATGTTGGTGCATACGCCGCACCTCGATGACAAACTGAAGGGGACACGCCGCATCCTTGAGATCCTGGCCAATTTTTCAGCGATGGATCCTGAACGTGTGTGGATCGATCACGTCGAAGAGCATACCGTGCAGATGGTGATGGACCGCGGGTATTGGGCCGGGATGACACTTTACCCCATGACGAAGATGACCGCCAAACGGGCGGCGGATGTGCTGGAGAGGATGGGCTGGGAGCGGATGCTGGTAAACAGCTCAGCGGATTGGGGGCCGTCGGATCCATTTACCTTGCAGGAGTGTATTTTGGAGTGCAGTCGGCGGCGGTTCCACCGTCAGGAGCTGCTGGACATCTTCCATAACAACGCCTGCCGGTTTTTGGGGCAAAATCCGAAATGGGATATCGAGCCTGTCTATCTTCGGGAGGAAATCGCAACCAAGTGATTTGCATACCTGCGAATGGGACGGCTCATGTCAATGACGTTTGGTCGGGTTTCTGCATGAATTTGGCCTTGGCACTAACCATGATATTGCCGTTTTGGGACAGGTGGCTTTCCAGCTGATAGAGAGGTCGGCGCGCATGGATGACCCGTGTTTTGATTTCCAGCAATTGGCAGGTTTCCACCGACTGGTGAAAGCGTAGGGAAAGCTCGCCGGTAAGCCCAAGAACACCGTGGCCCATGAGGCAGCAAGTCATTGCCTCATCGATGAACAAGCTGATGATGCCACCGTGGAGCACGTTGGGATAGCTACAGAGTTCTTGAGGCGGCGTGATTCGACCAATCAATGTGTCTACGCCATCGGTTTCAAACTCAAGACGAAGACTTTGATGACTGCACGCGTGGCACTGACGGTGATGTTTTTCCCTCAGTCTTGTGAGTAAATCCAGGTCAAGCGGCCGTAACGTGTGTCGCTTGTCCGGGGGCGTGGTGTGAGTCGGGCTGTTCATGATTCATTGAATAGTAACGAGCATATGCCCGTTTTAAAAATGATCAACCCCTGAGTTGTGGTGCAAGGTCATCGCGCCTCGGCTGGATGCGGAAAATCGGTGACGTGTCCGGATATAGCCAGGTCATCAAATAATACGGTCCTCACCCGCGTAGATATTCATCTTGGGGGGGCGGAGAAAGCCGATCAGCGTCTGGCCGCTTGTGCGGGCGAACTCGACTGCCAGGGACGAAGGTGCGGAGATGGCAGCAACAACCGGGATACGGGCGACAAGTGCCTTCTGCATCACCTCGAAGGATACCCTGCCTGACACTTGCAGTAAAGTTTCTGAGAGATCCAGCTTGTGGCTCGCCGCCCAGCCGATGACCTTGTCAATGGCATTGTGCCTGCCAACGTCCTCGCGCAGCACCAGGATTTCGCCTTCGGCAGAAGCCAGTGCAGCGGCATGCAGCCCTCCTGTGTTAGAAAACACCTCCTGTGCAGCCCGGAGGGAGCCGGGTAAGCCCAACACAACGTGCGAGGCTACCACCAGACCACTGTCGACCGGCGGCGCATGTTGCTGGATCGCTTCGATACTCGCCTTGCCACAAATTCCGCAGGACGAAGCGCTGAAGAGGTTTCTACTCAAGCGTGCGTGATCCAAAACCACATCATCGGAGAGAAATACATACGCATGATTCTGCTGCTGCTCGAGATCGATCCGCATCACATCATCGAGTGATTCTACTAATCCCTCAGTAAGTAAAAAACCCCTCACCAGATCCGCATCGTGTCCGGGTGTGCGCATGACCACTGCGACGGGCGTGCCATCGACCGTTATCTGCAAGGGCTCCTCACGCGCCAGCTGGTCAACAACCGGTTTCCGGTCGTCGTCCCCCAGTTTCCAGATATCAAACCCCACCGATGCGTCAGATCGTTGGTCAGGCATCTTTTTTGTCCTCCTTCGGTTCGGGTGGGATGTCACCAATCACCTCCAGCGCGCACTCACCAAGAGTCAGCTCACCACCTTTGACGATCCTGGCGCGCAAGCCGCCCTGGCCTTTGAGAAACTCGTGGGTTCCCGGGGCACAGGCCTGGTCCATCCAATAACAAGGGGAACATTCACACGACCCCGTGAGTTCAAGCCCAGCCAGCGTGAAACGTTTGTCGATGAGTTCATTCAGGTCAACCCCCTTGAGCACCACATTCCGCCTGAATGCCATCGGGTGCAGCTCACCTTGGACGATTTCATCCCGGACACGTTCGTAAACCGCCCAGTCGAAGAAGGTGATCTGGCCTTTGTAGTCGGGTTTGTAATCAAAAAAACGGTCATCCGTGATCCCCCGCCCTGCAACGCAATCGATGCGCTCCACTTCCTTGATCGGATAATCCATCGCCCCCTTGCCATGCCTGCCGTAGAAATTGTGGCCCGGGGAAATAAAGAGATGTTTCAGCGTCACGTTCATGGTTGCACAATGCACTGGATGGCTCCGGTTTGCACGATCAAATTAGGTGTATACGAGAGGACTGCTGGGCCACCCGTCCCCGTTGGGCGTGCGGTTTACTGGTCACGCAGCACTGCCTGGTAGCCTTTGTGGGTGTGGGACAGGATTGCGTGGATGCGCCCTTGCTCACGACTACTTAACCGCGGGTAGCCCACGGGAGTTTCCCGGCCGGTCACAATGCGGTGTAGTTTTTTTAACACGGGGGTTTTGATTTCCTCCGGCAGCAAATCGAAGGCCTTGCTGTGGATCATAAAACTGCAGCGGTATTTGAAGATCCGTTTCTCCAGGCGTAGGTCCCGCAATGAATGGCCGTCGTAATGAACCCCCTGGGCGACAAAATCCTTCTGATAGGCCTTCGAGCCACTGATCCCGTCCTCAGGAAGCCGGACCTCATCCGCAAACAGCAGTGCCTTCAAAATCGAATCCACGTAACCTTGCAACATCTTCCTGGCTGCCGGCGAATCGCTGTCGTACTGCCCCTCATTAATCGCCTTTCCCAGATAGACACGGCGGAGATAACCCATCTTGGCGGCGGCGAGTTTATTGTGCACGTCGATCTGATGCTCCATGATCATCAAGGCCAGGATATCGCTGGTTCCGGTGAGATACTTGCCGGTGTCGAAGTAAGCGGACAAGTCGGTGACATTCAGTCCGTGGTTTTTATTGTAGTGATGATCGCCCGACTCGGACATCGTCACCCACTTGTTACCCATGTGGCCACTCTGCCCATGGGTACCGGTGACATACCAGCCCCCCCAGCGGTCGGCCATCGGACTTGCGGGTGTTGTCAGTGACGAGCCCCAGCTGAGGAGAGCCTGGCCGTCTTTTTCAGTAAAGACAGAGCGCACCAACAGGCCGGGCACGTCCATGGTGTTTTTTGACGCATGACAGGTCATACATTCCTGGTTGCGCACAAAGGTGCGTTTTCCGACGGGCTTGTTGATATCAAAACTGTAGAACATCATGCCCTTGGGGTCATCACACGCCACCACTTCGATGATTCCGCCGGGGACCCATCCCACATAGAAGTCGCTGTTGAAATAAACCGCCCTCGGGTGCGCCGGGGTAATCAGATCGCGCTGTAGGCTGGTTTTTGAAAACACCAGCATCTGTGACGAGACGGGAATCTGCAACTCATCCAACAAGGCCTTCAGGATCTCCTTCGGCTCACTGTCCGGCAGGTTGAACTTCTCGCTGTCGATTGCCTCCTGGAGCCGTGTAATGGTGTTATGATCCTTGGAACTGCTGTAGAGAACCGGCGCCAGGTCATAGTCGGGCGTGGTCTGGGCCAACAATGGCAGGCCGAGAGCCAGGGACACCCCCATCGTGCAACCGGCAAGGGCGGCCAGACTGGATTTTTGGACGATCAAACTCATGGTGATTCCCTAGATACGCCAATAACGCACTTTTTTTTCGTTAATTATCCCCAACCCGGAAATCACTCCGGTTCAACCGCGTGGTCAGGCGCCCTTGGTGAGGTTGCGCAGGGTGGTCAGTGTACGGCCTTCAACCAGTTGTGGGCCATCAGCGAGGCTCCGTCCGCCGTGGGATGCACCCCGTCCCGCGCCCAGTGCTCAGGCGGGGCAATGTTCGCGGCTTTATCAAACATGGACTGGAACGGCACAAAGGTGGCGCCAAAAGTCTTCGCCACTTTTTTCGCGGATGCACGGTAGGCATCAAAGGTGGGAAACCAGTTGTCCTTGACGGCACCACACCGCAGCACAAAGGGCTCGCAAATCACGAGTTTGACCTCAGGAAGCGCCTTCAGTGTGCGTTCGACCAAAGCGAGGTAGGCTTTTTCATAGGATGCCGGTGTGCCGTCGTATTTCCCGTTCAAGCCATGCCAGATATCGTTGACACCGATCAATATACTCAGCACATCGGGTTTTAAATCGAGACAATCCTTTTGCCATCGACCCGCCAGCTGGGGCACTTTGTGGCCGCTGATACCACGGTTGAATATCTTCAACTGCTCGGTCGGACGGTCGACCAACAATTGCGAGGCAGCCAGCCACGCATAACCTTTGCCGAGGGCTTCGTGCTGGTTGGCTTGGGCCGCATGTTTTCTACTCCTGCCCGCATCCGTGATCGAGTCCCCCTGGAATAGAATCACATCACCTTTTTTCACCAACGGGCCTGGGGTTTTCTCGTGATGCTCCGCTAATGATGTTGCGACCCCGGCAGCGGTGGTCGCACCGATGGCCAAGGCGGATGATTTGATAAACTGGCGTCGTTCCATGGTGGTTTTTTATATGGGCTTCGTTTGGGATGTCAATGATTGAGGCTGCCTTGGATCATCCTTGCCTGTGCATCGAGCCCCTTGGTCCCTTGTGCATAACACATGGATGCCATGCCGGCGGCCTGTCCTGTGGCAAAACAGGTGCCCATGACACGCACGGACGCGAGTGCCTCATGGGTGGCCGAGATACATCGTCCCGCAAAATAGACCCCCGGGATTTCCGCACTCACAAGGGCACGGAGGGGAATCCCGGACGCCCGGGCATTTTTAAAATAGGTGAACTTCGCCCCCTTGGCATCCTCACGCATTTCCAACGGCCAGGTGGCATTCGCCACGGTATCGGGAAAGGAAACCCCGTCCACCAATTCCTGCCCGGTTAACACATGCCGGCCTAACCACCGGAATGACTCACGCACACCTATCGAGGGTGGAAACTCAGGCTCGGTGGCTTCTTCAAAAAACGGATACTGGACCTGGAGAAAGGTGTAGAGTTTCATGGCCAGGTCCCTTCCCGTTCTTTCTATCTCGGCCACCGCAGCAGGGTTTGACGGGTTCCATTGCGTCTTGTCCGTATCGAGGTCCATGCTGATAAAACACTCCCCCTTGTGCACCGACTCCCGTACGGTGGCACCCAGGATGCTGCCTGGCAATTGCCCGGTTCCAACACCGTGCACCAGGTCCAGGGCCAGGCGCATCTTAAAACGCTCCTCACGCACCTCCTTACCCACGTTCTTGAGCGAAAATATGAACGCGGGCTTTTGCAGTCGGTCCGATTCCTCACTCAACCTCGTCGCCCCTAACAAATCCGCCCCGAGTGCATCCGCTGAGCAATCGACAACACTCCGGCAACGCATTGGGCGGATCCCCCCGGTGGTCAACACCTCCACAGCAAACCCTCCATCGCTCTCGCGGGTGATGTCGATACACTCGGATTCCATCATGCAGTCGAGCGACTCACCTTCCGCCGCGACCAGTTCCTTGGCCAGCTGGTCGTAGATTTCAGGATGTTGGTGCAGCACATAGACGCGCCCCATGGCGGTGGGGGCCTCCTGACCCGTCCGCTGGCGGATGGCGGCTTCGATTTCCGCAGGCAGGCCGGCGTTGGCAACACGTGGCGGCATGGAAGTATCGGGGTGGTAGAGTCCGCAAAAGGTGTGCACAAATGCCAGTGGCCCCATCCCACCGAGCCGGTCAGATTTTTCAATCAAGGCGACACGGCTACCCTGCCCCCCCTGACGCGCAGCGGCAATCGCGGCACAGAAACCCGCGCTGCCACCGCCGATGACCACAACATCGTAGTTATTGTTAGACTCCTGGGGTTCACTCATAGGCTGATAGACGGGTTAAGAAGACCGTTTCTTCTCGACCAGTCTAGCAAGTGCCCCGAGTGTTTGGAAGTTTTCCTTGCCCAAATCCTCCGCTTCGATACGGACGGCCAATTCCTGCTCCAGCAGCAGGATGAGCTGCATCATCGCCATGGAATCCAGCCCCTCGGCATAGAGATCACACTGGTCGGTAAAACATTCCTTCAGCGGGAAGAGTCGCTCCGAGATCAGGCTGCGCAGGGAGCCGGTGATGGAATTGGATTCAGGCATAAAATTACTCAGGCGAGGATGACGGGTTTTCTTGATCAGGGGAACTAAAATTGGACCGGTTGAAGATCAACACCGCGCCACCGACGAGCCCCCAGAAGACGTGAAACAGGAAACCTATCAAGGAGGCCGACACCGCGGCCTCGGCTTTGACCCCTGCAATTTCACTGACCAGATACTCGAAGGTTTTCTCCCTGACACCGAGTCCGGAAATCGATATGGGCATGGAGCTGGCAATATCAACGAGCGGCATTACCGTGAGGACCGTTGTCACTTCCACTTGTTCCTGCACCGTCCTCAGGGCGGCATAAAACGCCATGAAAAAGGTCACCGAGAGCATGATCGACACGGCGAGTGACTGGATCGTCTGCTGCCACCGCGACCGGTACAGGTTCAAGCACTCGGTGAACGACGCCAGGTGCTCGCGCCTGGCAAGCACTGGATATTTCCTGCGAAAGCGGCCGAGGATGCTTTCCGAACAAATGACAAAAAACAACACGATAAAAACCACGCCTCCGAGTTCAAAAACGGTGGCGGCGACCAGTAGGTTTTTCAGCGCCGGGTTACCCGCCTGATGCATCCCCCCCGCCCCCCAGGCGAAGGTGAGGAAAATCATGCCGGTGGCGACAAATCCCACCAGGTGGTCCATCAGCACCGTCAGGGTGATGATGAGTTTTTTACCGGGGTTGCGGCGCATCACCCCGATCATCCTCGCCGCATTTCCCGCCGCCCCACCTACCGAGACGATGTTAAACAACGCGGCGATCAGGGTCATCCTGACCACAAACGGGAAGGTCACATCAAGCGACTGGGCTTTCAGCAGGTAATACCACCTCAGCGCCCAGGCGATGACGCTGACACCCCCGAACCCAATTCCGGCACTCACCCAGAAGGGGGATTTGAGCGCGTTCCTAAAATGATCCACCAGCACCCGCTGGTCATCAATCCGGGAGAGTGCCCAGTAGAGAAAAACTCCGGTCCCCAGTAATTTCAGCAGAAAAAGAGCTGCGACTTTGAGGTGGGTTTTTGCGATCATTTTGCAATGGAATCACCACACCTTGGCTCGGAGGCCACATGAAGACAATGTGGGAGAGGTAAAAGGGAGCCCGATCAGGCTTTGGCGGAACCACCCGATGCGTCGACAGCTTGGGCGATGGTTTGGGGCGACTTGAGGATGCCTTTGGCGGCTTCCGCATCGGAGATCTTCAGACCGAAGTGTTTTTCGATGGCAACCACCAGTTGGAGGGCATCCACGGAGTCGAGGCCCAGGCTGTCAGGCCCCATCAGAGGGGTGGCATCACCAATTTCATCCACCGTAACATCGAGCATCAGTTCATCGACGAGGACTTCTTTCACCTTGGACAGGAGTTCGGTAAGATCGGGCATTTGAATAGTGAATAAGCGTTAAAAAATACCGCCGTCAATTTTCAGCGACGCGCCTGTGATATAGCCCGACTCTTCATTGGCAAGGAAAAAAACAGCACTGGCAACCTCCTCAGGCCTACCGAATCGGCGCATGGGAATGGTCTTTTTAATCGCCTTGGCCTGCTCTGCATCCATGTGGTCAAGTGCGCTGGTTTGCACATATCCCGGGCAGATGGCGTTGACAGTGATCCCCATACGGGCGACCTCCTTGGCCAGGCTCTGTGTCATCGCCACCACACCGGCCTTGGCCGCCGCGTAGTTCGTCTGCCCCATCGGTGCCATGATCGCACTCAGGGAGGCGATGTTGATAATCCGGCCAAACCGCTGCTGCATCATCCCGCGTATGACCGCCTGGGAGCCGAGAAAAACGGCATTCAGGTTCGAGTCGATCACACCATCCCACGCCTCGCGCGGCATCATGGCCATCAGGTGGTCGTTGTGGTGGCCGGCGTTGTTGACCAGCACGTTGACCACGCGGCCATCGGCCTCGATCGATGCCAGGGCATCCCGCCATCCTTGTTGGTCCGTTACGTCCAGAGTGATTACGGAACAACGGCCCTCGAACTCTGCGCTGAGCGCCACCGCCTGGTCCCTGT
Source organism: Akkermansiaceae bacterium (assembly GCA_024233115.1). Lineage (NCBI taxonomy): Bacteria > Pseudomonadati > Verrucomicrobiota > Verrucomicrobiia > Verrucomicrobiales > Akkermansiaceae > Akkermansiaceae bacterium. The sequence continues at coordinate 202,508 of JACKQB010000006.1, forward strand.
TGGCGCGGACACCGAGGTAGACGTAACAATGCGTGTCCCTGGTCAGGAAATAGCGGGCGATCGCGAGCCCCAGGCCACCATTGGCTCCAGTGACAAGCAGGCAGGAAATACGTTTGTTCATAAAGTGGAGGGGGCTAACGGGAAGGCTGACTTTTCACGAAGTGGGCTGAAAACGCATGCTGGTTGGTCCCGCCCGCCATTACCAGCGAGGAGTCATATCCGTTTTTCAGTGCTTCCAGGGCAACGACCGTCTTGAAACCGCAGGCCGCGCCACCACCAAAACCCAAGATCGCCGCCGGACTCACCCGTTTTCCCGACCACGCTGCCAATACCTCCTGCTCGTCACGGTCGATCCGACCGACACCCGTCAGTCCATCCACCAACAAGGCGCCGGGGGCTTCGCGATGAATCGCCCATACGGAGCGAAGCGCCTCGCGCCGTTCAGCCGTGTTGGTGTAGTCGCAGGAGCCTATCATGCTCTTGAGCTGGATCCCAGGACCATCTCCAGGGGTTCCTTTTTCCAGATAGACAGCAGCCGCACCCTCGGTCCCATGAAGGCTGCCGGAATAGAGCGCAAACGCCTCGGTGACCAACCAGTCGAGCTCTTCCGCACAGATCACCAGACAACCATCGACCTGACCGGCGTCCAACCAGTCGCGGGCAATTTTGACCGATGAAAACCAGCCCGCCGAGTCGCTGATCAGGGTGTAGGCGGGGCCCTCGGACTTGAGGAAACCGGCGACGTGGCTTGCCGGGGCATTGTAAACCGTTTCGGGGAATATGATCGGGCTTGCCAGCGAGGGGTCGGCGAGCACTTCGGCGTAGAAGCGGTTCGAGTAATTGACGCAGCCGTTGATAAACATCAGCACGATGCCAAGTCGGAGTTCCTGGTTCTGGATACGTTCGACGCGTTCGGCCCCCAGCGCCTCGTAAGCGGCGGTGATGGCAAATTTACTGACCTGGCTCGCACGCCGGAGCCGGGGATGCTTCGGCATGGCCGCACGCAGTGCGAGGGCGTCGACCGGGCGGACTTCCGACACGATGCTCTCCCCTCCCACGACACGTTCGCGTTTTTCCAAGGGTATGGCAAACCCCTCCATACACGCCTGGTAGGTGGCGGCGGCACCGATACCCGCCGCGGACACACAGCCGTATCCATGAACATAAAGCGGGTCGGTTGCAGTTGATGTCGGGGGTGTCATATTCACGGTTTTCGGAAAATAAGGGTCGCGTTACAGCCGCCAAAGCCAAAGGAATTGGTTAGAACGGTATCGACCGCTGTGTCACGGGGCTCCCGGACCAGGTCAAACCGGCACGCGGGGTCGACTTCGCGGATATTCAGACTGGCAGGGACAAACTGCTCGCGCAAGGCCAGCAGGCAGACCACTGATTCAATCGCCCCCGCACCACCTAACAAGTGGCCCATCGCCGACTTGGTGGAGCTCACCATGATGTGGCTGGCATGGTCGCCGGCCCACTCGACAATGGCATTCGCCTCGGCGACGTCGTTGAGCGGCGTGCCGGTGCCGTGGGAATTGATGTATTGGATTTCCGATGGCACGATCCCGGCGTCCCGACAAGCGGCGGACATCGATTTCACCGCCGCCTTCCCCCCGGGATGCGGCTGGGTCAGATGATGCAGGTCGGTGGCCATGCCATACCCGCAAACCTCTGCGACCGGGGAGGCACCACGGGCACGCATCGATGCCTCGGATTCCAGGACCAGTACAGCCGCGCCTTCACCGATCGCCAAGCCATCGCGCTGGGCGTCAAACGGCCTCGGAATACCGGATTCACTCAGTGCCTGCAGGGCGTCAAAACCGGCAAAGACCATCTGCGCGAGCGCGTCATAGCCGCCGGCAAGGGCGACCTGGTGCTGGCCGGACTTCACCAGATGAAACGCATGACCAATGGCATTCGCCCCGGACGCACAGGCGTTGGAAACAATCTGTGTCTGCCCGCGGAACCCGAGCGCCTGCTGGATCGAACCCATCGACTTCTGCGGCTGATAGTGCTCAATCCGGGTGAGCTGTCCCCTTCTGCTGAACGGCTCGGTGGTTTCCGCTTTAAAGTAATCCTCACCCAGCGGCATCGCCGCAGCGGATGTGCCAATGACATAGGGCACGCCATGGGGGAGATCGCTTGCAGCCGCCATCCCGGCGTCCTCTATCGCTTTTTCCGTGGCGTAGAGCAGTAGCTGGCTACCCCGGTCGAGCCGGTTGTAAATCCGCTCGCTGATGGCGTAGCCGGCGCTGTATCCGGGGAGTTCGGCCACCCCCGCCGTCTGCACCCGCTGACGTGAAACGTCAAAAAAATCTATCGGCCTGAAGTGCGTCTGCCCCGCCCTCATCGAGTCGACATGTGCCTGTGCCTTATTTCCCATCGGGGAAACCATCCCCATGCCGGTCACAAATACACGTTGCTTCACGGGGGCCTGATCGGGTGGGGGGGACATGGGTGCTCAGGTGAAAATTGCGACGGCTGCTGGCAAAAGAATCACTACCAACTCTTGGCAAGGGTTATAGAAGATGCTAGCTAGAAGTCAAATGCTGTATGAATGCTGGTCGGAGATTGTGAGCGGATGCTCCGGGGAGATCGCTCTCCGGCACCCTGATTTACCCGGAGGGTGGACATTTTCCGAGCTCGACCAGCGTGCCCGCGAGCTGACCATCCCATCGACCGGGTATGCCACCGCCCATGGTGACAGCCTCGATTTTTTCCCAACCATCCTGGCTGCCTGGAAAAAGAATCTCCCCGTGCTGATCCTCGAGTCCTATCACACGCACCCCATGCCGATACACACGGAAATCCCCACCGGCACGGCACTCATCAAACAAACCTGCGGTGCATCCGGCGTGGAACGCAGTCTGTTTTTTGGCGAACATGAACTGCTCGCCGAGGGCCGCAGAAACCGCCACGGACTGGAGCTGGACCCCTCCGTCCGCGGTATTGCCGCCATTTCGTTGGCACACTCGTATGGTTTCGGCTGCCTGGCACTACCTCTGCTGCTGGAGGGCATCCCCGTCGATGTCCTGACCTCGCCTTTACCCGTTTTTATCCAGCAAGCCCTGGAAAAGAAGGGTCGCTTCTTCCTGCCCGGCGTTCCAGCCTTGTGGAAGACCTGGTGGCTCACCAAGGCGCTCGACGGCGGGTCGATCCACCTTGCCCTATCGGCAGGGGCACCCCTGTCATCCGCTCTCGAACTAGGGCTCTGGAATGATACAGGCATCAAACTCCATAATTTTTACGGCACGACCGAAACCGGTGCCGTCGCCTATGACACATCCGGCACTCCGAGAACCGACGGAATGCTGGTCGGAAAAATACTGGATGGCGTGGAGGTCACCACCTCCGACGATGGCCGGATTCTGGTAAAAACCAATGCCCGGGCAATGGGTTCTGACTCGCTCCTCTCAGCCGACGAATTCAGCCGATCACACTACCAGACCATGGATCTCGGCCAGGTGGATGGAGACCAGCTGTTTTGGCATGACCATGTTGGTCAAGCGATCAACGTGGCGGGCCGGAAGGTCAGTCCTGACAAAATCAAACGTGTCTGCCTGGCCACGCCGGGCGTGATCGATGCCGAGGTGACCAGCACCCGCAGCCGGGATTACGAACGCTTCGAGGAAGTGTCCGTCAAACTCAGGCTGATGTCGGACCACGACCTCAAACCGATCAAGCACATGGTCTATGAAAGGCTGGAGAGCTGGGAAGTGCCGCGGCACTGGGAGCTTATGCATTAACCCCCGCCCGCGACCCGCTGAGCATCACAACGGCTTTGGCAAGGCAGTTGTCTCCGTCGGATACGCTGCCCGACACCTGGATCAACGGGCCCATGCGGCCTTCCACCCTGGCGGAGATCGTCAGGGTCGCCCCAGGCTCCGCTGTGCCGAGGATCTTGGCGTTTTTTATGGCCGTTAGGCGCATGTCATCGAGTTTTTCCTGCGCCGGGTCCGACTGTGCAACGACCCCCCCGAGCTGGGCGATCGCTTCCACCATCACCACACCCGGCCAGATCGGATGACCGGGGAAGTGACCTTTGAGAAACGCCTCGTCGCCGGAGATCTCATAGGTGCCCGACGCCGAAACCCCGGGCTCCAGCGAACTCAGTTGCTGGACAAAACGAAACTCCGGCCCGTGAGGCAACAATTCAAGTTCTGGGTGGCTGGACATGATCTAATAGGAAAAGGAGGAAAAGGGAAAGGCTCACTACGAGACCCACGATTAAAGCAGCGCAAACACCACATCACAAACTCAAAATACCCGGCCAACCACAGCTGCTAGACATTTTCCAAACAACTTATGTGTCAAAAAAACATCGTCCTCACAAGGAATTGGTGTTAATTTGCCACTGGTGATCGCAACGCGCAACGAAGGCCATAGAACCTCAGACGCCGGCCAATTGGATGAAGACCTCTATCCCAAGTGGCTCTCCTATTGTGTATTTATCCCCGCGGCGGTATTCACCCTGGTCTACTGGGTGACGGGGGCGGTCATCCTGTTTGTCACCAGCCTACTTACCCACCCGTTTCTTAACCCGGTGAAACATGCCCGGCTTGGGAATATGTTTCTCGGCAACCTGTTTGTCGGGTTTTTCAAAGGCCTGCTCTGGCTGCGCGTGGTGAAGATCGACGACACAGAGTTAGACCCCTACGTCGATATGGAGGGCCCCCTGATCATTGCCAGCAACCACCCCTCACTCTGGGACGCCCCCTTACTCATCCAGCGGTTTATCTACGTGAGTTGCATCATGAAGGTGGAGCTCCTCAACAACCTGATCCTGCGCTCGGGCGCCCGGTTCTCGGGATTTGTCCCCAACCTGCCCACCTTGACCATGGTGCGTAAGGCGACCGAGCATCTCGACCGGAAAGGCCGGCTGCTCATGTTTCCCGAAGGCACCAGGACCAGACCCGAAAACGCGCCCTGCAATCCCTTCCGCCACGGCCTGGCTCTGCTGGCTAAAAACGCCCAATGCCCGATCCTGCCCGTCTTTATCTTCATGAACAGCCGCTACATGCAGAAGGGTTGGCCGATCTGGAAAATGCCGCCGTGCCCGATCATGGTCAAGGTCAAGGTGGGGGAGATCCAGAGGTTTGAAAACAACGAGGGCACCCACGAGTTTTCCAATCGCCTCCAGGGGTATTTCGGCAGCTATGTCGATACCATGGACCCGTGGAAGGGCTCTGCCCATAAGTCGGACGAGTCGGTAAAGTAGGCTTTTTTCTGTTTATTGGTTGCTTTAAACACCCATAGAAGGTCATGAATGGGGTTGCGTATGAAAGCCTGCGTCATGATTCCCTCTTACAACACCGGCCCTCTTCTCAGGAAGACGGTGACCGAAGCCCTGGGCGCGTGGCAGGACGTGTTTGTCATTATCGATGGCAGCACGGATGGGAGCGATGATGATTTGGAATCCGTCGCCACACCTGATGGCCACCGACTCAGGGTGCACCGCCTCCCCCGGAACCAAGGCAAGGGTGCCGCTGTCCTTTCAGGTGTCAACCTGGCGCTGGCCGAGGGGTTCACCCACGCACTCTCGATGGATGCCGATGGTCAGCATCCGGCCGACTCGATCAAGCAGTTCATGGCACTGGGCGAAAAATACCCCGGGGCATTGGTGCTTGGCGATCCTGTCTTCGATGACTCAGCCCCATCCATCCGGCTCAAAGGACGGAAAATCTCCAACTGGTGGGCCAATTTCACGACCATGTGGTGGGGTATTCACGACTCGCTATTCGGCATGCGCCTCTACCCGCTCGCTCCACTCAGAAAAGTCTTTGCCTCCACCTTCGGGGCCCGTCGCTTTGACTTCGATCCCGAATGCGCCGTGCGCCTCTGCTGGAAAGGTGTCCCGGTCATCAACCTGCCCACCCCCTGCCGCTACCTAACAACCGAGGAGGGTGGCATCAGCCAGTTCAAATACGTCAGGGACAATATTCTACTCACCTGGATGTATTTCCGTCTCTTTTTTGGCTTCGTCCTGCGCTCCCCGCTGCTGCTCGTTCGGGCGCTCAGGGGAGGTAACCCGCTGAAGGAAGCCCACCAATAAACCATGAGTGACCCGCTAAACCCAGCGACCATTGCAAAACGCATCTCATCGCTTTGCCAAGGGAGGTGGAACCGACAGTACATACGGTCAAAAATCCTCTCGGACCCACTCTACGGCGGTGTCTATCAGGAGCTGAAGGACAGCAACAACCCACTGCTCGACATCGGCTGCGGCCTCGGCATCCACGCCCTCTACCTGCGCGAGTGCGGCTGGCAGAACCCCGTGGTCGGATTCGATTACGACCAACGCAAAATCGAGCAAGGCCTGCTACTCGTCAAGACCGGTGGTTATGAAAACATCACCATGTCCCAAGGGGACGCACGGGTGGATCTCCCGGAGCACCACGGCGATGTCACCATCCTGGACATCCTCCAGTTTTTTCATGAAAACCAACAGGAAAGCCTGCTCCGCATCGCCGCCAAGAAGGTCTGCACCGGAGGTAAACTGATCATCAGAAGCGGACTGAAGGAGAGGAATATACGGTTTTTCATCACCTGGTTAGGCGACATGCTCGCCAAGTGCACTTTCTGGATGAAAGCCGCCCCCACGCATTACCCGACCGCACAATTCTTCCAGTCGGTTCTTGAAAATGAAGGCTTCGAGGTCGAGGTCCGTCCGTTCTGGGGTAATACCCCCTTCAACAACTACCTCATCGTCGCTACCTGCCGGAGGGCTGGCCAGGATCGATAAACGACCACCCGTTTGCTTCCGCATGATCGATCACGGCCGTGGCCACATCGAGCGCGATATCCGAGTCATCGTGCACTAACACAATGCCACCCGGACCCATCGATTTCTTGATACGACCGATCACCTCATCAGCATCGTGGGAAACGCCGTCGAATCCACGCGAACTCCAGCCGATCAACTTGAGTCCGAAACGGCGTAGCACGGCGTGCACGAACACGTTGTGATGCCCGACAGGTGCCCTGAAAACCTCCGGGGCCACACCGAGAATGTCTTCGACCTCTTCCTGGCATCGCACAATTTCCCGGTAGGTGCGCCACGGCCCGGCACACCAGAATGTCCCCTGTGGGTGACTCCAGGTATGATTACCAATCTGATGTCCGCCCGCCTGCATCCGGCGGACCAGCTCCGGATGCTTCCTGGCTTTTTCACCAACCACAAAAAACGTCGCCCTGACACCACGCTCTTGCAACAACGCGAGAACCTGCGGCGTCGCCCCCACATCAGGCCCGTCATCAAAGGTAAGCCATATTTTTTTGTTCCCGGTCCGTGTTTGGATGGCACCAAACCATTTCGACCGCGGATTAAGCGTCCCCAACAACAGCCAAACCACACACGCCACATGCAGGGCAATACCCGGGAAAACACACCCACCGATCACCAAGCCTAACGCCAGGGCATTGATCAGTATCAACACCCCTAACCTGATCCAGTTACCCACAATCATTTTTCCGGCGAGGTGAAAGCGTCTTCAAATACAAACCACTCCCGCCCGTGTTTCCCCAAAAAGGCACGCAACCGCTCGACCCACGCCCTGGCATAATCCATCTCGTCCGGCTTTCGCTTCCTGGCACCGGACAATGGCACCAGGGCTGGTTCGAAAATCACCCGATAGTGCCGGTAACGGTCCCGGACAACAAACAAGGGGTAACACGGACATCGGGCGATACGCGCCAGACTCATCGGGCCTTTGGGGATACGGAACGTCACATCCCGGTCGACCATCGGCACATCAAGCTGCACCACATCACCAATCACCCGGTCACATTGTATCGCCAGTAACTCGCCCTCTGCCAGCAAGCGCGCCAGCTCAATGCCTAGCAGGTTGTCCTCGGTATTATAATGCACCTTGAAACAGGAACAGTTATCCATGTCCCCGCTCAATTCCTGCTCGCGGATCTTCCTCAGGTGGACGGACCGCTCCGGAACACGCACGGTGTGCAATACCCGCTCAAACTGCTTGGCAAACAAAGCGCCCGCCAAATCATAGTTCCCCGTGTGCGTGGTAAACAATATGGCCGCTCCTTGTTGACCCCTCACTTTCTCAAAAATCTCCTGGCCATCAATTTCCCACGTCACCACATCCTGCCCAAGACGGACACGGATGCTGTCGATATACGCCCAGCCAAAATTCCTGAAGACAAGAAATACCCCGACATAGCCTTCTGCCAACGAAAGGTCGTCATACACCACCTTCAGGTTGGCTCTGATCGACTCCCTCTGCTGCCTGGCTAACACAAATACCACAAAGGTGAAAAAGTAGAGCAACGAGGCTTCGATGAAATACGGCATCCGCGGCGTAGCTCCAATCACCCACATCATCGCCCTGGTGGGAAAATCCCCGAACACCCCGAAACGCGAGTGATTAGTGTCTTGATCTTGTGCCATAATTTCCTAAGGATGCCCCGGAGAGATGAGCGGTGGTCTGCACCTATCACTAAAGGAAAAAATAAATAAGATCAACCATGCAAACACTCGAAAAGGGGTCCGGTAAAATGGACGGCAACATGTGCTGCAAACAAAAGCCCGGCCCTGTCGCAAAAGGTATCGACCGCAGCACCGACTATGATGTCGTCGTCATCGGCGGTGCCTTCTCGGGTTCATCCTCGGCCATTTTACTCAAACGCCGCTTCCCTGATCTTAGAATTCTCATCGTCGAGAAATCGGAGGAGTTCGATCGCAAGGTCGGCGAAAGCACCTCCGAAGTCTCGGCATGTTTTCTCACCCAGGTGCTCAAGGTGGGCGCTCACTTGTCCTTGAAACACGTTGGCAAACACGGTCTACGCATGTGGTTTTATCAGGAAAACGATGATATGCCCGGAGACTCCACGGAAGTGGGCCCCGCCTATCAAGGCCGACTCCCAACATTCCAACTCAACCGCATTACCCTGGATTCCTACCTGCTGAAAGAAGCGGAAATGTTAGGGTGCGATGTCGCCAGGCCCGCCAACATCAAAAACATCGAGCTCGGCGGTGTGGGGAAAAATACCGTGAGTTATAAATCCGCCGACTCCGGAACCCACCAGGTTTCCGCCGGTTGGGTGGTCGATGCCTCGGGCAAGGCTGCCATCTTGGCACGGAAACTCGATACCCTGAAGATGAACACGGACGCCCACCCGGTGTCGTCAATGTGGACCCGGTTCAAAAACATCTGCGACCTCGACTCCACCGAAGCCCATGAAAAAATGCCCGGACGCTGCCCCTGCGTCAAAGCCCAGCGGGGTTTTTCCACCAACCACCTGATGGGCTTCGGCTGGTGGTGCTGGATCATCCCACTCGACAATGGCGAAGTCAGCGCTGGCCTCACCTGGGATGAACGCCTATTCACGCCACCAGCAAACGGCAGTATGTCCGAGCGCCTAAAAGAGCATCTCCTCAAACACCCGGTGGGACGTGTCATATTCAAGGATGCGGTGGCGGTTGAAAATGACAACCGCTACTACAAAGGCCTTCCCTACTACAGCGAGCAAATTGCAGGCGACGGCTGGACCATCGTCGGGGACGCCGGCGGTTTCATGGACCCACTCTACAGCCAGGGTCTCGATTTCTGCTCACACACCGTTTACGGCTCATACACCCTCATCCGCCAATACTACATGGGTGAGTGCATCAAGGAGGATATCCCGATGCGCAACAAGGAATACGTCAAAAGCTATTTCTACTGGTTCGATGCCATCTACAAAAACAAATACTGGTACCTAGGCGACGCCGAACTGATGTTTGTCGCATTTTTGTTAGATATCTCCACGTATTTCATCGGCCCCGTCAGGCTGGTCTACCACGACCAGGATCTGGAGTTCGGCAAAATGCCCTACTCAGGTTTCGCCGGCCATGTGTTTGCACGCTTCATGCGCTTCTACAATCGCCGCCTCGTCACCCTCGCCAAGAAGAAGATCAAGGCGGGGAAATACGGGGCCAAAAACCTGCACCATGCGTTTATCACCAAAAATGCCTTCACCCCGGGCAATGGCACCCTTAAACTCATGCGCCAGGGAATCTGGCTCTGGGTCCGACTCGAATTCAGGTATCTATTCACCAGCCCTGTCACCAGCGAGCGTGAGCCGTCGACGATGACCCCCATGCCAGAAACTCCATAATCCGGGTATCACGAACAGGCTAAGTGCCATCGTCAACAAGATCCCCACACTACACAACAGGCCCATACTTCTAAGCACTTCGTTCGAGGCAAACAGTAGTGATCCAAAACCAATCGCGGTGGACAGACCACAGAAACAAATCGCCTTGCCGACGCTGTTCCAGACAGCAGCAAAGTCACCATTCTGTCGGCGCAACGCAAAGATCAGGTGAATGCTGTAATCAATCCCCGCACCCACCACCAGCGGGATGGCCACGCCACTGAGGAAGTTCCACGCCTGCCCTGTGAGCACCACCAGCGCATTCACCATCACCAACGCCGTGAGTAACACGATGATGGCAATCAGCGTTTCCCTCCATGAACGGAACACGATAAACAAGGCCAGCAACAAAATCCCGGCCGAGGGAATGAATATCACATAAAAATCCCTCTTCACATGCGGCAAGAGAATCGACTGTAAAATACTCCAGCCCGTGACACTAACGCCCTTTTCCTCCAGCCCGGTAAAGGATTCCAACATCTCCGGTGTCAACGCACCCACCAGCTTCATCCGGCCTGAAAAATACGCCACTCCCTGGTCGTCGATATCAAAAAACGCGCCGATCAGTGGATCGTCCGCACACGCTTTGGCCAGTGCCTCCGGCTTAGACGGCACTTGCCCCAATGCTTCTAGAATTTGCTGATTCAGTGACAGTCCCTTGTCTGTAAAACCAGCCCCTGCAGCCGTTGTAAGTAACCTGTGACGTGAATCAGACAGCTTCTTGAGACGACTTGCATTCACCTGATAGTTTTCTTGGTTAGGAACCAGATCATGGGGCCATTGGTAGGCATCGATGGAGTTGTCTTTTTTCATCCCCTGCAGCGAGACCTGCATCTCCGCCGCTTGCTGACTCACCAAATCGAGTGACTTAGCCGAGGTCAGGATGACCGCATTCTGCTCGGACCAGGCAGAGAATTCCTTCTGTAAAAGCTCAAATGCCGCCGCCGCCTCACTCGACTCCGGCTCGATCATTTTGAGGTCCATGTTCACTCTGGGAGCCCCCTTGGTTAGAAACAGCACCCCGGACCCGATCAATACCACCGCTAACAATACGCTCACTTTTCCTATCGATGGAAACCATGGTTTAATCAACCTGCTCGCCGGCTCGGCAGGAAATTTTTCCAGGAAATAGGGAGCAAAAACGAGCATCACTCCCGCCCCGGCAATCAGCCCGATGACGATCAGCCCCCCCAACTGTTTGACGCCCGTAAAGGTGCTCATCATCAACACGCCAAAGACAATGGCCGTGGTCAATGCTGCCCACAGGACACTTGGCCCCACCATTTTCCTCAGCCCGGCAGCCCCTCCCTCCGAGTGGGACGATTCACGGATGATCACCACCGCATAGTCGATCACCAGACCTAACAGGATGGCGGCAAAACCCACACTCACCAGATTCAGAACACCAAAAATCCACCCCCCCATCCCGAGTGTAATTAGAAAGGCCAGGCTCAACAGCACCCCGATCGCCAACAGCTGGGAAAAACTTCGCTGTGTCAGTAAAAACAACAAGCCTACCAGCAGCGTTGTCATCGTGATCGTGCCACTCATATCGCGCTCCATCCCCGACCCGATCTCCGCGTTATAAACCGGCCCACCGGTTAGTTGAAAATCCAGGTCAAACTCCTCGCGCTCCAACCAACCAGCCACCTCGGACCTGATGGTTTCAATCCACAGCGCATCATCCTTGTAACCGATGGACGATTCGTTTTTCCGACTGACCAGTAAGATCCGGGCCTTGCCATCGTCGCTCTGGAAATCCATGTCGCTGTCCAGCAACGATTGTAACCCGGGGTGCTGAAGAAACCCCATCGGGTCGTATGCCGACATCGTCGCCTGCTGTTGGTCAAACGAGTTCTGCAAATCCTCCTTTACCTCGACGAGGTGTTTTTTCAGATGCTCCTCATTTTCCAACCGAGCCATCAGCGCCGCCACATCCTCCGGCGGTGCGTAACTCCACATCCTTGCCACCGACTCGGCAAAGAGCCCGGGATCTTCCTCGAAAGCCGACTTGTAAGCGACCTCCGCATCCGGCCACCGCTCGCGTAAATACGCCGCCAGGTCACCTGCGTCCTCCTCTTCGATTTCCTCATCAGTCGATTGCAAAAGCACAATCACCTGCCTGTCCTGCGCAAAGTGTTTCTGGAAATCCTGCAGTGCCTTCACCGATGGCAAACTCTTCGGTAACACCTCGAGAATATCCGTCTCAAAACGTAGACGCGTCAACCCAGCCCCCGAAAGAAGGATCACCCCAAGAAGTAAAATTGTCAGCCATCGCTTTCCGGACACGCGGTCACCCTAGAGAAAGCAATGCAGGACGGCAACACCGGAGATTAAATGTGTGTTGCGGGAATACCGCCATCTGGTTGACCCCAAGCAGGTGAAAATCCATTACACCCTGAAACGCGCGTTTGGGCGAACTCAATGATGTTCCGGGCAATATCTTCGCATGGAAGGCAGAGATGCTGCGGGTTGCGGGATGACAACCTAACAGACAATACCGTTCTTTACGTGCTCATGGCTCCTCACCCCTCACTCAGCCCAGGGCATCCTTGCGCAGGCTTCTCATCGAATAGAGCCGCGTTTCCTTTTTCCGCCATCCGACGCCCCGTATCGGCCGGGCTCCGTCCTTGCGGGTTCCGCTGAACCACTCCCTCGCCTGGGCAAAGGCTTCGTTGACAAAGCTTTTACTCCCGAAGGTCACGCCGTCGCTCAGATGCCGGACCTTGCAGCGCAGCGTCTCGCCCAGCGTCAGCTTGCCGCCCCCGGCCAACACGCGTTCCACCTGTTTGCGTTTAAACCCCTTGCGCACCCGCTTGTGCCCGGTGCCTGTTTCCCTCTGATCGGTAAACACCTCCTCACCATCGGAGAACAGCATCACGCGATACATCCCAGCCACTTCGCCATGCCAATCAGGAAGCCCCACCCCGGTGTCGTCGCGCTGCTGCTGGGACGCCGTGTGTTTTTGCATCACCCGGCACAATCCGGCGCGCGCCTTGCCGTTGTTTTCCGACCCGACGGCCTCGCCGTAGGAACACCACTTGTAGTCCCCGGGTTCCTCCACCATGCCGGCCCTGACCGGGTTCAGATCGATGTAGGCCGCCATCACCCGGGCGGCATACCCGCTCTCCACCAGCACACTCTTGAACCGCCCCTCCCACAAGGTTCCCCTGCGTCCGTGATGGCCGTTGAACCACTGGGTGAAGCGTTGTTTCAGCCCCTTCATAAAGAAGGATAGATCGTGCATCCGGCGTGTGTATTTCTCCTTGAGCTCCTCGGCGGCCTTGTCCGAGCCCCCTTCGCGGAGGAGCTCCAGCATCTGCCTCACATCCAGGTAATACGCCCTTGAGTAGAGCTTTTTTATTTTCACAAGGAACAGCTCGTCGGACATCGAAACAGCGGCATCCCTCACCTTCGGAGGGACCTCGACAAGGACATGGAAATGGTTGCCCATCACGCAATAGGCAAGCACCTGAACCCCGCAGAACTCCTCGTATGCACGCATCAATTTTACAAACACCCCCTTTTCCCTGGGGCCGAACTTGAAGTCCCGGTCGACGACGCGGGAAACGCAGTGGTAAAGGCAGGGGGAGGTCTCGGCCGACGGCGGAATGAAGCGTTTCTGTCTCATGGCGAAGAGATATTGGCAAACAACAGGGTTAAGTCAACTTTTCTTTATATAGGGACAGGTCTTTTGTGGAAGCAGGATCGGTGTTAGAATATTAGGTGTAAAAAATTAGCGTGGCGGGGTCTTGTTCGAGCTGTGTTGCGAGCACCGAGGTTGATTCATGCTGGGTCGTTCAAGCTCACTTTGCGTCTGTTAGCTCGCGAGAGGATAAATAAATGCATTTACCGCTTGATTACAGGGTCCTGACCCGCAAAAAAATTATTCATGGCCCATTTACTAACAATAACATCCGAGACTTACCGCCGCTTCCGCCAACCCCTAACATGCATCCTCGACAAAGCAGAACACCAGCGTTGCTGTCCGGTGGTCGGGGATCACGACTGGATCGATACAGGCATCTTCCGCGTTCTCGACAACGAGCCCTCCGGGCGCGCCTTTCTCCAGAGTCTTTTTGATTCCAGTGGCGGGGAAGCAGGGCTCACCCCCGCCCAGTTCTTTGACGCCCTCAAGAGCAGGCGTCGGCGCAGCCACCTCCGTAGCCTTCTCGACGAGTATCTCGCCACCGCTCCGCGCAACCATCCATCCCATCCCGGCAAGCCATGCGGCCCTTGATGATTTTGAGATTTTCGCGGGGGACGGCCACTTTCATGCCGCCGCCTCCCATGACCAGCGTGATTACAAGGGAAGGAAAACAGCCGTAGGCCACCTCTACACACTGAACCTGCGAAACTTCACCTGTAATCACCTCGCCCTGAGCAACAAGAAAGAAAAACGGCGGACAAGGAAGACCGAGAAAAACCACGACATCACCCTGCTCAAGTCCCTCGACAGAGAGCTCCTGCGCCAAGGCGCGCCAAAGGGAAGGAAGGTCATCTACGTGTGGGATAAGGCCGGAATCGATTTCGCCCAGTGGTTCAAGTGGAAGCAAGCGGGCGGCATTTACTTCCTGAGCCTTGAAAAAGACAACATGCGCCCGGTGAGTCCGATGCCCCTTGGGTTTGACACCGCGGATCCGGTTAACGCCGGAGTAATCAGCGACGAACTCGCAGGATACGGCGGCGGAGTCATGCTGCGGCGCATCACCTACCGCTGCCCGCAGAGCGGACGCGACCTGGTATTGCTGACCAACCTGACAAGCTCAAGCTTCCCGCCGGGACTCATTGCCCAGCTCTACCGCATGCGCTGGGACATCGAGAAAATCTTCGATGTGTTCAAGAACAAGCTTGGCGAGATAAAGGCATGGGGGAGCACGGAGGCCGCGCGGGAGATGCAGGCCCTCTTCATCACCCTGAGCCACAACCTGCTGACACGCTTTGAGGAAACCATCAGGGAAGAAGAGGGAATCGAGAACACAACAAACCGCGAGCGGATGGACAAGCGTCTTGAGCAGGCGCAAAGTGAAGCCAGCCAGTTAGGAGGGGAGTTGCCAAGGCTATACAAAGACTGGCAGAGGCTTAAGCAGACGGGCGTGACCTTCATCCGCTGGTTAAGAAATCAAATTTTCAAACCGACTTCGTGGGTGCAGTCCTTGCACCTGTTAAGGCAAACCTACGCCATTTTTAAAGCATGATCTTCTAACACCGATCGGAAGCAGACCTTTTGTAGAAGCACCTCTCCAATCCAGATTAGCGGTTGATCGGCCCAACCTGCTGGAGTAGATACCCCTCATGATCAAACGTCGCTGGATACTCGTCGCCCTGCTCTGGCTCGCCCTCTACCCTGCGTTCGGTGCCCAACATGACCTCGAACCTTTGAAAAAGGCACTCGACCGGCAGGCGAAGCACCGGTCGGTCCAGGTCCGTTTGCGCCAGACTAAAAAACTGCCCGCACTCAAGGAGCCGGTCATCAACACCGGCCAGCTCTGGCTGATTCCCGGCAAGTCGTTCAGGTGGCAAATCGGCGACCCGAAGGCGAGCACCGCGGTCTACGACGGGACACGGGTTTACCTGCTCGACGAAAAGAAAAAAACCGCCGTCGACCTCAGCCCAAGCGACCGCAAGGTCAAACCGCTGCTGATCATGCTCGGCATCGGGGAAGGTGCCTCGTTCGACTCGATGATGGAGGCCTTCAATGTCTCGGGTGTCAAAAACGACGGCACACGTTACGTCATTGTCCTCGTCCCCAAGTCGTCCAAACTCAAACGCGCCATCAACCACCTGACACTCCAGGTGAACATGAAAAACTCCTTCCTGGAACGCATCGAGTGGTCGCAGCGCGACGGCACCCACGCGCTGACCGAATTTTTCACCCCCACGGTGAACAAACCCCTACCGGAATCCATCTTCTCCATCAAAAAGGAAGACTACACCTGGAAATAAACTTGTTAGTGTCGTTTCACCTTGCCGCTTGGGGTCAGGTCGATGTGATCCACCGCTTTCATTTGCAGCGGAATTTTATAAGCAGCAAGACGCGGCTCACAAAACTTGATAAGCTCAAGCATCGAGGGAACGGAGCAGCCTTCCTTGCAGATAAACTCCCCTACGGGAAACCCTCCAAGCGTAGGATGACGCGCCGCAAAAACACGACTCCGCAGTATCGAGGGGTGCTCATTGAACGCCGCTTCGATCTCCTCGGGAAACACCTTCATTCCGCCCACATTGATCACACTTTTGCAACGGCCACGCATCATCAGCGTGCCGGGTAGCACTTCCTCCACAAGGTCCCCTGTGGCAAACCAGTCGTCGTCACTGATTTCCGCCCTCGTCTGCCAGGGTGATAGATAGGCATCAAACATCCCCGGCCCGCGCAGCAACAGCTCCCCGACCCCTTTGTCCTGCTCATAGTCGCGGATCTTCCACTCATAGGCCGGTAGTACCTGCCCCAAGGCTGTCGGCATATCCTTGGCATGCTCGAGATTCAAGATCGGCAAACCGACCTCGATGATACCCAGCGCCTGTGTCAGTGGCAGTTGAAAACGCTTTTCAAACGCCTCGGCCACGCCGTCACTCAGCGCGGACGCGGTCGATACAGCAAGCCTCAAAGACGGGAGATACCCGGCTTCTCCACACTGTGCCAGCTGGGCAAAATGGAACGGGCTGCCGTACAGGATGTTGGCCCCCGCATTCTTCGCCGACTGATAGATCTGGTCTGGCTGATGGCACGCCTCTATCACCGTGGTCGCGCCGAAATAGAGATACAAGACTATCGATACCGCAAAATGGTGCGCCATCGGCAAGGTCCACAACACACAATCCCCGGGCTGGATGCCGAGTGCATCGTTGGCCGACCTGATTCTCGCCAGCAACGATTCATGGGAAAGGATCACCCCCTTGGACGCTGCCGTCGTCCCCGAACTGAACCGGATAAACGCCGGATTGAGTGCATCGAATGCCTGCTCGGAGAACCCACATGTTGGATTTTGACACCCCCTCACCTCGGCCCGACCAAGCCCCAGGGGCAGGTCGATTACGCTGTCCGGATTTCCAGATTCGACCCAGGAAACCACCCCGTGAAGTGCCGTCTCCCCGATGAGCTGCTCCCTCTCGCATCCGGTCAGCTCGTCAGGAATGGGTACAAAACACGCCTTGGTTTCCAGCACGGCCAGTGCCACGACGATGTATCCAAGTCCGTTCGGAAACCGCACCCCGATACGTGGAACGACGGACTGGTGAAAGGCCGGATGGGCCAATAGCTGGTTCCTTACTTGTGCGACGGCGTGAAACAATGCGTCGAAGGAAATATCATTCCCGCCTTCGCGGATAGCCACGCGAGAGCCGTGAGCCCGTCCTTTGATTTCATCGACGATGATCATCCCTCTACAGCGGGTTATTTGACTAGAAAGAAAAACTCACGCCCATGGTGAAACCCAGGGCATCGACGCCGGGGTTGGGGTCCGTGGCACCCCGGTTAGAAAGATGCTGGAAAAACACCCCTCCATACACACCAAAATCCTGGTCAAACTGATAACGCAAGCCACTTTTGGCAAACCAGTTGTAGGTGAAGTCCTGCCCCTGGCCACCGGGCACATTGGTGCTGTTGGTCAGACCGAAACCACCTCCGACGGCGGCGTAGACCGACCACTTGTCATCCGCCGACCACCATTCGATCGAAGGAGCGCCTGAGAGACCGATGTAATAGTCCTCGGGGCCATGCTGGACCCAGTCGGCGATCACCGACACCTGGTTGCGGAACAGCAGTTTCGAGCCACCGGAGAAATCCTTTTTCCAGACGTACGGACTGCGCCAGGAAAACTGGGTGGGTACAATGCGGTAGGGAATCGGAGTGTTAGAACCTACGTTCCAGATCAGTCCGGTTTCGACATCGAGGGTGTGACGTTTCCATGAGACCACCCGGGGTGCATCGGTCACGACGGTTTTTTCCTCGGCACAGAAGGCACCGGAGCCAGTCAAGGCCAAGACCAGCAGGGAGATGGTAATAGGTGTTTTCATTGTCTGGGTTTAAAAGCTCGTCGCCACTTTGATGGCACACGCCTTCCGTGACCAGAAAATTCCTCTGTCACAGAAGGTGCCAATCGCGACACCCCCGGCTTCTACCCAAGCACACCCCCCTGCGGCGTGCATCACCTCTTCATGCCTTTGCGGATATTGATGACTTTGATATCGTTCTTCTGGTCGGGTCCGTCGGTACTACGGCCCCGCTTGACGTCGGACTCCAGCTGGGCAATCAGGCGCTCGACGACTTCGGGGTGGCTTTTGTAGAGGTTTTTCTGTTCACCGGGATCGGCTTCCATGTCGTAGAGCTGAGCCGGGGAGTTGTCGGACATTTTTTCCCTGGTCCAGCCACCGGAGGCTTTGGTGAGCAGCAGTTTCCATTTCCCCTGACGATAAGCAAACTGGCCGCTCACAGAGTGGTGCACAACGCCTTTGCGGGTGGAAACAATCGGTTTTCCTTTCAACGCTGGCGCAAAACTCACACTGTCCTCGCCCGCATTGTCGGGTAGTTTGCCCCCCGACAGCTCGGCACAGGTCGCCATCAGGTCGGTCAGGCAGATCACCTCGCCGCTGGACGACCCTGCTTCGACACCGGCTGGCCAGCGCACAATGAAGGGCACACGGTGGCCACCGTCCCAGATGTCTGATTTCGACCCGCGGTAGTGTGCATTGGGGAAATGCCCCTGTTTTTTCAGGCCGGGAATGTCCGCGACCTTCGAGCAGCCGTTGTCGCTGGTGACAATGATGATTGTATTGTCTGCCAGTTTGGCAGCATCCACGGCATCGGTGATCCGGGCGACGACGGCATCGGTCTGCATGACAAAGTCACCGTAGAGTCCGAGCTTGCTTTTCCCCTTCCACTGATCCGTCGGGATGATCGGCGCATGGGGTGAGGTCAGTGGCACATAGAGAAAAAACGGCTCGTCCGCTTTTTGCCGTCGGATGAAATCGGCCGCTTTTTCCCCGATGGTGTCGAGCACATCGACCGCCTCAAAGTCGGCGTGGGCCGGCCCCTTGCGGTGAAACGCCTTGGTGGTTGTGCACTTGCCGACGAAGTGGTCATTGTTGATAAAAATGTACGGCGGCATATCCAGCGAGGCGGCGATGCCATACCAGGAATCAAAGCCGAGATCGACGGGACCACCGGTGATACGCGCGCTCCAGTCGACCCCGTCAACGGCGGCCTTTTGCCCTTTGGTCGGCTTTCCATCCGGGGAGCGGAGACCGAGTCCAAGGTGCCACTTGCCCACCATCGCCGTTTTGTAACCCTGCTTCTTCAAAAGCCCGGCAACGGTGAGACGATCCTTGGCGATGAGCGGCTGGTCGAAACCGAACAGAACCCCGCTTTGTTTATACGTGCGCCAATTATAACGCCCGGTCAAAACGCCATATCGGGTCGGCGTGCAGACCGATGAATTGGAATGCGCATCGGTAAAAACCATCCCTTGCTCGGCGAGGCGGTCCATGCCCGGTGTGGGGATTTTTCCCTGCTTCGGATTGAGTGCCTGGACATCACCGTAGCCGAGGTCGTCGGCCAGGATGTAGATAATGTTAGGTTTACCGGCACCGTGTGCCGTGGTGGATACGAGACAGGCAATGGCCAGCCCCATGGATTTTAATCGGTTTTTCATGATTTTCTACTTTCTAGCTTCCTTCACGGCGCCTGGAAGTTTGTGTTCACCGGCACCTTTTCTACCGCGAATATCCGTATGGCGTTTCGAGCGAGTGGTGTACCAGTGGTACTTGCCTTTTGCATCGGGATCGGTGGCGATGGCGGCACCATACTCCACGGCGATCACGGTATTGCGTGCATCCGGCGCTGTTGCAGGAACTTCGACCCTGGTGATGTGACCGCTGGCGTCATAAGTAACGGGAAGAGGTTTTTTCTCAGCATCTGCTAGAAAATAGGCCTTGGTCGGCTTGCCGACGATGCCGTTAAATTCGATCCCCTCCTTCTTCCACTCCAGCACATGGAGATAGACGGTGTTATCCTTCTGCGTCATCGCTCCCCACCAGAAATCAAAATCAACCGGAGATGGCTTGGTGCCGTAAATTGATGCGCCATTGACTTCCATCCACTTCCCGGCTGCAAGCAGTCGCCCGGATTCCTCGGGAAGAATATTCCCTTTCGGATCGGGGCCAACGTTGAGCAGAAGGTTGACACCACGGGCGGCGCAGAGTGCCAGGAACTCAACGATGTCCTTCTCACTTTTCCAGGCGTCATCGGTCCGGTCGTAACCCCAGTTGTGGCGCATGGTCATGCAGGTCTCGGAATCGACCTTCATACGTTCCGCAGGCAGCATCCGGTCGGGAAGCGAATTAAAGTCGGCGTATTTCTGTTTTTCCACCGGCACCTTGCGGCTATAGAGGCGGCTGCAGATCACCGAATTCGGCTGCAGTTCACGCACCCTTGCCCCCTGGGCATCAGCCTCCACCACATTGTTACCACCGACGTCAAACCACAAAACGGCCATGTCGCCATAATTCGACAGCAGTTCGTCGAGGTTTTTCTCAACGAGCTTGAGGTATTCTCCATTTGTCATGGTGCCGGGATTTCCTCTTCCCCGGCCGCGGTGGTACCAGTCCTTGAACTGGGAGTAATACACACCGAATTTAATCCCCTGCTTGGCGCACTCGTCGGAAAGCTCCTTGATGATGTCGCGCTTGAACGGAGTGGCATCCATTACGTTGTAATCGGTGGCATCGGTATCAAACAGGCAGAAGCCATCGTGGTGTTTCGAGGTGATAACGATGTATTTCATACCTGATTTCTTGGCGAGAGAGACCCATGACTTGGCATCAAAATCCGTTGGGTTAAACTGGGGGGCCAGTGTATTACGGTATTCCGCGCCCTTGATTTTCGCGCTGTTCATCAGCCATTCCGCGCTGGCGCCACCCTGCTCCTTGCCGTAGTCCCTGCCTTTCCATTCACCTCCGGCAACGGTATAGAGGCCCCAGTGGATGAACATGCCGTAGCGGGCGTCACGCCACCACTCCATGTGGGAATCTTCCTTGGGTTCTGCACTGGCAGACGGGGACATCAACATGAGTGACGCCATGGCAATGGTTAGATATTTCGTTTTCATAGGTATTATCTTATCCGGGGTGTATTCTGTTAGTTCTTCAGTGATGAGCTGGGGGGAAGCGGCACCTTATGCTGCCGCCTCCATGCGATCAGTTCGTTCTCGAGTTGCTTCGCTATCTCAGGGTGACTTTTCGCCAGGTCCTGACTCTCCTTGAGATCCTGCTCTGTATTGTATAACTCGATCTTACCGTGTTTCAGAAACTGGATCAGCTTCCACTTGCCTTTGCGGATGATCGAACATGGCGGGTCTTTGTAGGTGCTGGCGACATGCCAGAAAATCGCCCGATCCTTGAGCCCCTCCCCCTTCATCAGAGGGAGCCAACTGGTGCCGTCCAGGGTGCCGGTGTAGTCGCGGATTCCGGCCAGTTCCAGGAAGGTGGGAAACAGGTCGAGTCCCTGGACCGGGGTGTTGTTTCTACCGGCGGCCACCTGTTGCGGCCAGTTGACCAATGCCGGCACACGCAGGCCGCCGTCGTAGACATTACCTTTCGCACCACGCAGACGGGTGTTGCGGCTTTGCAACCCGTTAAAGCCGTTGTCAGACGTAAAGATGACCACGGTGTTTTCCCGAAGGCCCGCTTCGTCCAGGTAATCGAGGATACGTTTCACGTTGTCATCGATCGACTTGATCATCGTCGCGTAAGCAGCGATCTCCTTTTTCTTTTTAGCTGGCCCCATCCCCTGACCGGTTGATGAGTCACCTTTTTTTTTCATGAAATGGGCGAGTAGTTCCTGATTGCGCGCAACCGATGGCCGGTGCGGGGCGTAGTAGTGTAGGTTGACAAAGAAGGGGCCGTCTTTGTGCCGCTTGATAAAATCAATCGCGTCGTCTGTGAGACGGTCGGTCAGCCAGCTGTCACCGGGTTTGTCTTTGATAAACGGGTTCTTGAACGGAGCCACATAGCCGCCGCCCGGTGCGTTGTAGCCTTTCGCGTAGCCGCGCGACGGGTCCCCCCACCAAGTGCCACCGACGTTTTCATGGAAACCACGACCCGTGGGATAATACTTCTGGATCGCCGGTGTCCGATGGCTTTCCAGCCAGCTAAAGTCGCCGTTATTCGGCTGGTTCAGCTTTTTCTTAAACGGGAATCCGGTTTCCTGACCGGGGTATGGGCCCACGATATGCCATTTTCCGAGATGGATCAGTTGGTAACCCGCCTCCCTGAGTGGCTGGGCGAAGACGGGATGCTCCTCGCCAACTGTCCACTTGGAAAAGATGTTGTCGTTGCCATTCCCTTTTTCCAGCGCCGGCACGGTATAGCAGCCGGTGCGGAACGATTGTCTTCCCGTCAGGATCGCCGCGCGGGATGGTGAGCATGTGGGATACATGAAGGTGTTTTCGAGCACCAGACTCTCCTTGGCCAGGGCATCCAGATGGGGCGTTTCAAAGTACCTGCTGCCCATGAAACCCACGTCCTGCCATCCCAGGTCATCCGCTAGAATAAAGACTACGTTGGGCTTTCTTCCGTTGCTCTCCGCCGGTGCTGCGCAAACGATGCCCGGTCCACCTAGAATGGTTGCAAGCCAACATCCTGCCAGGAATGAGAAATACCGCTTTGATCGTAGCATTGGTTTCATATCCATCTTACTGATATCCTGTCATTTACACGGTGTGAGTGTCCTCTTCCGTCAAGGACTCCATGTGGTCATGTCTTTTTCCCAGATAAACACCCACCGCGCCCCATAACCCGGCAACAGCCGCGGCGATACAAAGTATGGATGGCACTCCCAGGTTCAGCCAACCGTCACCGAGAAGTGCCAGCACCCAAATCCAGAACACATCCCCACCTCGATAAACGGCGACATCGATAATGGGTTTTGTCTTGAAGCGTGCTTCACGGTCGACCGCCGTAAACAGGATCTCACGCCCCGGGCGGGTGATTGCATAATTACCTGCGCGTCGGACAACCTGCAGGACCAACACCAGCAAGACCGCAGGATTCATACTCAAAAGCAACAGCAAGCCCCCGACAACAAAGGGCACCACGGATAGCGTTGTCGCCATCCCAAAATGCCGCGCAATCCGGTTGGTTGCGAATACCCCGATCAGAATGGTTAGAATATTGGTCGCCAACTCCACACCACCGAGTAACTCACTGCGATCCCCCCGACTGAACTCAACCAACAGATTTTTCTGGGTAAAATACAGAAAGGCACTGATACCAGTAAACAGGAAGATAAACAAAGCAATACCAATGAGGCCTCGATGGGTGATGAATTCCTGGAAGCCTGAAAAGGGATTGTTGCTAAGTGTCGGCGTTGCCGTATCCGAACCCTCTTTTTTCTGAAAGTAGCGGTTGAGCCATGCGATGAGAGGCAGGGTCAACATCAGTACAAACGCAGTAACCAGCAGGATGTTTTCCTCATTCATGCTGTGAGCCAACCAGATCACCAACAACGGGCCGACAATGGCTCCAGCACTCGCCCCGGTATTAATAAAACCGAAGATTCGCTTACTCTCCGATTTGCTATGATGATGGGAAATGAAACTCCAGAAAACCGAGATATGAAACAAACTAAAGACACTGGTCCAGACGTAAAACACTTTTCCTAACATCGACACCGACACCCCGCTCTTATAGGCTGCAAATATTGACAGGAAGCTCAGTGAAAAGAAGACAAACACACCTGGCACCAAGACACGCAACCGAACCCTGGAGGCTAACAGGTTATAGATCGCAACCGCAATCGTTGATACAATAAAGGTGTAGGTCCATTGCCGGGCCAGACTTACATCCCCCCAGTCACTGGGAAGCGCGTCCCTGACTGGCTTCATGATCATGTATGATGCCATCAGCAGGAAAATAAACAGAAAGGAAACGAGCGCCGCCTTCAGTTCATGCTGCCTGATTTGCGTGAGTCGGGTAAGTAGGTGTGCGGTACTCATTGATGAAAAATCCGGTAATTATGGCAAAATCTGGTGTATGTTTCCTTACCAAGGCAACTGTTTGCCGTCGTAATACCAGAATCCACCGTCGTGTTTTTTGGTGAGACTTTCAATCAATTCCTTCACCAGTTTCATGCTTTGGTCAGGGGTAAGCTTGGCACGGTCACCGCCCATGTCGGTTTGGTTGTGCCCGGGGGCGATGGCTACGACGATAGTGTTGCCGAGGGCCTTGTCCACCGACATGATTTTCACCGCGCGGTTGACGGCGGTCTTGCTGATCCGGTAACCGTAGGCTCCGGCACTGCGACTCTGGTTGATGATGCCGGACCGACTGGAAATAATCACCACCTTCGGCTGCTTCGAGGTAAGCAGATTGGGCAGCAGTCCTTGGGTGACAAAGATGGGTCCGGCCGTGTTGACTGCAAAGCAATCGAGCACCTCGCTACGGGTAAGGGTCTTGAGCGTGGCTGACTTTTCCCGGTTGGTTCCGAGGCCGAGGGTAGGGCCAAAGTATCCGGCATTATTCACCAGGATATCGATGGTCTTGCCGTTCAATGCCTTGGCAAGCGCCTTGATGCTTGCATCTGAAGTGACATCCAGTGGCAGCACCTCATCGGCCACTTTTTTGAGGTCGGTGGCTTTTTCCGGAGTCCGGGCGGTGCCGATCACATAGTAGTCATCTGCGGCGAACTGCTTGCTCAGAGCCAGCCCCAGGCCTCGATTGGCACCGGTAATGAGGACGGTCCCCTTTTTTGCCGCTGGCTCCGCCCGGCTGTCAGTAAGACTGCAAAGGAGGACAACCGCGAGCAGGGATTGGGTAAGGCGACGTGCGTGGATTAACATGGGTTTTCTCATAGTGATGTGGTGATAGGCTGCCTGGACCAAGGATCAAAATTTCTCAGGTTTATAATACCACTGGTGTTGACCATTTTCATACGTCTAACAAATTATTTATTCTGCCCACCTGATCCGCCAGAACGAGCGATCACCGCTGGCATCAACAAAGACGTCATACGAGGACGATGGAAGAAAGGGTATATTTTCGATGACCGTCCAATCCATCAGATTGTAACTTCTTTCGACGATATAGCTCAGGCCCGGGGTTCCATTGAGCCTGAGTGTGGCGTTGCCACCGGACAGGGATGATGCCGAATCCATCCCGAGAGACAAATTCCGGGGTGTGGACTCGCGCTCAAACTGGATCGAGCTCTTCAGGGCGACCTCATCTCCGGTCGCATCACCATTGCTGCCGATCACAAAACTGATTGTATCGTTTGCGGCCACTGCCAGGTCGGTGATATTGAACGTGCCATCAGCTTCCAGAAGGCGGCCGTTGGCACCCGTCGCGTTAAAAAGCTGGGTGTTGTTGTGGAAAACATAGACCACAACCGAGTCATCGGTTGTTCCCCCGACGAGATCACGGAAGCTGCCCGAGATCTTGGCGCGGGTCTTGCCGAACGAGACATCATTTTCATCGATGGTGTAGCGCACGATCACAAAGTCGCGTGCGGTGTCACCATCTGTAGCGATCAGCATATCCGTGCCTGCGGTGCCGGCATTTCCGGAGTTTGCCGAATCGATGACATAGCTACCCGCAGAAACACTGCCTATCAACCCGGCTGTGCCAGTACCCGCAAAGCCCGTGTTTCCTTGCGTGCCGACCGTTGAACCAGCCGTCATCGCCACCTCCGCACCACCGGTGGCCTCCGAGGCGTTCAGGTATTGCCAGCCATGCGGCAAGGTGGACCCATTGATAAAATCACTGGCCGTATTGACCACACTGCCTGCTCCCATACGCGTCAAACCCCGGCCCTTTTCCGCATCCGACAGGCTGTTCCAGTCGGGCACGTAGCCATAGTCCGAATCCAGATTGACAATCGTCGGCACTTCGGAAAAAAGGGTGCCCGTGCCCCTCTGGCCGGTGCCCATCACCAGGGAGCCATTGACTGGGTCCGCATCACCGAGTTCAAGGCGTATCGCTTCGGCGAGGGCGGTCAGTTCATCAACGATGGCCTGGTTCGAGGCCGCCACATCGGTGGTCTCACCAGGGTCGGAGGACAGGTCATAGAGCGAGTAGCTGGAAGGCGGCGGCTTGATCTGGTCCCACCAGGGTAATTGATACTCGGTGCGCGGCAGGTGCAGTTTCCAATCCCCCTTGCGGACACATTGCAGATTATCACCCGAGTAGTAATAGAAAGGTGCATCCGCGGCACGCGCAATGGGTTGATCAGTCAACAATGGAACCAGGCTGGTGCCGTCATAGACCCGGCCCGCATCCAGTGGTTCTCCAACCAGTTCGGCGATGGTCGGAAACAGGTCCATCGCCCAGACCTGCGGCGAAGCCAGCTGTGCAGGTGTCAGCACCTGACCTTTCCAATACATGATAAACGGAACCCGGTGCCCACCCTCCCAAGTAACGTATTTGGAGCCTTTGAAGGGGGCGTTTGCATAACTGTCCGGCGGTACCGCTCCGTTATCCGAGGTAAACACGATCAGGGTGTTTTCCAGGATACCGTTGGCCTTCAGTTCCGCTACAATCTGACCGACACTCCAGTCGACCTCCTTGATCACATCGGACCGGGTGCCATTTCCAGTAGCACCGTCAAAGGCATTCCCCTCGGTGTAAGGAGTGTGCGGATAGTTATGCGGATAGTAGATGAAAAACGGCTTGTCCCGGTTGTTCCTGATGTGCTCCCGGATACGCTGGGTGTACATGGACGTCAGGGTGTTTTCAGGAAAGGAAGCGTGGGCGACCTCGGTCTCATCAAAAAGCTCCCCGCCATTTCCCCAGGTTCCAAAAAAGTGGTCAAAACCCTGGTTGTGGGGAAGGAAAATCTCCTCAACCCCGAGGTGCCATTTACCGACCATAAAGGTTTTATAGCCTTTTTTCCGGCACTGCTCGGCGATGGTGATCTCATCCGGGTCGAGTCCCAGGAACCAATGGTTCTGATTCGGGTGGTTCACCGCCATGGGGATTCCGCAGCGTGAGGGATAGGCACCCGTTAGAAATGCGGCCCTCGATGGCGAGCAGACGTTGGATGGTAATAGAAAAGTGGTAAACTTCAGACCGCCTGATGCCAGGGAATCGATATTGGGCGTGTCGACCTTGGTCGCGCCATAACAACTGACATCACTATAACCCATATCGTCCATCAGGATGAAAATCACATTAGGCCGGTCCGTCGCCGCCCGTGGGGAGCTCGGCAGGCCATCCCGGATCTGGAGATCGTCGAGCCAGAAGCCTTGGTTACCGGTGTTAGAGCCGCTTATCTCCCAGCGCAGCGACGTCAGGGTTTGTGCCGCATTGAGGACGGGTCCATCCTGCGGGGTCAGACTTGAACCACTGAAGCTTACCTGTCCGTTAGAAAGTACAATGCGGAAGTCCTGTAGACCTGAAGGGATGGAGGAATCGGCAATCCAGCGCAGCGGCGTGAAGCCCATGGACTCGTCGCCATCGCCGGTGGTGACGGTGATGGTATTGAGTGCGTTGTCCGGATTTGATTCATATTTCAGCCGGAAAACCTCATCGGTGCCGTCATACCCGATCAGGGTGAGGTGTTTGTCCCCAGCCGCAGAAGCCCGGGTAGCCAGCATCTGGAAATCAATCGAGACTTCGTTGCTTGTAAAATCGAGACCACCGTCGTCTATCGCCAGCTCAACGTAGTCGCCCTGCGCCAATGCGCCGTCCATGGCGAAACGGAAACCGTCTGCTGTGTCTGCGCCAAACTGACTGACTGTGGCAAGTGATGTATCCCACGTGCCGCCAACCGTCATGTTATCAAGGTCCGTCTTTGTAACAACACCATCCGCCTGGGTTGGTTTAAAATAAACGGTCACCCCGTCAGGAAGAGCCGGGCCTTGGGCAGACGGTGGAGGTGTGTCGGTGGCCACAAGTGCCAACTGCGCCACACCGGACTGGCGTACGTTATCGGTGAGGGTCACCGTCAGGGTCCCGCCGCTCGACGTGAGGCTTTTTAAATCGATATAACCACCAGCGGCGGTGCCGTCGGCGACCTGGGACTCGCCACTGGAGGATGTCCAGGTCGTTGAGAAGTTGCTGCCATTCGAGCTGCGGGCAATCCCTCCCGACAGGTCATAATACAGGCTGTCGTCCAGACCGGTGAAGGTCAGCGTAATCGTGTCGTTACCCGCGCCGTTGTCTCCGCCTGTGCTGAGCAAGCCGTCCGCATAGACATCCGCATCGCTTGCATCGATATGGCTCAGCCCAGCTGTCGACGCGACATTGCCGCCGTTGTCAAAGGGAGTGGTGGCCGTCACCGTTAGATCCACATCGACAGCAGCACCATCCGAAAAACGCACCAGATCCGTGATGCTGAGCTGGCTGCCGTGGATGACGTTGTAGTTGCCATTCGGAGTGGTCGTTCCGAAATCAACCCGGATCACATCCCCCAATGCGATGGCCGGCGCCGTGGCCGCAACCGCCTCCAGCGTCAGGCCCGCCACCGTAACGTGCTGACCATTGGTATTACCCGGCCGAATCACATGAATCACCAGATTACCACTCCCGTCGGTATTGAGTCCGGACAGCGTGCCGTAACCGACCCCGCTGGCGTCCGTGGTGAAGGTTTGCCCGTCCGCCTGCCAGATTGCATTGAAGTTGGCGTTGTTATTGTCGAAACCGCCGGTGAGATTGTAGCTCAGGCTGTCATCCAGCCCGGTGAAGGTAAGAACGAGGTGGCCCCTGTCACCCGAACCATCAATCACGGTATCACCACCAGTGAGGCGCGCACCGTCGGCATCGTTCGAGATGATCCAGTCGCTGTAGATGGTGCTGTCGGTCATCAGACCAGCCCCCTGGGAGCCGTTGTTTCCTGTCGCCCGACCCGTATCCTGGCCGGACCTGTTGGTAACACTGAAGCCCACGCCTGTCACCGAGCCACCCGCTGTGTCGACCAGGGTTCCGGAAAACGATTCGGTGGCTCCGTTCGCGATCACCACATCGGTGTAGGCATTGAAGTTCGCGCTGGGGACGGGTGCGGTCGTACCGAAATCGATGCCGATGGTTTGACCGGGAATGATGGCCGCCCGGGCGGACGGAATAGCCGATGCCAGCAGCAACAAAAAACAAGAGGTTCGGTTCATTTTTCCTGGATGATGGTTGTTGATACCTTTGAAGGACTACAGTAGCTGCACAGCATAAATGCGGTTCGGGATGATTGAAAAATTGTGTCAATGCGAAAGCGGGAAACGAGCCAACTCGTTTCCCGCCCGAAGGTTTTTTGTTTTCCGTTGTCGGAATGAGCGCTTGATCAGCCTACTTCCTGCGACGCAGGATCAGCGCCAGACCGCCGAGGCCGAGGAGGGCTGTGGTCGATGGCTCGGGGACCGCTGTCAGAGTAATATTATCCACAGCGACATGACTACCATCGATGTTATTCCGGCGAATCATGTAGAATGAGATCTTTCCACTGCCATCGGTGCTGAGACCAGTAAATGAGATTGATGCCAAATTGGGGCCTTGGGTATTCGAAACATTCCCCACCTCTTGCCAGAGAGCGGAAAAATTATCATTGTTTGAATGGACCGCTGAAAAATCATAGGTCAAAGCATTGTCCAACCCAGTGAAAGTCAGAGTGGCATAAGCACGATCACCCGATCCATCGATAACTGCATCTCCGTCCGTGATACGACCAGTGCCGCCAGAATCATTGGAAATCCATTGTGTCTCAGCAGCAGATGCTGCCTCACCGGCATTGTCGCCAGTCATGTTGGTAATACTGAAATCGACACCAGTGATGTTGGCACCAAGTGTATTACGCAGCACACCGCCGTTGAGTGCGTGCCCAGAGAATGCTGTGGTCGCAGTATCAGCTGTATCCACAGTTGTGAACGCATTGTTTCCTGTCGCCGTGGTCCCGAAGTTGATTGCGATGACATCACCCGCAACTATTGCAGCACCAGCTGCCCCAGTCAGCCCAGCGGCAAGTGCTAACCCTGTAAGTATGTTCTTTGTTTTCATAGTATGTTTGCTTTCTTCTTGTTAAGCATCGCACATTAGCGACGTTCAACCGCAACATACACTACTCAAGACATGTTTGCATATCCCCTAAAAAGGGTATTTTTCATATACCCCTGCACACCGTTCCGACCGAACCTTCACTCACTCGACAGAAAACGCCTCCAACCGTGGAAGGCTGAAGGCGTTTGCGTATGTGAACAAAGAATCGTTTACCTGCGGCGGCGCAGGACCAGGGCAAGACCGCCGAGGCCGAGCAGGGCTGTGGTGGCTGGCTCGGGGACGGCGGTCACCGTTAGCGTTGCGGTGCCATCGGGAATATCCCACTGGTTAGCCTGTTTTGATTTCGTAAAGCGAAACACAGCATACTGATTCGTGAAGCTATCACTGGCGATCGCATTGGCGTTATAGGATTTATTAGGACCGGTTGATTCGGCGCCGCTGTAGACGGTGGTAACGGTGGCGGCTCCGGCCCACGCGGCCCCATTCGCCAAACCTGTCGCTGTTCCATCCAATGTGGCGTCGGCAACCGTGCCAATGTATTCGATGGTCAAATTATTAAGTACCGGATTGTTGTCTTGAGCACCCAGGTTGAAGCCGAGTGAAAAGGTGGAAGCCTGGAGTTGAGCGACACTGTATGAGCTAAGATCAAATGTCATCAGGCCAACGAACTCGATTGTAGTACTGGAATTCCAGCCAGCCCGGACAACGGTAGCGTTGACGTTGTCTCCGCTATTATCAAAGTACGTTCCGTCAGTGTTTACGGAAAGCACGGCGGCGTTTGACGTAGCAACTAGCGCCGCAAGTGCCGTCGCAGTGAGCAGTAGTGTTTTCTTCATTGTGTTTCTATATTTGGTTTATTTCTGTATAATACGCAACACACCCCCACCAATTTGGATCACGGCTGTAAATGATTGGCAAGAATTGTAATCTTGAAAGGGGAATATGCACTATTCTGCGATACTTGTAAGCTAGGTGTTTTCCTAGGTGCCTCCCGGCTTGTGGGGAATGCCCGCTTTTTTTTCTACCCCATGGACATGAGCCTGGCAGCATGATAGCCTTCCGTCCAGCGATGCCCCGGTTCTCCATATTGCTGCTGCTAAGCCTGCTCCCGGGTCTTTGTATGGCAGAAAATGACCTGTCACAGGCAAGCACGGATGATCTGGAAGACCGGCTGGAGAAAATTGAAACCGAGCTCGATGGGCTGGCCCGTTTCACGCTGCGCAGTGGGGTCGGAAATATCGGATGGTTCTCAGAAATACAGAAGAACCCAAGGCGTCCTGAGTGGGCGGAAATCCGCTTTTCAGAGAGCCGCCAGTTTGACCAGATCGTTCTGGTTCCCGTTCTCTGGATCGATGCGGGAAAAGGGCCACAGGCGGACGGTTTCCCCACGGCATTCAAGATCATCGCCGGGGCTGATGGTGACACCGGGGGGCGTGTGATCGCCGAAATGGGGCCAGGCGACCCGTTCCTGCCACGCATCGCACCGCTGGTGATAGATGTGCCCCCGACAAGCGCGTCCTGGGTGCGCATCGTAGCCACCCAGCTCTCAGCCCACAGCAGAAACGGGAATCGTATTTTCAAACTATCGGAAATCATGCTCTTTTCCGGACAGCACAATGTCGCCCTGCATCAACCGGTGCGGGTTTCATCGAACGTAGGCGGCTGGGGAGAAGCCGCCATTTACAAGAAAGCCCTCGTGGATGGGTTGACGCCCTTTCTCATGGATGCCGCCACGGAGGAAATGGGCAATGCCTTCGTGACCTCATCCAACCGCGATGTCCCATTCACCTTGACGGTTGATCTTGGAAACAACCAACCGATTGATGGCATCCGATTCCATAGTGCGCTCATTGATGAATACGTGCCCCAAATCAATTCCTCCGACTTCGGCATGCCACGACAATTCACGGTCAAGGGAGCTAAGCGGGCGGATTTTTCCGATGCCGTAACACTGCTGGAGTATCGGCGCGATTCGGTGTATCAGGCGGGCAATATTCTGGAACAGCGGTTTCTGAAAACCGAATGCCGCTACGTCAGGCTCACGGTGCCCAAGGGCGGGTGGTCACTCGATGCCAAACAAACACGGCGCATCATCAGCCTGGATGAGATTGAGGTGCTTGCGGACGGACTCAATGTGGCCCGGGGGCGACCGGTTCATTTCCCCAGGAGAACAAGCTACGGGCGCGCTGGAAATGAACTGCTGACCGATGGACGAAACCATTTCGGGCGTATCCTACCCATCCGCGAGTGGATGGGGCAGCTGGCCAGACGCCATGACCTTGAAATCCAACAGCCACAGGTCGCCAGCGCATTGAACCTGAAATACGCCAAGCAAAAGGCAAACCTGAGACGCATGTCCTGGCTGGTGGCATTGCTGGCGGCGGGAATCGTCTTCGTCATTCTCATCGACCGGATGCTGCGCTTGCGCGCCGTGCTCAAAGTGCGCGAACGAGTCGCCGCCAACCTGCACGATGAACTCTCAGCCAATCTTCACGCCATTGTCCTGTTAGGCGACATGGCAAAAAAACACATCCAATCACCGGGCAAACTCAACGAGGTGGTCGACCGGATGCAACAAGTGTCCAAGCGTAGCCGCATCGCAGCACGCCACTGCGCGAACATGCTGCAGTCGGACTCTCTCTGCGAGGATCTGGTCAAGGAGATGAAGTTTTCAGCCGAGCGCCTGCTATCCGACACCAGTCACGAGATAAGCGTCGAAGGGGAAACCTTGCTGCAACAGCTTTCCAGACGCAAACGCAATGACCTCTTTCTTTTCTACCAGGAGTGCCTGATCAACATTGCCCGTCATGCGGAGGCCACGTCATGCAGCACCCGATTGATCGCTACACAAACAGAAATATCCCTGACAGTTTCCGACAACGGCCTGGGCATCAAGAAAGTCCCCCCCTCGCTGAAACGGCGGGCGCGCCTGCTCCGGGCCCATGTCATCGTCGAAACTCCCGAAACTGGTGGAACCCGCATCATTCTAACCTTATAATCTAAAGCGGGCCAAGACCAACTTACTGCCAATTATCCCCCCCAACAACGATCATGCAGCCTATTCGTATTATCCTCGTCGAGGACAGCCCGGCCTACCAGGAAGTCATCACATTCGGACTAAGTGATGAACCGGGAATCAAGGTCATTGACCAGTTCAACACCGCCGACGCCGCCATAAGATACTTGCGCCAGCTTCCCGCAAACGAGCAACCTGACATTGTTCTACTCGACTTGAACCTACCGGGAATCTCAGGTCTGGATGCCATCCCTCACATCAAGGGCTGCTCGCCTAACACTGAAATCATTGTCCTCACTGAATCCGAACAGGAGGCCGATATCCTGGCTGCGATCAGCTCCGGCGCAGTCGGTTACCTCTTAAAAGAATCCTCCTTGGATCAAATCACGGCGGGAATCCGGACGGTGATGACCGGCGGTGCCTCGCTCGATCCCGTCATGGCGCGCTACCTGCTCGACAACCAAAGAGCCTACGTGCCAACAAACAACGAGGAATCCCTCTTATCGCCGCGCGAAACAGAGATCCTTACCCTGTTAGCCGACGGCTTACCCCAGAAGCAGATCGCCGAAGGTTTGAAGATCAGCCCTAAAACCGTGGATTTCCACGTGGGTCATATCTATAAAAAACTGAACGTTCAAAATGCTCCGTCGGCCGTTGCCAAAGCATTTAAGACCGGCATATTCCCCCGAAAATAATCCAACCAGCATTCCAGTATACCAGCAACGCATGCTAAACCCACACTCATTTCAGTTCGATGGCATTACTTACCTTTTCCTTTTTACCGGTAAACTTTACATGTATCTGCCATCTGTTTCCACTCACCCTTGGGTGAGAGTGCCCTGCTAACTGTGACGGCGGTTTGCAACCGCCTGGTCAATGCTTCTATAGGTCTTGGCGGTTATCAACCGCCGCCACATGCGGATTCCAGGATTATTGGGGCTTCGCGTTTTTCTTATTCTTCACACGCTTTTTCTTTTGAGGCGGAACAGCCTGGGCTTCGCTGGAAAGGGTGCGGCGTTTTGCACCGAAGGTGCGGGCGTTGGCACCGAACTGATCGTGGTCGCCAATGTCTTTTTTCGCCTTCTCCGCCAGCTTCATCAACTCGGCGACAATCTCCGGGTTTTCGCCCGACACATCGTGCGCTTCTGAGATATCCCTATCGAGATGATACAGGCGGGGAGATTGGATTCGGATGGCATCGGTTTTCTTGATGTGGTTTCTCCACTTTGTAGCGATGCTTCCCTGGACCGGTTCGGTGTGCGGCAGCATCAGCTTCCAATTTCCTGAGCGCACGGCACGCAAGCAGTCGTGCTGGTAGTAAAAGTAGCTGCGCTTGAGGGTTTTCACCTCACCGCGAATCAATTTTGAAATATCGACACCATCAATCACACGATCTGTCGGAGCGGTAGTTCCCGCCAGCTTGGCAAGGGTCGGCATCAGATCGATGGTAGCTGCAATCGCATCGGTTTCAGCTCCCGCAGGCACCTTGCCGGGTGCACGGATGATACAGGGCACACGCAGGCCGCCTTCCCAGCAGGAGGTTTTTGCGCCGCGTAACGGATCGGCATGACCGCCGTGATCTTTCCGTATCCACCATGGTCCATTGTCGCTGGTGAAGATGATGTAGGTGTTCTCGTCGAGGCCGAGCTCCTTCACCTTGTCAAGTACACGGCCGACGTTGTAGTCGAGCTCCTCGATCACATCACCGTAGAGTCCCCCTTTCGACTTGCCTTTGAAATCCTTGGAAGCGGCCAGCTTGGTATGCGGCATGGAGTGCGCCAGATAGACAAAGAACGGACTGCCTTTGTTCTTTTCAACAAATGCCAGCGCCTCGTCGGTGTAGCGTTTTGTCAGGGTCGCCATGTCCGCCTGTTGATCGATCAGTTCCGTGCCTCGAATGAGGGTCACCATACTGTCATTGCTACTCGGCGTGCCGAAAAACGTATCAAATCCCTGGTAA
Organism: Akkermansiaceae bacterium; assembly: GCA_024233115.1. Lineage (NCBI taxonomy): Bacteria > Pseudomonadati > Verrucomicrobiota > Verrucomicrobiia > Verrucomicrobiales > Akkermansiaceae > Akkermansiaceae bacterium. Next base: position 237,610 of record JACKQB010000006.1, read on the forward strand.
GTCGGGAGCAACTCCTTCTTGTAATGGGACGGATGATGTCCGGCCAGATCCCACTTGCCAAAGGCGGCCGTTGCATACCCCTGCTTTTTCAACACCTCGGCAATCGTGATCTCCTCTGTGTGCAACTCCGGGTGAATCGAATCCGGGTCGGCCTGACGGGCGAAACGAAGCGGATAACAGCCGGTCATCAAAGCACCACGTGAAGGGCCGCAAACCGTCTGCGCATAAAAACCGGTAAAGCGCATCCCCTCTTTCGCCATCCGGTCGATACGCGGTGTCTTGATATCCGGCGAGCCATAACAGCCGAGGTCTTGATACCCCTGGTCATCGGTGAAGATGATGATGAAGTTCGGCTTTCCCTGGGCAAAGGCACATGCCGTCGCAAGCAGGGCGGTGAAGATGATGATGGCGGTTGTTTTCATGCTTGATGAGTGTGTTCTAATAATCTGGAGTCATCGATTGGGTCTTTTCAGATGTTTGTTGGTTGCCAGGACATACACGGGTCCGAGGGTGATATACTGCACTCTCAGATCCGGCGTGTTTGAGCCGGCGGCGGTTGTTGTTGTAACCGAGTTGCTCCCCTTTTTGAAAATGAATGCCTTGGTGACTACCGGCAGGCTGCGCAGCTTGTTCCAATTCTTGTCATAGACAGTCGCCGCACCGCCCCCCTCGAATTTCATGTATTCGTTGGGTTCGATGATCCCCTTGACGGCCAGCTCGCCGCCGTCCACCTTGATAAGTGGATCTTTCAAAGCGCCGGCGCCCTCCATGACATGGATCACCACCTGCGGCTCCTGCGCCTCATTGGGGTTCAGCAGCTCCATACTGGCTCCAGTCCGAATGTGCTGGAAACGGGGCACCGCACCCCACTCCTGGTCAATGGAGAACGGGGCGTCTTTTCCCGTAGTGCGCCCCATGACCCGGTGCGGCGTGTAGATGAATTGACCATCGGCGTTCTTGCCAAGCACCAGGACATCCTCACCCTGGTAATGGTGACCGTTTTTAGTCAAAAAACCGGCGACAAACTCCGCATCCGCATCGTCAAACACCGGGGCCAGTTCGACCCAGTGTTTGAAAAGCTGAAACGCATGACCGGTCAGGCCGTAGCTCTTCAGTGTATCCAGGCTCAGGCTGGCACCGCTTTGTCCTCCCAACAACGATGCCCGCCGACTTCCCATGGTGATCCCATCCATCACATCAAAATGCAGATCCAACATACTAACAGCATACTCGGTGTGTTTACGGCCTTTTTGATGGAGCCGTGGCCCGACCCGGATATCGCGATACCCGATAGCCCCGCTGATCGCCCGGGCGGCACTGAACTGGTGCTCAAAATTGGCCGGCAAGTTTCCACCCACCCTGCTGCCGGTAACGGGCTGGTCCACCCGACTGTAAACGTAGTCGGTGAAATCACGGACATACCACGGGTATTGCCCCATCCTGCCGGTGCCGTCAAAGTGAAGATGCCCGACATTCATCTCGTTAAGGAAGTCACCGTATTCGCCGCAAATTTCCTCGGCCAGACTGTCGGGTTGGCCAAAATCGTCCTCGAAATTAAACGAGCCATTGACCTCGACACATCCAGCCATTTCGGCGCCGGCTTGGTGTGCCTTCGCGGTGCTGCCACCGTATCCGCGCGAGCATTTTTCCAGAACCCACACACCATCTTTCCCATAGGTGGTTTTTTTCGCCCGGATGATCTCGTTGCCAACCCGCATGAATACCTCATCCCTCTTATCGAGGTATTCCTTTTCGACACGAAACCGTACCGTCGTGGCGTCAGGATCAATCGCCTCCACCAACTTGCCGGAGGCCCAGCACATGATCCGCTTATCCACAACAGTGGGTGAAATGTATTTTTTGTAGTACTTATCAATCTGGGGGCTGAGGCTTTTGAGTTGTAAATGGATGCCACGGGCCGCCAGGTAATCACTGTAAGCGCGCAGATCGGCTTTCCCGTTTGGAAAAACACGGGGGTCCACCGCAACCATGCTTTGTCCACCGACCCTCCAGTCCTTGGTAAACATATACACACGATTGGCTCCGCTGGGAATGACATAGGCCTCGGTCATTGCGTAGAGGTCTTCCAGGTTTTCTGCCGCGACACTTACCTTGGCGATGGTCGAAAACTTTTTCACCCACTGATCGACCCATGCCATCACATCGGCTTCGGTCCAGGTCTTCCGGCCTGCCGGGCGCACCATGTGGCCGGCCTGGCTCTGGGCCGACCAGATCTCCGCCAGCACCGCATCACGGGCGCCCCCCCGCAGCGTATCATCGTAAAGCACCACACTGCCACGTGTCCCGTCGGGCCGGGGCCGACCCCAGAGGTAGGGCCATTGGAGTTCCAGCTTCTTTTTTCTACGACCACCGGTATCGACGGTCATTAAATCATTGAGCGTGTACGCAGCGATCTGCTTGGCATCGATTACCAAACCCAGGCTGTGATCCCGGCCGTTCCCGATACCCCGGGCCTCCAGCAAATGGATCGCCACATGCTTGGGATAGGTATCAACCTGGAAAAGAAAACTTGGTGAGCCGCGGGGATGCGACACCTTGATCTTGTTTCCCGTCGTCTCAACCTCACTCAGGTGCACATCGGCATTTTTCCCACCTCGCACATTGTGAAGATAGAACCCGGATGACGATTTCGATGGCAGCAGATGCTCCCCGCCCAACACCAGCGCCGAGACCCGACCGGAGCCATCAAAACAGAGTTCCGATGCGGCTTGGGCGGTCAACGGAGATAACAGACTTATGATGACAAAAACCCTTATTCTAAAAAATGATTTCACGGTGGTTTACGATGGTGATGTTGTTGCAACGGCGCCCAGTTTGGAAAACAGGCGGTCGTCTCGATCTCTATTGCTTACCCAGAGGTACCGGATTCTCGACTGAGCCCGCAGGCCGGACCTTGGCTTTCATGTCTTTTTCAAATCCTTGCATCGCTGCTTTCAACTGCTGGACGACTTCAGGGTGTTGGGCGGCAACGTTGTTCTTTTCGGAAATATCTTCATCCAAATGATAGAGCGCCTCCTTGCCGTCGACGATACGGAGTTTCCACGACTTCCAGCGCACCCCCTCAAGCACCCCCCAATGGGCATAAAAGAAATACTCATGCGGGCTGTCGGCTCCTTTTACTAGTGCCGGCATCATGTCCTTGCCATCAATCACGAGATCATCCGGCAACTTGGCACCACTGAGCTTGGCAAATGTGGGCAGCACATCCATCGCCGTGAGCAGTTTGTGATTTTCGACACCTGCGGGAATTCCCTTCGGCCAGCGGATTACTGTGGGCACACGTTGCCCCCCCTCCAAGGTGCTACCTTTTTTTCCACTCAAGGGATTGGCGGAACCTTTGGCTGGACCATTGTCCGATGTAAAGAGCACAATGGTGTTTTCATCGATCCCCTGCTCCTTCAATGTCTTGAGGATCTCACCAACCGACCAGTCGATCTCATAGATGGCTGTTGAAAAAATACCTGGCTTACCAGCGCCATTGACCTTGAGTTGCTCGGCGTATTCCTTTTTCATTTCAGGCGACGCCGCAAGTGGGCCATGCGGGAGCGGGTGTGCCACGTAGAGGAAAAATCTCTCGTCTTTGTGCCGTTTGATGAAATCAACCGCACGTTTGGTGATACGCCGGGTCAAGTAGTCCGCATCCGGATCAAGCTCGACAACCTTCTCACCTTCTAACAATGGAAGTGGTGGAAACTTGAAAATCCTCTGGTTCTTATGCTTCGGATGAATGTCATGGCTGTAGGGAATACCAAAGTATTCCTCAAAACCCTGACGGGTCGGCAAGAACTCGGGCTGATCACCCAGATGCCACTTGCCGAACATACCCGTCTTGTAGCCTGCGGATTGAGCCACCTCGGCAATCGTCAGCTCCCTGGGGTTCAGGCCCCGACCATCCCCTGCCAGACAGACGGGAAACCGTCGACCGGCAGGGACATGCTTCATTTTGACCGCAATCGACGACGGCACATCCATATCGATGCGCGCCGGATAGCAGCCGGTCATCAGTGCCGCGCGCGAGGGTGTGCAGAGCGGAGCAGCAACGTAAAAACTGGTCAGTCGGGCCCCTTCCTTCGCCATCTGATCGATGTTTGGCGTATAGACGTGCTTGCCACCAAAACAGCCCAGGTCGGCGTATCCCTGGTCATCGGTGAAGATGATGATGAAGTTCGGCTTCTGGGTGTCGGCCGAGAGACTCACCGGAACAAACATGAGTACAAGAAACAGAAATTTCATGGGGTTGACTATAGTGATCATAAGGTTTTGTTAGTATTGTTGTTTTTTGCCGCGCTTCTTCTTCCAGTCGGGTGTATTCAGATTTCCTGGGTAGGCATTCGCAGGGCGGTCAGTGCCGTCCTGATTCCAGTCGCCAAGCTCCTTGCGGGTCTTTGCCGCCATTTTTTGTAGTGCATCGGTTTGTTCGGGATGGGCTTTCGACAGGTTATTCTTTTCAGCAGGATCATCTGTTAGTTTATTCAACGCCGGATGGTTGAGGTTCTTATAGGCACCTTTGTTTTTCGCCCAATAGACAAGGTTCGCAGAATTGCGTGGCAGGTGTAGTTTCCATGGCCCACGGCGAACCGCTTCGAGCGTCAAGCCATTGTAGTATGCAAATTCTGTGCGTGGGCTTTTGTCGGTAGCCCCCTTCAAGAGCGGCATGAGATTGTAACCGTCGTATTTTCGATCCTTAGGTAAGGATGCTCCACTGACAGCAGCAATGGTCGGCAGGAAATCCAGCGCCGCAACCATCTCCCCACTCACCTGCTTTGCGGGGATGTTCCCGGGCCAGCGGACCAGCGCCGGCACTCGGTGCCCGCCCTCCATGGTGCTGTATTTCCCCTCGGAGAACGGCTTTGCCGAGCCGGCCGGAAGCCAGGGCCCGTTGTCCGAGGCAAAAATGACCAGCGTCTCTTTTTCGATACCCAATTCCTTCAGTTCATCCAAAACGAGCCCCACATGGTGGTCCAGTTCACGCACCATGGCAGGCAGCACGGCGGGATTCATTCCACCTTTCTTCTTTTTATACGATACCCACTCGGCATCGGTGCAAAACTCTTTGTTAGGCGACCAGGGGCCGTGCACCAGATAGTGCGCGAGGTAGATGAAAAACGGTTTCTTTGCCGCCTGTTGTTCCTTCATGAAGGCAATCGTCGCATCGGTCAGTTTCTGATGGGCCTGGGCAAACATGATCATCCCCTGCGGCTCTTCGTTGTGCAGCCATACGTTGGCTTTACCGACCGGAAAATTATACAGGCTGCCCACGTATTGATCAAAACCCTGCTTGCGCGGGGCATACCATTCCGGCTCGCCCAAATGCCACTTTCCAAACGCGGCCGTCGCGTAACCCTGCGGTTTGAGAAGTTCGGCAATTGTGATCTCGCTCAATGGCAGGCCGACGTGTTGGTTCCAATCGACATCCCTCGGGTTACCATTCGGGCAAACCGGCAATCCGGCACGCTGTGGATAGCGACCGGTCAACAGCGCCGCACGGCTAGGAGAGCAGACATTGCTGGCCGACAGGTAATTGGTAAAGCGCATGCCGTCGGCAGCGAGCTTGTCGATGTTAGGTGTTTTTGTGACCGAGCCATAACAGCCAAGGTCACCGTAACCCATATCATCCACGCAGATGAGGAGAATGTTCGGTTTTTCTGCAGCGAAGCTGATCGCAGTGGTTAACAGCAAGGCGAGAAGGCATAGTTTGATTTTCATATTATTTCCGTTTAGTCTCTGGGTTTTCTTTCGGGTTTTTTCTCCCTTTGCTTACGCTTCTTTTCAGTTTCCTCCAGCTTCTTTGCCTGCGATGCTTTCTCCTGCTCCCACTTTGCGCGATCCAGTGGAGGGAAGATCTTCTTAAGTTCGTCCAAAGAATAGGCATTGCGATCATCAATCGTTAGATATTTTTTCTTGGATGGATCGACAGGGCCAAGCACGACTTTGGGAACTTCCCGATCATAAAACTTTCCTGCATCCAGCGGCGGGCATGGGGTGTTATCCGTCAGCAGCAAATTAACCCCCTCCTCCGTCGGAGCTGGAGCCAATTTGTTCTGCTCTTTAGAATTGTTCCGGTAAACAACCCCGACTCCTCCACGGCGGCGGAACTTTAGTTCACTGACGTTGTCGTGGGCGATGACACCGGATGTGCCGTTATCCGAATAGACCGATCCGGCGGCGTGGACTCCGAAGCCCTGCCCCTTGAAACCGGTGAAGGTGTTGTAGGCGATCACCTGCTTGAGCAGTTCCGGATACCCTTGGGTGTTCACATAATAGCCACCGACATCGTGTGACGCGAGATAAGCGATATCCATGACCAGATTGAACCGGATATCAGATTCCCTACCGAACCTGCCGACACCAAACCCACGCTGGCCGCCGTCGATTCCGGAATTTCCAACCCGGCGGATCACATTCCTGAGCACATGGTTGCGCTTGCCCCATACTTGCACGCCAGCAGTCCTCCGGCCCAGCCAGCCGATGTCTTCAATAAGGCATTGTTCGAGAATGTTGTCTGATCCCTCGATCCGCACACCCCCACCCCAGCTGTGCGCGATCCGGTTGCGCCACAGACGGTTTTTTTCACCCGAAACATAGACACCACACGAGGCGTCGACCCGACCACCGTAATCGGTCGCAGTAAACGCCGTCCAGGGAGACGGATAGAGAACCACACACTTGCGGACCTCGCAGCCGACCGCATCATCCATCCGGATCGAGGCCGCCTTGAAATGCAGTCCCTCGACAACGATGTGTTTGCGCTCGCGCAGGTCCAGTCCCCACAAACGATGCCTGATCTCTATCGTAGACTTGTCGGTGGTGCTTGTTTTCGGCGGATGGAAATAGAGGCGTTTTTTATCCGGACTCCAGAACCACTCTTCGGGCGCATCAAGGGCGGCCAGACTGTTGATGATGTAGCCCCTGCCAGTGCCCATCCTGGTGGTGTTCTGCTTGTTCCACGCGCGATGGCCGAATGCAAAGATGTTCAGTGTATCGCCTTTGGACGGCAGGATCAGGCCGGTGCAGGATGTAAAGGGATTGCGTCCGTGCATACCCGAATAAATGCCGCCCTGGAAATGATTCTCCGGAAAATCCTTCACTGCGGGAAACTTCACAATGCTCTGGTCGGGTGCCGGCGGCATCAGGATTTCCGTCGGCAGGTAATTTTTCTTGTCGGTGGCCAGCAAGGTCTCCTCCTCACCCATATCCGGGAAGCGTGCCACCTTCATGCGTTTGCCATCGACAAAGATCTGCCACACTTTTTCAGATGCGGGAATCGTCATGATTCTCCCACTATACACATTCCACGTGTCCTCAACGATATCACAACCATTGATTTCAACCCGATCGTTTTGATACGGCCTGAAGGTTAGATCATCCGTCTTCGGAGCCATGGTCTCACGATAGATACCGGCGTGGATCAGGCAGTGATCGCCGGACTGCATGACTGAGGTGGCTTTGCCAATGGTGAGGAACGGGGCGTCCAGCGATCCGGGATTCGAGTCGCTGCCATTCACCGCCACATGAATCTCCGCGGCATGGATCATGCAGGGTGACATGAGCAGGCTCAGCACCCAGCCAGCTTTCAATTTTTGATGGATGTTCGATTTCATATGTCTGCTTGTTACATGAGCAAATACCCAGGACTAACAGAGCCTAAAGACCTTCGTGAGCTATTGTTTGATAAATTCACACGTCCCCTTCCCAAGATCGAGCACAACCTCGACATGTTTGAACCTACGTCTCCAAACGTCACCGTTTCTTTTTCCATCTTCCTGAGGTGGCCCCAATGGCATACTCCATTCTGGGAACGGCTGCACGTTTTTAAACAACTCCGTTCCCGCATTGTTAGCTAACGGCTGCACGGAGTACTTCAAATACGAGTGTTCCCCCGCAGCGATCAGGAACATGGCCAGTTTGAAGTCGAAATAGGCATAGATCTCCGCCAGTTCATTCTGTTCTTCGGGTTGCAGCTTGTTCCAGAATTCAGGCATCGCCTTACGCGCCTTGTCCTGTTTCTGGGCCAGCGTGAGTTCCTTCACCGGGGTGGGTCGCTTTGCACTGACCGATAAGCGGATCATTTTTCCGGCTTTGGCGGCTTGTTGGATCAGACTGATCCCCTTGTGGGCATTCGCCACATAACCACCACCGGGGCGCTCAAAGGATTCAATGTAGGCGCAGTGGATATAGTCCATCACATAGGGCATGTTTCCGCCGGGCCGGTTCACACGCAGAAAATTTCCAGTCAAGACAACCTCATCGGCATACTCATCCCGGCACTGGGCGAGCAAGGGTTTGAGGCCTTTTCCCCGGTAGTCTTTCCATACCAGCTTACCTGCGTGGTCAACGTGTTTGCCTCCCCGCCTGCCGCAATCGAGTGCCTTGACCAGGGCGTCAATAAAGAAACTCTGCCCCTTTGCGCCGCTTTGGATCTGTTTTCCCGCCTCGTCGATCCACCATTGGCGCATACCTGGATCCAGCAGGTTATAATAAGGACAATCACCACCGACCACCGGTTTACCCTCGGCCTGATACAGATAGTGCTCAGGGTTCGTCTTGAAGTGTCCTTTTTTCAGACCCTTGCTGTCGTAGTCTTTTTCCAGGTTCATGTATCCGACGCCATACAGCCTGTTAGGATACCTGGCCTTGAATTTGTCCAGCGGCCCTGACACGCCGATGACTTTGGACGCCTTGCAAATGATATCGATTTCCTTGTCCGTGAAGTTGCCCCTCTTTCTCAGGTAGAGCCATCGCTGGGGAGTTTCCCAGGAGTATGGTGAGATTTTCTCCAGATGCTTCGGCAAATAGCCCATCATTTCTTCCGGAGTCATCGCTGTTGCTGCGGGACCGACAGCAGAAATCGATGCGATGGCTAGTATCAGTGACTTGGTATGGCTGGGGTTCATGGTTTTCACGCGATTTGGATTTGTTGGGAATTTCATATCTAACATTACGATGATTATAGCGGGCTCCTATTTAGATGAAATGAAGATGTCTATTTTCAGCATAGCTATACGAATTCGATATTCACACTCTGGCCAGCCTTCAGGCTTAGCCCGTTTGCAAAACTCAGCACATAGCGTCCAGATACCTCCTTAAAACCAACATCGATCGCCTTGCCATCGACCTCGCCCTTGGCACCGCTGGCGCGTGAACCTTCGACCCTAACAAAAGACAGTTTATTCAAGGTCAACTGGCCATGACGCAGTTCCAGCATTTCAGACTGCTTGCCACCCACGACCTTCTGCGAGAAGCTGCCCCAACCTTCGGCCGCCGTAAACGGAGCCTTGAAGTCTTCGGGATGAATGCGCGGGGCGAATGCGAGGTATCCCTTGGGGCCATGATATGCATATCCGCAAGCAGCGAGAAAGATACCATAGCCGGCCATTGAACGGGCGTAGTGGTCGCCACACTCGATCTCATTGTAAGGGTTGCGTTTCGACGCGCCGTAGCGCTCATGCACAGCCTTGGTGATCGCAAGCCCCTTTTCGACGAGAGCGGAATCCGGTTCGCCTTCGTAAAGCATGTGGGCAGCGACCTGATACTCGAAGCCGTTCATACATTCGTTGAAGTAGCCGCCCACACTGGTGAAGCGGTTAGGGTTTTCCTTGGAGCGTAGTTTATTTCCGGGGATGGCATCCTTGGCACCACCCTTCGGCCAGGTTGTCATCAGCAAGCCCGCTTCACCCGGCATCGCATACCAGCGGAAGGCGGCCTCAATTTCCCGGTGGTCGATTGCATACTGCCCGGCATCCGGTGCGAAGTTATACTTCCAAATGCTGTTGAGCGCGGAAACGGTTTCCCGTTTCGGAATGATACGCCCCAACCCAACCTGGTGGGCCCAGGCCTGGCCAATAACCTGGTCGATATGACAGCCTTTGTTTGTGTTCAGCCCTTTGTTCCCCTTGGGTGGTTTGTGGATGAAATACTCACCGTCGAACACCTGGGCCACGATATTCTTGTAGCCACGGTCCAACAGCGTGCGGCAACGTTTTGCAAATGCGTCATCGCCCACTTCGGAGGCCATCGCTTCGGCGGCGGCCAAGGCTCCGAGATAAATACTGCTCAACCAACCCATCGGGCCGTGCCAGGCGGCGTCGAGGGTGTGGGGTTGTGATCCCTCCCACATGCCGTTGTCGTCCGCATCCTTGCTGATGAGGAACTCAGTGGCCAGTTTCACGTCTGGCCACAGCCGTTTCAGGAAGGTGTCGTCGGCTGACATCTGGTGTTCCCGGTAGACGCGCATGATACTGCCGGCCTGCCCGTCGAGCGCTTCTTTGCCACCTTTCCGATGGAATTCTCCGCGATCCATGATCATACCGGATTGGGGATCGAACCCGATACCGGCTTTGAAATCGACCTTCTCACGGAAGGCACGTTCGACCTCCGGGAAGATGCGTCCAAGAGCCTGGGCGTAATACCAGACGTGGGTGCAGGTGCCCGGGCAACATTCCACGCCCTCCCAACCATAGGGACGACCATTTTCAAAGTAGTGGAAAGTCTGCGTGGCCATACAGTCGAGTCCGATAAAGCTGCGGTCGAGCAACCAATAGGGCAGCGTGCTGTCGTACCAGGTCTTGTTCCAGGCCAGGGTATCTTCGAGTAACCGTTTGTTTTCGCTGGCCAGATACCCGGCAACCTCCTGCGCCGATTTGAAGTGATTGCTGTAATAACGTTTCCTGCCACGGAAGATATGGCGTGAATCCTGTCGACTCCCTTTCAGTGGTGTCGCGTCAACCTCGGCATAGTCTGGAAAAAACCAGGTGATTGCAAAGTCGACCGTCCTCGACTCTCCGGGCGCGAGGATGAAATGGGCAAACAATCCACCTGCCAATGGCTCATGCAATGCTTTGGTGGCCGACGAGACTTCCTCAGTCGGCGCCGCCTGGTCAACAAAAGCGGCGGCGCCTCTGGCACCATCGAGCGAGGTGGCCGCTTTGATGTTCAGACCCTGCTCATTCGGGCTGTGCAGCAGCGACAAGGTCATCGAGCCATATCCGTGTTTCTGCCCCAGCCCCGGCCCCTCGATGGTGCCCGACATGCTCGCTAGATACTTCGATTGCACATAGCTGTTGCGGCGTTTACCCCTCGCCGTTTTTGGCAAGTAGGGACAGGTGGCGTTCTGCAACCATCCGCCGAGATCTACCTCGACGGATTCTGCTGAGGGATTCGTCACCGTATAACGCATCACCGTTGCCGGGACCGCGGAATCCCTCGCATTGAGCGGAATGAATGGAGAAAAGGCTTGGAGCTGCACCGTGACCGGACAAGCCTCGTCCGCATAACTCACCTTGCCGACTGGATATTCGCCACGGAACTGCACATCGGAAAAGCCCTGACGATCCAGCGTCTTGGTGCCCGCCTTGGTGCGAAGCAGAAAGCCCTGGGTCACATCGACCCCATTTTGCGCGCTGTATTTTTCACCCTGCGCAACCGGTTCCGCATAGTGCCCGCCCATGGGAAAGGCGAGGATCTTGTTGCCCGGATTCGGAACCCGATGGTAGTTGCTCTTGAAAATATCCCAGAGCCAGAGTTTGCCGTCGCCACCAAGGTAAAGCTGGCCGCAGCCGATCCCCCCGATGGGCATACCGACATACCTGAGCTCCCCGCCACGGTAAACTTCGGCCGCACCGCGCTGCGTCAACGAAGCCAACCACTGTGGACTCAACTTCTTGTCGGCGGGGACGAGATGCTTGGCGACGTCCGCATTCGAAAACGGCCCCGCCATTGCAGGCAGCCTGGAAAATGTTAGACCTGCACCGACCAACGCACCGGCCCTGATAAAATGTCTGCGGCTCCAATCAGCCGCGCTCCGTGGATCATTGCCTTCATCTGAATTGCTACCTCTTCTCATGGCACCGCTAACTTGATCCTCGTTTGGGTTTATTGCTGTTGGGCTCGGTAAGCCTTTAGCTCGGCAGCCATCTTCTGCACCACTTCAGGGTACTGGTTGTAGAGGTTTTTCGCCTGGTTGACATCAGCTTCCAGATCATAAAGCTGTGCCGGCGGTGCGCCTTTTTTCAATTTTCCATGTACGATATCGCTGTTGGTCGACTTGACCAGCTTGGTGGCTGCCACGTTCCCCGCAAAACCTCCGTCACCTCTCGCCGGAATATACATCCATTTCCCTTTACGCAGCGCCATGTGGGTTGGTTTGTTAGGTGTCACAACCATTTCAGTGCGCAACGGCTGAGCCGGATCACCTACCAGGGCTGGCAGCATGTTGATACTGTCTTGTCGCTCTTCCGCACTGAGTTCCCGACCCACAACCATGGCAAAAGTGGCTTTTAAATCGACATGATTGAGCAGTTGTTTGGAAACCTTGCCCGACTCGATCCTACCGGGCCACCAGGCGATGAAAGGCACACGGTGGCCACCCTCCCAGATGCCAAACTTTGAGCCTAACAAATCACCATTGATCTTGTGCCCCATCTTGGCCGCCGCCTTACCGCCGGTGTTGAACATACCGCCGTTGTCGCTGGTGAAAATAATAAGCGTGTTATCGAGAACGCCCGCCTTTTGCAGGCTTTTCCTGAGTTCACCGACAATCCAGTCGAGCTCGTGGGCGAAGTCACCGTAGAGACCGGCCTGGCTGGTGCCCTGGAATCGCTTCGCCGGGGTAAACGGATGATGCACCTGGGTTGCGGCAAAGTAGACGAAGAAGGGTTTTCCCGCACGGCTATCAATCCAGCCGGTGGCTTTCTGCGTGAGCATGGTGCCGACCTCATAGTCATCGAACAGTTCGTGTGCTTTGTTTTGTCCCTTGTAGGGGTTCGGTGTCCGGTGGCCCGCCTCCTTGGGAAGCTTCGACATCGGGTGGGCGCCCTTGCCTTTCCGACCGACGTCAACGATCGGATCATCCGGATCGCTGCCGTAAAAGTGGTCATTCTCGACGTAGGCGTAGGGTGGTGCGCTGTTGACGACGGGCATACCGAAATAATAGTCGAATCCCAGATCCTGTGGCCCGGGGCGCAGTGGCTCCTGCCAGTCGTTTTTTCCCTTTTTAAAACCGAGATGCCATTTGCCAAAAGCGGCTGTATCGTAGCCTTGACGCTTGAAAACATCGGCAATGGTCAGTGTTTCGGTATCGATCAGCATGGCGGTATCGAGGCCGGTAGGATTCCAGATTCCCTCGCCCCCACGGGCACGAAACGGATATCGCCCGGTCAACAAACCATAACGCGATGGCGTGCAAACCGCCGAGGCCGAATGGGCGTCGGTGAACTTCTTCCCCTCAGCCGCGAGTTTGTCGATGTTAGGTGTCTGGATCCTGGTCGCGCCATAACAACCCAGGTCCCCATAACCCAGGTCGTCGGCAAAAATGAGCACCACGTTAGGTGGCTTGACCTCGGCAGCGGACAGTAGACTGGCTGCCCATACAGCAACCGTGACGCTCGCGGCAATTGGTTTGAATCCCAGGTTCATTTATGCAAGTTGGATTTGAATATCGAGTGCCTCATCGGCCTTGATTACGACGGGACTCTGGAACTTCAAGCGCAGGTCGCCACCGTTGGTGTCGAGCTTTGCCATCACAGCCTGGCCAGCCAGCTTCACTTGGGCCGACTTGGCTTGTTTGCCATCGCCTGCTGATAGAACCACCTGTTTCAAAGCAACTTTGCCTTCAGCGATCTTGATGGAGGCGTTCAGCTGGCTGGCGCTGCGTTTCTGGGAGAAGAGGCCGTAACCTTCCGCCACAGTGAAGAAACTGGCGTGAGCCTCGGGTGTTAGAACAGGGCGAAAACCGATACGTCCTGCCGGGCCGTCGTAGCTGAACCCCTGGAGCGCGAGCAGCGCCGACCAGACACTGAGCGAGCGACCGTAGAATTTGCCACACTCGTCATCGCCAAACGGGTTGCCGGAGTAGCCCCAGGGGCCATTCTTCACCTTGGAAACCCCCTCGGTGCGCAGTCGGCCGTTGTAGCGGTCGAAGATCACCTTGATCACCATCAGGCCTTCTTTAAGCATGCCGTTCTGGATCAGGGTGGCGGCGGCTCCATACTCGAAACCGGTCATCACCTCGTCACCGTATTTCATGCCGGGGATCGGCTGCGGGTTCTTCGGCCAGGTGATCATTTTCATACCACCATCCTCGACCTCGCAGTACTGTCGCGGCTTAAGCGAGTGGCCGATGAAGTTGGTCAGGAAGTTGTATTTCAGCAGCGACTGCATCGCCTTGCGGGAACGCTCCTCCGGGTAGTTGCGGTCGATATCCAACTGGTCAGCCCACCACTCGCCGAGGATCTGGTCGATGTGACAGCCATCGAGATAGTCCTGGGTGCGATTTTTCCCCGGCTTCTGGATGTAGTATTCACCGTTCCAGAGGCGTTCGTTTTGCAGTTTTTTTCCTGACTCGCGGATCTTGCGGTATTCGGTGGCGGATCTTTGGTCGCCGACGGTATCGGCCATGCGTGCAGCTGCTTCGAGAGCCGATAGATAGAGCGTACCGATCCATGAGGAACAGCCCTCGAAGGCACCATCCAGAGTATTGTGCTGGACTGTCTCCATGTAGCCATCGCGACTAGGATCGTAATGCGAGATACCCCAGTTCATGGCCTTTTTCACCATCGGCCATCTTGACTTGAGCCAACTGTCGTCGGCGGAGCAGAGGTGCTCGCGATAGGTGTTCAGGATACCCCCGAACTGGCCGTCGGCTGCGGTCGCCCTGCCGTCATGCCTGTTAGGCATCAGGCCGTCGTTGACCTGCATGCTGTAGTCCTGGTCGCGCATCTTGCGGCCGAGTTCCGGCAGCAAGCGGGCGTGGGCCTGGGCGTAGTGCCAGACGTGCGCACAATTCCCGCCACAACAACCGGCGGTTTCATTGCATCCTTCCCAGACGCCAAAGTATCCATCGGCACTCCACCAGCAAGTCTGGCTACGCAAGACCGCCAGTTGCGAACTCATGCGATCGAGTAACCAAACCGGCAGCGTGGACGCGTAGAGGGTGTCGTGGAATAGGCGCGTGCGTGCAGTCAGGCTCTCGAGATTCTGCTGGATGTAGTCGGCAACCCCTAGGGCGCTCGGCCACCAGTTGGTGTATTGCTGGCCGGAGCTCGACCAGGCTGGCCCCTTCGCCTTCCCTTCGCCCTCAAGGGAGATGCGTTTGCCGCCCGAGCCATGTTTACCCGCCTTGAAATACCAGGTGAGCACGAAGGTGACGGATTTGCTTTCTCCGGGCGCGAGTTCGAGTGGTGCCGAGAGTGCGCCGTTCACCGTCTGGCCGGTGGCGGATACCTTTGACTTGGCGGGACCATCCAAGACACCGCCGGAGGAAACGGCGGCGTGCAGGGACTTGGCGGAATCCCACTCTGCGGAGCCACTTGCCCCCTCGGCCCGGGTCATCAGGACCATGTCGGAGTTATCGATACCGGCACGGGTCATGTGCAGCAGTGTCGCGTCACCTTTTTTCACGATCTCGTTCTGATTTTTTCCGAAATTGTCACCCTTGCCCTCGGCGAACCCGAGCGCATTCTTCTGTGCGGCGAAAACGTCGACCTTGACCTTGCCGGGCGATGTGTTTTTTGCCGTCACGGTGTAAATGGCACACGGGATCGCGGAGTTTTTCAGATCCATCGGGATAAACGGATTGAAGACCTCGAGTTCGACCTCGACCGGTAGGGCGGGCTCTTCGAAACGGTACTTGCCCAGCGGGTATTCACCTTCGAACTTCAGCGACTTCATTGCGGAGAACGGCCCGACCGCTTCGGTTTGCAAGGCGCGGACGACAGGCTTGGCACCGGCGGCTTGGGCGCGGATCGCGAGGAAGCTGTTGTCGATTTTCGCCTCGTTGAAATTACAGGCAATCTGCCAGATGGCGGGTTCCGCCTTGCCGTTGAACTGGATTCCGCCGGCACCGATGCCACCGACGATGAAATCGATCGCCCCGAGACGCTCGCCCTCGTAGACGGTCGTCTTGCCGTGTGAAGTCAACAAAGGGTCGTTGAGAATTGCCCGGGCCTTGGCCTCCCGGACTGCATCACGCCTGGCTTTCACCTCCGCCACGATATCTCCTTCCACCTTGAGCTTCTTCTGCCACTCCGGGCCAGCAGCTTTGAGATGCGACTGGATCTCCGGAGCTGTTAGCCCACGTGCAAAGCAGGCGACTTCGTCGAGAGAAATCTTGGTCGACCCCCAGCCATTGGAAACCGTCGTGCTGCCCAGTGTCATGGTGGTTTTTTTAGGCCCTTTACGGGTGTATTCATAAGCACCTCCCACCAGATTACACTCGTAGCCATCGACGTAGGCGCGCACATCCAAGTCAAAGCTTGTTAGAGCAAAGTGATACCAGCGACCTACTTCGACCGGTTGATCCGTCGGCAGATTGATCTCGGTAACCACCATGCCATTGGCATTCTGATAGAGGAGTTTTGAAAGGTCGTTTTTGACACCGATCACGTAAAGTGCCTGCTTGCCTTTGCTTTGCGCAATGATCACAGGATTGTCGTTGCCCTTGGGTTTGGCATCGATCTTGAAAAAGAGTTCGAGCGTCGTGGAGCGGCCTTTCAACTTGTCGGCACCCGGAACGAGGATGGACGCATTGGGTTCGAGGCTGATGGCTTTACCATCGATTGCGCCATCAACAAAGGTGGTCGCCCCACTTGCCTTGGCATTTGATTTACCCAGCACATCGACCAAATTGCCATCAAAACGCCAGTGACCACGCAGTGTCTGTTCGGCCCTCAAGGCCTTGGCATAGGACTCCCGACTACCCGCAGCCATCAGCGGCCCAGCCGTTAGACCGGCTGCAAATGACCCTGCAGCCACCAAAAAACGCCGACGGGATACGTTTGTCAGGGAAAACGGCGAGTTGCTGTCGTCGCGATTGCTTTCAGGCAAGATCTTCATGATTGGGAACAGGTTATTTTGATTGATTACGTTTCTTTTTCTTGTTAGAATTCTTCGCTCCCTTGAATTCTGTTTTGGCACGGCCTTTTTCCTTATCCGACAGCTTGCGCCAGTCGGTGACATGGTTGCTGACGACAGGAACCTCGGGGAAGAGAGAGCCGGTCGGGCGCTGTTCGGAGCCGCGCTGCATGTATTCGCCGAGTTTGGGTCGGGTTTTTTCCGCCAGTTCCATCATTGCGGCAACGCGCTCCGGATGCTGGGCCGCGACATCGTTCTGTTCCGCGACATCTTTTGCGAGGTTGTAGAGTCGGGGCGTTTGGATCGGCTTTTGTTTGTTCATCGACCAGAAAGGAAACTGTTTTTTCTCGCGCGGCAGGTGCAGTTTCCAGTCGCCGACGCGGACACACTGCAGGTTTTCGCAGTTGTAGTAATAAAACGGCTTCTCGGTCGAACGGGAGATCTCGCCTCCGGAAAAGAGAGCTGTCAGGCTGACGCCGTCGTAGATGCGGTCGGTGGGCATCGGAGCATGGATGATTTCACTCAATGTTGGAAACAGATCCATGGCGATCACAGGAACATCCGACACCGCAGGCTTGATTTTTCCTTTCCAATAGAGGATAAACGGCACCCGGTGCCCGCCTTCTAACGAAACATACTTGGTGCCGCTGTAGGGCCTGGAATACTTGGCGGAGGTTGGGCCATTGTCCGAGCTGAAGATAACCAGGGTGTTTTCCAGAATGCCGTTTTTCTCCAGCGCCTTGAGCATTTCACCGATCCCCCAGTCGGCCTCCTGGATGATATCGCCGCGCACGCCGTCATTCGACGAACCTTTGAACTTTGGCCCGGCTTTGTAGGGCGTGTGCGGGTAGTTGTGGGCAAAGTAGATAAAGAACGGCTTGTCCTTGAAATCCTCGATGTGCTTCACCATGCGCGCGGTGTAGAGATCCGTCAGTTTTTCCAATGGAGTGCTGGTGTAGATCACTTTTTTCTCATCAAAAAACTCCGAATTGTGTCCCATGTTATCGGGAGCTCCGTAGTAGTGGTCAAACCCCTGATGGTAATAGGAAAACTTTTCCTCCTTGCCGAGATGCCATTTGCCAACCATGGCAGTGACGTAGCCCTGTTTCTTAAACTGCTCTGCGATGGTGATCTCTTCGGGGTTCAATCCGAGAAACCAATGCGCCTCCCTGTTCTGGTTAATGCCCATGTAGAGGCCGCAACGCTGAGGGTAGGCACCGGTTAGAAATGCCGCACGCGACGGCGAGCAGATCGACGCCCCGGTGTGAAAATCAATGAACTTGATGCCCTCCGCCGCCATCCGGTCAATGTGAGGGGTGTTTACCTTGGTTGCACCATAGCAACTCACATCGCTGTAGCCCATGTCATCCATGAGGATGAAAATGACATTCGGTTTTTTGGCTGGCTCTGTGGGTGTTGATGATTCCGCAGCTACGGCTTGCCCGGCCAAGGCAATAACGGATGTTAGAATAATCCGGGATAGTGTTTGTTTGCTCATTTTGGATTCTGATTAGCTCCCGGGAAAATATCTTATACGGTCTTATCCCGCCTCGACCGTAAAAACCCTCCGGAGGGTCCGGAGGGTTTTTGTAAATCATCGATAGGGCATTTGGTTATGAGGCTACTTGCGCCGGCGCAGGATCAGGGCGAGGCCACCGAGTCCGAGCAGGGCGGCTGAGGATGGCTCGGGGATGGCTACGGTTCCTTCGACAACCAAGTTGTCAATTTGACCGCGCGATGTAGTCCCATTCCCATTGGAGCCCCACATGTAGATGCGGAACTCGACCGAAGTGATACCCTGAAATGTTGAATCTCCGGAAAGGTCGATGTGAATGTCGTCAAATGCCGTCAGGCCTTGGACAACCCCGATCACCTTATCCGTCGTCAACAAAGCATTTGCTGCAACCCAGGTAGACCCCCCGTTCACCTGTGCTAGCACGTTCCACGTATCCGCAGGCCTGTTGTTAGTGGTGGATGCCACAGCACCGCCAACCGAGAAGTCACTGATGTTCAGAGTCGTCCCCGGCGTATCCACAGCGATCGTGAATGTCACGTAATCATTAGCAGTAATGGCGTTGGCAAGACTATTTGCCGTTGCACCTTCCGTGGTTTGACCGAAGTTGCCTGAGTCGGTCCTGCCAAAGGCCGTTCCGCTGGCTGCAAATCCCGTGTTGTCGCCAATCGTTGCGGTATCATGAACGAACGGAACCCAGTTATTCAACCCACCCACCCCGTCAAGAGCACTGGTCACGATGACACCGCTGGCGAGAACCGTCGGGTCTCCCGTCGCAGGGTCGGTCCCCTGGGTAGACGTAAGAGAGTTACCGAAATCCCAACCAGCCAGAACGACCGCTTGGGTAGAAACAGCACTTGCGCACAGTGCGGCGCAGATGAATCCTAATGTCTTTTTCATGTTCTTTTTCATTTTATGATATTTTTCAGCATGCGAGCGTCGTTAGATTCTATATGACTCAATCTTGCAGACATTTCGCCCTACTTTCCACAGTATCATAGCCACTTCCAAACAGGCTGTCCATACCCTGAAAAGGGTATATTTCAGGGAAAACACGCATCCAGACGGGGGCCAACCATGATCAAAAATAAAGATCCAACCCACCTCACTAACAAACACGGTCTTATCGGACAGGTCAGAGAGGGCGGGTTAGCAACTTACCGGTAGGTTGCTCGTGCGCCCGGTTACCTGTCGCGATAAGGCACGGCCTGATTGCCGTGATGGGGCGAGAAAAAAATACCCTTTTCAGGGGATTGCCAAAACCGGGGCATGATATGCTATATTGTAACTACACCCGTGATGGCATCATGCAATCTACGGGTTTGCCTGGCCCATGAAAATAGGCGTTTCTCCATCACCTGAGTTTCCTGTTCGTGTTCCAACGAACCCTGCTCTTGCGTGTACCCGGGCAAGGAAGGGTTTTGCACTGATAGCGACCATTAGCATCATGGTGCTTCTCGTGATGATCGCCTTGGCGCTGTTGAGTCTCAGCACGCTGACGATCCGAAGCACGGAAGCTGACAAAAACCAGAAAACCGCACAAGCGAACGCACGGCTCTCCTTGATGATGGCCATGTCCAGACTACAGCTTCTAGCAGGTTCCGACACACGAGTCACGGCACCGTCGTCTGTGTTGGCTAGTGGAGGTGGAGGATACGGCTCGCCAGCATCTTACGGAGTGTGGCGTTCATGGGAGGGTGAGGACCACGACCCGGCTTCCGGACTCCCGGTCGCGCCGGATTATGCCTCAAAGCTACAGGACGCCGATGATTCAGGCGCGGGTGGAGGCAAGTTTCTCGGCTGGCTGGTCTCTGGTGAGGAAGCTGACAATGCGGCTAGCTCCCCCCCCCATCTGCAACAGGGTGCCAACACCGTCGCCTTGCTTTCAGACGGAACCCTGGGGACAAATTCAGCTTCCGAGGTTCACCTGCAACCGACACCCGTAGAGAATGGCGGCTCCTATGCGTGGTGGATTACCGGGGAAAATACCAAGGCTCGACTGAAGCCGACCGTGGCGGCGGCGGGAAAATTCGCAGCCACCGAACAAATACAAATCTCGCCCGGCCCAAGCGGCTCGGCTTTCAACATTGCAGACGCCACCCATGCCGATCGGGCCATCACCAGACACTCCCTGGATTTCCTGCGGAAAAATGACACGGCAATGCCGTCGGAGTATTTCCACGACTTGACCGCCTACTCGAGCGGCCTGCTGACCAATGTCGCCAATGGTGGTTGGAAGCGTGATCTTTCCCTGTTTGCCGAGAACTTCGATTCCATCCCGGAGGATTTTCCATCGTTTACCTTACGCCCCGGAAAAGTTTGGACGTCGGGTAAGTACAACAGCAGCTCGTCATCCAATCCACTTATTTACTCCTGGAGCAACTGGTCCAGATCACCTTTCCAGAACTCGGTCAGCTGGGCGGCTTTGGCTGACTTCGCAACCCAATACAAGCAACTGAAAAGCTCTGGCAATGCAGTGGCGGTGATCGAGGATTCAACGGAGTATCAGCGCGTACAAGATAACCAGCAGTGGGAGATGACCGATACCGTGCGTCGCATGCCCGTGGTCGCTCGTATTCACACCGTCTTTTCACTCAGTGCCAAGAAGATCAGCGACGATGTCTACCAGCCCTGTGTCGTTGTCAATCCGGTGGTCACCATGTGGAACCCCTACGATGTCGCATTGGATATGAGTTGGCGCGCGAACTTCTATATGGATGTCACCATGGCCTCTCCATTCAGCATCCGTTTTGAGCTGAATGATGTGAAGAAGGTGAAAAGCCTGGAGGCCATCGGGTTGAAGAATTTATACATACCAACCGGTTCCCCGTCCTCAACATGGCTACCCGGAGAAGTGCGGGTTTTCTCGCCGTCGGGTGGTGAAACCGTGGAAAACGAAACCAATGTGCTGCGATATGACATTGGATGCAATCCAGCAGGTGGTGTTCAGTACAATATCCCCGGTCTTGCCAACGCAGCGGGGAGCGATTCCCTATCGGCGACAGAGGCATTGCTGGTAGCAATTCATAATGGACCCAATGTGGAAGGCACCGGGGTATATTATACACTCAAGAGAGCCACAAGCAGGCTCACCAGACCGCCCAATACGGCGAATAAGAGTTGCCTGTTAGACGATTTAACCAACGCCCAACGGATGCTGGGGCAGAACCTGACTCTGACAGGGGTCAAAGACAGCTTGCATAGCTTGAGTAGCAACCCAAAGCCATTTCTGACAGTAGCCATGACCATGCGATACGCCAGGGATGTCAATGACCAGATGAGTAATATCATCGTCAATGGTATCCATAACATGAACCCGGCAGTTGGTTATATGGTTACGGCTGATGAGGACCAGAACGCCACCCCGTTGCTGGATCGGTTTGATCCCTATCCCTTTAACGTTCTGCTCTACCGCGTCAATGACTACACGGACCCAAACATGCCCTCCGGAATCATGCTGGACCCCGAGGGGTATGTGGGAAGCGGTTTTAAATCCAATGACGGGCTTTCCAACCTGATCCTGCTAGAGGTTCCCAAAAGGCCCCTGGTCTCGATTGGTGATCTACAGCACTTCAATGTCAACAAGTGCAATCACTGGCCACCCTACACACTCAACGCCCTGGGGAACAGCCGCACCAGCCCCTTTATAGAAAGTGATAAAATCCGGGTTTCCCAGACGAGTGGCAGGGTTGTCGGCCATGACCACAGCTACGCCTTTAATCACCTGATGCTGGACGATTGGTTTGTCTCCTCGCTTACTCCGGAAATGCAAGAATGGTCGTCGTCCGAAGCGCGGGGGATCGAGGAGGTGTATGCAAAACACCTCAGTGGCGAAAAACACCTTCCTCATCACTACTACAAACCCGCCAGCCCGGTAAGCGCCTCCCAGGCAGCCACGACAGCCGCTGGTTTCCTGGGCGACAAAGACGCCTGGCAGAAGGTGGCGGCCGAGCTTGAGGTGGAAGGCATGTTCAATATCAACTCCACCTCCGAGCTTGCCTGGGCGATGATCCTGAAACGGGCATTCGGAACGGGCTCTTCAGCAGCCGAAAATGGGGGTGTCCTGACTCTGGCCGACTCGACCCCGGGCACGGCCAATCCATCCACCACCCTGGAGGACGGCGATGGCAGCCCGTTCCCCCGGACTACCCTCATCTCCGATGGCTCGGCAGGAAATGCTGCGCAAACCATCCTTTCCCAGCACAAACGCTTCACGGACGAGCAAATAACGGCACTTGCCCGCGAAATTGTGGTGGAGATCAAAAAACGTGGCCCGTTCCTATCGCTCTCCGAGTTCTTCAACCGTCAGCTTGCATACGACAAGGATCTTGCGCTCGCAGGTGCTGTGGAATCCGCGCTCATGCGCTTGGCCTCATCCTACAACAGTGAAAACCCCTTCCAGGACCTGCAAAGGAATTTCACCGACACCGCCTCGACCCATAATTTATTGGGTGAGGCGCTCAGCTATCCCTTTCCCGAGGCCGCCGAGGGAAACCCCGCCTATGGGTTCCCAGGGTGGACGCGGCAGGCTGATGTGTTGCGTCCTATCAGCGGAATCCTTACCGCCCGCGACGACACCTTCACGATTCGCGCCTATGGCGATGCGCGTGACCCGGTTACCCACAAGATTCTCGCCAGGGCATGGTGCGAAGCGGTGGTCCAGCGAAAGGCCGATTACCTCGATAGTTCAGCATCAGGAGGCGACAACAAATACACACTCCCCTCGGACTCCACCCTCAATTCCGCGGTGAACAGGCGCTTCGGGCGGGCCTTCGAAATCATCCAGTTCCGCTGGCTGGCCTCCGACGAGGTCTGACACCCGCTTTCCTGAATCACCTGAGATACCCCGCCAACCCATCTATGCACCAGCGCGCCAGCCATTGCATCCTTGTCGTGTTATTCTGCCTCTTGACCGAGGTTCTCTATGCCGACCGACCAGTGCGTGTCCTCTATTATCAGGCACCTCCGGATGCGCCCGGGAATGCCTATATCTATGCAGGCCCGACACGGATCGGGCAAACCAAACTGCCACGCCACAACTTCTCCGATACCATCCAAATCCCCAACGCCAAAGGCAAAATCAGGCTGAGCTTCCTGGCAACCCCCCCGAAGGAAGGTGACGAGCCGCCCCAAAATGCCCCATCCGTCCTGATCCCGGGCCGCTGGGAAAAAATCCTTCTGTTAGTATCCGAGGACAAGGATAATTCCACGCTACCCATCAAGATAAGGGCCATTAATGCCAGCAACAATGCCTTCGGGCCTGGTAGTATTTATATGATGAACTTGTCTCGACTCAGGATCGGCGGCACGATCGGCGACAAAAAAATCGACCTGCTTCCCAGGACGGTTCAGATCATCAAAAACCCCATTAGCACGGACGGCCTTTATCCCGCCAAACTCTACACCATCAGAAAGCGAGGGGACAAGCCGCAGCGGTTCATCAAGCAGATGTGGGGGCATGACAGCAAGGTAAGGAAAGTTCTCTTTATCCTGCCGAGACCCGCGCCGCACCACGCAACCTACTACTGCGCCCCCATCCATGATTTCTGAGAGGCCTGGCTTGAAGACAGGCAGCCCAAGCCGCGTGTATGATATGCCTGTTCGGAAAAGGCGCCGCAAAAAAACCGTAGGGGCGAGATTGCCATAACAAAATATCCTCCGCCGCCGGGAATCGCCGCGCCCCCCTATAAAACAAAGTAGGGCCGCAGGGACTTGAACCCTGGACCAAGGGATTATGAGTCCCCTGCTCTAACCAACTGAGCTACAGCCCCCTTGAGTGGAGGCGCAATATACCTATTTACCTCATTCTGACAATGCCATATTAGCTCAAAATCCCGTCCCCATGTGACCAATGGCACCAGGCACGCGATCCGTAACCTTGACAGCAGGCGGTGGAAGCCTGATAAATCATCCCACTAACCCCACTAATTGACATGCGCTGGAAAGGTAGAAGACAAAGTACGAACGTAGAAGATCGACGAGGAACCACTGTCAGGGGTGGTGGTGGCCCCGTCGGGGGCGGTGCCCTGGGCAGCATTATCTTCGCCCTCTTCAAACGCGGCAGCGGTAAAACCAAGCTGCTCCTGATCGTCGGTGTCATCGCAGCCTGCTTCCTCTTTAAAATCAACCCACTCTCCTTGCTTGGATTCTCCAGCGGCGGCGGCAGCCAGGTCGTGCAAAAGGACGGCCCGCCACCCGATCCTGAAATGAAGGCGTATCTCTCGACCATGCTGGCCGATAACGAGGAGATCTGGCAGAAGGTGCTCGCTGCGGAAGGCATCAAGTACCGTCCTTCAAAAATGATCATCTACGAGGGACGCACCACCACACCCGGTGGTATCGCCGATGCCAGGATGGGGCCGTTCTACATGCCCGCCAATGAAGCCATTTATATCGACCCGTCGTTTTTCATCGAGATGAAAGAGAAATTCGGTGCCAAGGGCGACTTTGCCGAAGCCTATGTCATCGCCCACGAAGTGGGGCACCACATCCAGAAAATCCTGGGATACACCGATAAGGTCCACAGCCAGCAGGGGCGGATTTCCAAGACGGACTACAACAAACTCTCCGTCCGCCTGGAACTGCACGCGGATTTCCTCTCCGGTGTGTTCGCCCACCACGGGCAGGAGCAGTTCAAGTTTCTGGAAAACGGCGACATCGAGGAGGCGATGAACGCCGCGGAAGCCATCGGTGACGACCGACTCCAGGAACAGGCGCAGGGCCATGTGCAGCCGGACCTCTTTACCCACGGCACCTCCGCGCAGCGCAAACGCTGGTTCATGCACGGCTACAAACGCGGCGACCTCCGCGACGGCGAGAAAATCTTCACCATGCCCTACGAAGATCTGTAGCCGCGACCGGGGGAATCAAGAGAGTGCTGATGGAATTACACGCAACCGCATCGGCTACTGTAATCTTTTCATGCGGCTTAACACCGCTTGACAGGACGATCACTTCAACAGTCTTTCTTCCAGTGATTCGAGCGGAACACCCTTGGTTTCTGGAACCATCAGCATAACCCACAGCAACTGGAGCACCATCATGACAGCGAAAAAGAGGAACACCGCACCGGGAGAAAACATCGTTACCATTCTTGGAAAAAACGTCGTCAGCAAAGCTGCGAAAATCCAGTGAGTGGAACTACCCAGTGACTGCCCTCTGGCCCGTTGTTCGTTGGGGAAAATCTCAGCGATAAATACCCATATCACGGCCCCCTGCCCCACTGCGTGTGCGGCGATGAAGGTGAATATGCAGACCGGAATGATCGCGTAGTGCTGGGTGTAGAATGCCCACGACACGAGACCGAGTGAAAGGATGTATCCAAAAGAACCTATATACAACAAGGAACGCCTGCCCATGCGGTCGATCAGCCAAAGCCCGACAAAGGTAAAGATGAGGTTTGTGACGCCGATTCCGGCGGACTGCAAGAGCGCGGCATTCTCGCCGAGTCCCGTCATTTGAAAAATGCGGGGCGAGAAATACAAAATCGCGTTGATCCCGGAGAGTTGGTTGAAAAATGCGATCAGGAACGCGAGGACAATGGGAACACGAAGGCGTTTGCACCAAAACGGGCCACGGGGGCCTGAGGAGGCTTTCCCGAAGTGCCGCTCAATCTCATCCGCAATGGCGTTCGCCGAATCTGGGCTCGCCTGAGGATCAGAAGCCAACAAAATATCGACCGCCTGTTTACGTTTGCCACGCCGACCGATGAGCCAGCGCGGGCTTTCCGGAATCAAGAGACACATGATGGCGAAAATGAGCGCAGGGATGGCCTCGACCCCCAACATCCAGCGCCAGTCATTGTGCCCATGTCCGTTGATCAGGGCATTGGACAAAAAAGCGATGAGGATGCCTAACACG
Organism: Akkermansiaceae bacterium; assembly: GCA_024233115.1. Taxonomy (NCBI): domain Bacteria; kingdom Pseudomonadati; phylum Verrucomicrobiota; class Verrucomicrobiia; order Verrucomicrobiales; family Akkermansiaceae; species Akkermansiaceae bacterium. The sequence continues at coordinate 263,852 of JACKQB010000006.1, forward strand.
ATATTGAACTGGAACATGCCCGCCAGACGACCGCGTTTCGCCGCTGGGGCGATTTCAGAAATATAGAGCGGTGCCGCTATGGTGGATACACCCACTCCAAGCCCGCCGATAAAGCGCGCAATGGTGAAAGTATAGACGTCCGGTGCCAAGGCAGAACCGACGGCAGATACAAAATACAGTATGCCAATCCACTGCAGTGTGCCCTTACGGCCAAAACGGTCTGTCGGCCAGCCGCCGATCAGGGCACCAATGACGGTTCCATATAACGCAGAGGCAATCGCGATCCCGTGCAGGCCACTACTTAAACCCCAGACGTTCTGGATTTTTTGTTCCGCGCCTGAAATGACAACGGTATCAAAGCCGAAGAGGAATCCGGCAAGAGCAGAGGTGATAGACCAGAAAAATAGTTTGTTCATCGTATGTTGGTTGGTTGTTGTAAAAGAAACATGACGGCATTGAGTTGAACCGCGCGGGTGATTTTTATTTTTCCTTCGCTCCGGCAGTCGGGTGGGTGTCATCCCATATCGATTTCAACTGCCACGCGCGCGCACTGGAAAGGCGGCTACCCCCCCTCGTAAAATAGCGCACATCACGGTGACCTGGTTCCGGGAAAATAAGTGATGTTAGAACAATCTCGCCGTCGTTAACAAAGACCTCAATCGACGACTGATCCACAAAAACGTGGAATTTGATGTCCCTCAGCCCCGGTATGACCGGTGCTTCGTCGATCACCGGGAAACGAGGGTTGAAATCGACTCTCCCCGAGTTTCTGCGGTCGAGAAAAACACGGGAGGTTCCCGGGTTGTAGCCCAGCCTCACGGTTTGGTTCGATCCCGCGCACAGATCCAATCCAAAGCTCGGGGCACCTGGGCGAAAGGTAAATCGCGTCTCTATCTCGTAAACATTTCTGGAGGGCGAAAACACGACACCCGGTTTATCCGTGGCGGTAATGACCACCGGCTTGCCACGTAATTTTTTCAAAGCCGGCAGCGGCGATTGGTGGATTTGGTAACCTTCCAAGCCCTTGACGAGACGAATGGTGCGCGGAATCGACAATTCACCGCGCCCCCAGTCCTTCGGCAGGTCGTTCGCATATTTCCAGTTACCCATCCAGCCGATCCATGAGTTCACCTTGCCGCTGTCATCCAGATCCCTGAACACCCTAAGCGCATAGAAATCATGCCCCCAATCGATCCATTTGGCGTGCTCCCTGTTGTGGTTTTTCCGTTCCTTTTCTGCTAGGTAAGCGAGAGTTTCCTTGTCCGGGGAAAATTGTTTTCCATCGAAGTCCCCCGTGAAATACTGCACTTTGTTAGGACCCATGCCGCAGAGCATCACCCACTTGTGACCACCCTCCGGAAGTGGGAGTTGGAAGAGATTCGGAACTTCCCAATTTTCAGAACACGCGCCCAGAGGTCCGAAAGTGCTTTGATGTGTCCAGGACTTTAGGTCTTTTGATGTGTGGATCCGGATTTGGTGTTTTTCGGGCACGGATGTTGCCATCACCCAGCTTTGGCTGGACTCATGCCAGAAAACATCCGGATCGCGCTCACTCTCAGCGCGCGCGGCGATGACAGGACTTGAAGGATAGTAATGAAATGTCCGATAATCCCTGCTATACGACAAACGCTGGTCATCGCCCGATTTCTTGTGAGCGGTGTAGAGAGCGACCATAGGAGGCTTCCCGCCGTTGCCGAAGCCGCTTGTGTTCAGGTGGTCCACTACGACTGAACCACTGAAATACTTGAATGAGCCGTCATCACCAGTCATCGGATACGGCAGCTCCCGCCAATGAACAAGGTCATCAGAGACAGCGTGTCCCCACCAGAACAGATGGTATAGACCCTCATGGCGGATCAACCCGTTTGGGTCCCCGAGCCAGCCCTTGGATGGGCTGAAATGGAATTGTGGTCGATATAGCTCGTTGTATAATCTCTCCTTTTGTGCCTGCAACAATGCGGACATTCCAAGACAGAGGATAAAAACGGAGCGATACATGCGGTTGTTTATTTTCCTTTTGAAAGTGGCTGGAGAACGATGCGATCGACCCTGAGAGCCTTGTCTTTACTTTCCAGACGAAGTTGCCGCGTCCCGGCATCGGGAAAAATAAGATTGGTAATAGCTCGTCTTCCGTCGCCAGTGAAGAGTTCCAAAGATGACCTGTCCAAATACAGGTCCAGGGAAAGTTTACCATCGGTTACGCGGTAAGGTGCCTCGTGACGCGCTGCAAAGAGAGGGTGAAAATCAGTATCGCCAGAGTGCGTGCGATCCACGACAAGGTAACCGTTTTCATAAGCCACAACGGTTTCATTATCGGCTTTCGTTGCAATCTTCAGCGCGATTTGAGTCTCTGCGTTCACCCTGGCGAGCGAGATGGAAACCTTCATTTCCCGGGGCAGATCATCGTGGCTCCCAAGCCATGCTTGCGCCTGCTGTAGCGTGCCTCCGGAAAACACACGGGGCTTCGGCTTTGTCAGCGTCTTCACTTCAGCAACCGGCCTTTGGGTGAGCCGGATGCCCTCGGAAGTCTTCAGCAGAGCAAACTCGCGAGGCAGTGTCATCGCCCCCCTCCACGGGGTAGTGGGGGTTTGTTCCGCATAGAGCCAGTTGTTCATCCAACCGATGCCTATCCGACGTCCGTCCGACTTCGGGATATCGGACCAGGTGACAATCGCATAGCAGTCCGCCCCATAATCCACCCACAGCGCCGGAGCCGGTGCAGCAGGCGCGGTTCCCCGGCCGAGACGGATATCGTCCACAAGGATATGACCCCAATCATTTCCCTCATAATCATCGAATATTTCCAGCGTTGCAGTCTTGCCGCGGAGGGCACGGAGATCCCATGACTTCTCTTCCATGTTAGGACTGTTATTTCCAGTGGCGCTGCGGACAACATCTCCGCCCACCCTCAGCCGCACGCCGAGTTTACCGGGGTGGTTGCCTCCTGCGATACGAAACGCCAACCAGTCGTCCTGGATTACAAAGCGCGGGGAGGTCAGGGTGCCGCGTGAAGCATCGGACTTACCGAAACTATTCGCAATGCCAGCTCCTTTGAAGCCCGTGATCGAACCTGCTGTCGGGTGCGCCGGCCCAAAGTCGAACGATTCGCCGTCCACTTTCCAGCATCCATAATCGCCCCCCTCAAAGTCCGCGATGGTCCGGAACTTCGATGGATCGGGTAATGCCAAATCCGGGGGGTAAGTGGCGTCCAGAGTGAATTGTTTGCCATCGAAATCACCCACAAAATACTGACACCCGGAGCCCCCGGCCGGGGCTCCCGGGTTCATATTTACGAGAAGAACCCAGCGTTTCTGTCCGGGCATATTCGACACTGGGAGCTCGAAGAGATCCGGGCATTCCCAAATGCCATTGGTCGCCCCGACTGGTCCGAAGTCACTCAGATGCTTCCACCCTTTAAGATCGGTGGATCCGTAAAACGACACCTTTTTCTCGGTGGACAGGCTTAATGCCATGATCCAGCGCTCGGAAGACTCATGCCAGAATACCTTGGGGTCACGGAAATCCGCCTTGTTGACATCAAGCACCGGGTTCCCGGCATACTGAGTCCATGTACGCCCGCGGTCATTGCTGAACGCGAGTCGCTGGTCCTGGCGGCCCTGACGGTGGCCTGTGTAAATGGCCACCAACGGCGGCTTGCCATCTTTGCCGAAGTCGCTGGTATTGTGCCAGTCCACCACAGCGGAGCCGGAAAACGCCATGACGTCATCCGTCTCGGGAATAGCCAGCGGCAGGTGACTCCAGGAAATGAGATCGGTGCTCATGGCATGCCCCCAGCTCATGTGCCCCCACTTGTCGCCCAATGGATTATACTGGTAGAACAGGTGGTACTCGCCCTCGTAATACACCATGCCGTTGGGGTCGTTGATCCAGTTCTTCTCTGCTGTAAAATGATACAGGGGGCGCTCCTCCTCTGCCGGTATGGAAGAAACAAGCAACAGCAGTGACAAAAGAATCTTTGATAAAGTCATGTCCATATTCCGGTTAGTTTCAAGGCATCTGATGATAGCCTTTTTCCGCATATTCGGAAACTTCAAGCGGCTCCTCATTGTCTTTGGTGGCGAAACTAATCATCTCGGTATGACCATCTACAAATAACACGATCAGTTTGCCTTTGTTCAGAAACGGACGGCTGCGCCCGATGTCGTTCAGCTGATCCCCGCTGAGCAAGTCCCCAGTATGCCAATTCCAATGTGGCACCAGGAGTGGGGTCCTGGCTGGATCGGCGACTGATGTCAGCGGGGGCTGGTTGCGCAGAATCATTTCCCAGTCGCGGGCTCTGGATCGCGTATAATGGTGCTCGGAAATGGACAGGTTCATGGCATAACCCGAGTAATAGGTCTCGAAGGCATCCTTGCTCATTTGAGGATTCAAGGCAACGGGTGTATTCCTCCACCACCACTCCTTGTTCTCCGAGATGGTTGTCATATCCGCATCGGGAAACTCCATCGAAGCGACCTCCTGGTTCCAGTGCCAATTCACGGGCTGGCTTGGATCGTCGGTGTCATTGAATTCACGCAAGGCGGGCAACCGGTCACCACTGTCCACGGCATAGAGCATGATGAAGCCGGATATTTGCCGCATGTTATTCAAAGACTTTGTCGTTCTACCGTTGGCCATCATCCTCCCCACCACGGTGAAGGAGAGGGCAGCCAACACCATTACAATAGCGATGACCACGAGGATCTCCACCAAAGTGAATCCCCGGGTCCTAGAAATGCTTTTCATAGCGGGGTGTTGTGAGGTGGCGGGAAAGGATGGCAATACGTCAGCCTTAGGCACGACGACGGCGGAACAAGATGAGTAAACCCATCCCTCCCAGAATCGCGGTTCCGGGTTCTGGCACGGCCACACCTGGATTGTTGGCAAGGAACAGGAGGTCGGACTCGGACTGGAGAGCATCGTAGATCTGGACGTCCGCTATATCGAAGCCGGCACCGAAACTAACGTAGTCGGAACCAGACTTTGCGCTTCCCACTGAAAGAGCACTGGTATCCTGCGCTGCGCCAGAATCAAACGTTGCGGTAGATCCCGTCAGACTGGTAATTGTACCGCCGAGCTGGGTGACATACAGATAGGCACTTCCGTCAGTGCTGTTGTATCCTCCGGCAATATGAAAGTAAGTCGCGGGATCGGTATAGTCATCACCTACCGGGATGCCGCTGCTGGCTCCCATGACACTGATGGAACCATAAAAATCCTTGGTTCCCGGATTCGTGCCCCGGACGACGAACTCGATATTACCGTTCTCGGTGTGCTGAACTTGCCAGCCGACACGCTGGTAATTGGCAAAGGTGTTTCCAGCGGCACTTTCCTTCTGCAGCAATGTGGTATAGTTCTCTATTTTTGTGGGGTCCACAATCATGGAGAATGCAAAAGTGTCAATATCCAGGCTGGTGCTAGACGCGCTGATCCGGGTGCTACGGGGATCTCCAAAATCGAGTTCCATGCGTGTTTCATTGGCATCAAACGTTGCCGGAGCTCTTGTCGCTACATCTACTACCATATTCGGACCTCCGCTGACTTCATTGGTATATGGCGATGGATTGTCCATCGTCCAATGTGAGACAAGTGCTGCGGATAGACTGGCGGGAACCATGATGGCGCCTGCGATGACGCTGCTTGAGATAAGGCCTTGAAGGCTTTTGTTAATTGGGTTTGTTTTCATTTTATTGTGGGTTGGGTTTGAGTTATGCGGGTTGGGCTTTCTCTACTGGAGGAAAATATGGAGTTGGGTCATTACCAGATCATATGGGAGGGATGGGAAAATTTTCATACGCCAAAGGATGTCGGACATTCGACCCCCTCGGGGGAATCGAGGCACCCGTCCCAGTTGGTCCACGAGAAGCGATCACAGATGGACGCTGGCAAGTTAGGGATAGCTCCGTGATGAGCGCAAACGTGGGCCGCCACCTCATTGGCATTTTGCGAAATGGTTTCTAACGACCAACCTTGGAGAGCCCCCATGACGGTAGCCGCAGTGAATGAATCGCCGGCCCCAATCGTATCGCGCACGTCAGTGGAAAGAGCGGGACTCTCGCACCAACGATGACCGTTACCTAGAACACTCCCTCCAGATCCGCGTGTATAAACCACCAGGCGAAGCTGGTAGCGGCTCTGCAGTTCATTGAGTTGGTCACTAGCGTCATCACCCGTTAGCTTCAGAAGCTCGGCGATGACGGGGAGCTCTGCGTCACTTAGCTTGCATACATTGGCGAGGTTGAGCGACTCATGAAGAATATTCTCTGTGAAAAAATCACCGCGCAAATTGACATCGAACACTTTTAGCGAAGATTCCGGAGCTTCGGATACTAGTGTGCGAATGGCCTTGCGTGAAATAGCTGAGCGCTGGCCTAAACTGCCAAAACAAATAGCGTTCGCATTGCTAACCAACTGGCGGTGCTGCGGGGTGACACAGAGATGGTCCCACGCAACGTTGCTGCAAATCTCAAACTGGGGTTGCCCGTCATTCCCCAGTGTCACCATGACTGAACCTGTTGGGTTTTGAGAATCGGTTGTGACTCCTTCAGTCATGATACCCATTCCATCCAACTCGTTCACGATGCGTTGACCTGCGTCGTCCGCTCCCACGCGACTGATAACTGCAGCCTTGGCTCCAAGGGACTTCGTATGACAAGCGAAATTGGCAGGCGCTCCACCCATCCGTGCACCCGCAGGGAGAATGTCCCAGAGTAGTTCTCCTATTCCTATGATAATGGGTTTCATAAAGTTATGTAAGTTACGAATGAGCCTTATACATCATAAGCGCGCATTTCATTCATGGGATTTAGTTACCAATCACCCGATGACTTGTAAATTTTTAATTGACAGGCATGACACTTTCCTGTCTTTACAGGTTTTACCAACCTGTAAACCGTTCAACTAATGAAAAACAGCCCAAAACAACTACCTAGATATGCAGAAATAGCTCACGCACTACGTGAAGAAATTGTAAAGGGTCGTTATGGCAATGACGGGCGCATGCCTAGTGAGGCTCAGCTGGTGAAGAGATACAAGGTTTCAAGACCCACTGTAGCCAAGGCGCTTAAAGTCCTGTGCGACGAGGGTATGGTAGTAAGGCGCGCTGGTTCTGGCTCCTACGTCAAAGAAGGCACTAAGGTGAATATACGTAGCACTTTGATGGCATTGTTGATTCCTGATCTGGGAAACACCGAGATTTTCCAAGTGATCGGAGGGGAGATTTCAAGTCTCGCACGCATGCATGATTACGGATTAGTCTGGGGCGGCTCGGAACCGGAGGTTTCAACCAACGGGCAACATCAGATAGAGAGTCTTTGTAAACAATTCATTGAGCGAAATGTGGCGGGCGTCTTCTTCGCACCCTACGAAATCGTAGAAGGCTCAGAGCGTGTGAATCACTCTGTGGCGATGATGCTGCGTGACGCTGGTATTCCTGTTGTTTTGCTGGATCGTGATTTCACCAGCTTCCCGATGCGGAGCGACTTTGACCTCGTGGGCATCGATAACTTTGCAGCCGGATACATGCTGGCGGAGCACCTCTTCAAACTGGGGTGCACATCGATCCATTTTTTGACCCGCCCACACTCCGCCCCCACAGTCGAGGCGCGGATAGCTGGAGTACGCGAGGCGTATGCAAGACACCAAATCGAGACACCTAAAAACTGGATTCGCATAGGGATGATCGAAGATAAGAAATTCATCCGTGACATTTCAGGACTAACACGACCCGATGCATTCATCTGTGCGAACGATCATACGGCGGCACACCTGATGTGTGAATTACAGCGGATCAACATCCGGGTACCTCAGGATGTCAGAGTTGTGGGCTTTGATGATGTCAAGTTAGCCTCCCTAGTCTCTCCCCCACTGACTACGATCCATCAACCATGCCGAGAGCTCGCTCAGACGGCATTCAGGGCAATGGTCGACCGCCTGGGTGATGTCACATTACCCTCCCGTAAACAGGTGCTGGCACCCCGCCTGGTCATACGTGAGTCTTGTGGTGCCTACTTGCCGCACTCCAGTTGACCTACACAAGCGGCGTAAACATGACCTCATAACGAAGTTCGAAGAGCTAAGAGCATGCCTCTTACGGAGCCCCATAGTAGCCTTGACCTGCGGCTCATTCTCCACAAAGATATTGCCCATGTGGAAATACCTTTTCTTTTCTCTCTCAGCTGCATTTGCGCTGATACTTAACTCGTGCTCCACTGGTGGCGTATCCAGCGGAACCTACGGACCACCCAACATGGGAGGCCCATCAACGGCTGAACGCGCCGCGAAAATCGCTAGCGAACCTACAGGCGACTTCTTTTACGGTCGACGTTACTACGTCGAGAAAACCCGCTTCTGGGGGTATCTTCGCAAGCCACGGCAAAGCGCCAACTCCGCGCAGCTTGTTGTCTTCAACGAAAGCAGGAAACTCAACCCGGACCGGCTGCCGGAGGCCGGCCCCCCAGGGAGAAGGTATGGGTTCGACCAGAATTTTGAATACCGTATCCACGGCTACTACACGGGCCAAAAGGTCTACGAGGTAAACTCGAACCAGATCCTCCCCGAGTTTATGCTCACAGGATATGAGCTGGTCTCGCCTACTCCGGGTTGGCTTTTCAGCCCCAAGGACCACTACAACCCGCAAAGCATTACTCTCCGACCAGGTTTTTAAGTATGGCTATTTCACGCGATGAAATCGCTGCGGTCCTCGACGAGATCGCACTCCTGTTAGAAATCAAGGGCGAGAATCCTTTCAAGACCAGAGCCTACCGCACCGGCGCGGAAACGGTGCGCAATTTCCAGGGGGAAATCGTTGCCATGGCGGCGGCGAACAATCTGGAGGGCATCAAGGGAATCGGCAAAGCGCTGCAGGAAAAACTCCATGAGCTCGCCAGCACCGGCAAACTCGAATTCCACCGCAACCTGCGCGCCGAGTTCCCCCAGGGGCTCTTCGACCTCTTTGGCATCCAGGGCCTCGGCCCCAAAAAAGTCCGCGCGCTTTACGAGCAGTTGAACGTCGATTCCATCGATGCCCTCAAGGCCGCCTGTAAGGACGGTCGCGCCGCCGCCCTCCCCGGCTTTGGTAAAAAATCCATCGACAAGTTACTCGAGTCCATCGCCATGAAAGAACAGTTCGCCGACCTATTCAGGCTGGGTGACGTGGCCCCGCTGGCGGAAACAATGCTTGAAACCCTCCGCCAGCACCCGGATTCACTGCGCGTCGCCATCGCGGGTTCTTACCGCAGGAGCAAGGAGGTTCTTCATGACCTCGACTTCCTGGTCGCCACCTCGTCACCGGCGAAACTGACTGCCTTTTTCACCTCGCTCCCAGAAGTGCACTCGGTGATCGCCTGTGGTGATACCAAGGCGTCGGTCCGACTCGAAAACGGCCTTCAGTGCGATCTCCGCGCCGTCTCTAACAACCAGTTCCCCTTTGCCCTGCAGTATTTTTCCGGCAGCAAGGAACACAACGTCGCGCTGCGGTCGAGGGCACTCAAATACGGTTGGTCGCTCAACGAGTACGGGTTTACCCCGAAAGACAAAACCTCCCCCGCCGCCCCTGCGGTCAAAGAGGAGGCCGATATTTACCGCATCCTTGAGCTCGACCGCATCCCGCCCGAACTTCGTGAGAACATGGGGGAAATCGAAGCGGCTGACGCAGGCGACATCCCACGCCTCATTGAGCTGGAAAACCTCCGTGGCACCTTCCATAACCACACCACGGAATCGGATGGTAAAAACTCCCTCGAGGAAATGGCCGAAGCCGCCCGCGACCTTGGCTTGCAATACCTCGGTATCGCCGATCACTCCAAAGCCCAGTTCCAGGCGCGCGGCCTCCAGCCGGACCGACTCCTGCGCCAGGTTGACGCCATCCGTGAACTGAACAAACAGTGGGACGATTTTCAAATTTTCTCCGGCACCGAGGTGGATATCCTCAAGGACGGCAGCCTCGATTACGAGGACGATGTGTTAGAACAACTCGATTACTGCGTGGCATCGATCCACAGCTCGTTCCAGCTTTCGGAAAAAGAACAGACCGCCCGTATCATCCAGGCGATGGAGCACCCGCTTGTCACCATGATCGGACACCTGACAGGCCGCCTTCTGCTCAAGAGAAAGGGCTATGATCTGGATATGGAAAAAATCCTCGATTGCGCGGCGGCCACCGGAACCATCATCGAGCTGAACTGCAATCCACGCCGGCTCGATATGGACTGGCGACACTGGCACCGCGCCCGCGACAAGGGGGTGATGACCTCCATCAACCCCGATGCACACGACGTGCAGCACCTGCAATACCTCGCCTTCGGGGTGCGCATCGCCCGCAAGGGATGGCTCCGGCGGGAGGATGTCCTCAATACGAGGACTCTCGATGAAGTGCGCGAGTTTTTAAAGTAGGACAGCTTTGCAAGCTGTCGGCAGGATATGTGCCTAGGTTGCCGACAGCTTGCAAAGCTGTCCTACTCTCCCCCCCCTAGCACGCAGAATGCATGACGTTGATAAGGTGAAAAATTGCGTGTTCCATGGTGCGGATCCATTATAGTCGGATCTAGTCAACACCCACCCCCCGACTCACGTGCCATCCCCCGATACAAAACCTGACATCAAAAAAGCAGCCGACCGCGAACTCATGGCCATTTCCCAGGGCCAACTCACCGCCAGCGAAGGGGCTTCCCTGGTCATGCGCTTCATCAAAAATGAGGAAAACAACATCCTGCAACGCCATCGCGAGGGTGCCGGGGGGCTGGAAATAGCTTCTGCCCGCGCCGAGCTGCTCGATGCCGTACTCGGGGTCATGTTTATGGCTGCCATCAACCGCCAGAAAGGCGACCACCCCGAAGTCGCCCTGGTCGCCCAGGGGGGCTATGGCCGTGGTAATCTCAATCCCGGCTCGGACCTCGATCTGCTGTTCCTGCTACCCAGCGCATCCAACAAGATCCCGAAAAGCATCTCGGCCACCATTGAGGAAATCCTCTACATCCTCTGGGACGCAGGCTTCAAGGTGGGGCATGCGTGCCGCTCCATCGCCGAGTGTGTCAGCGAAGCCCGCAAGGACCAACAGAGTAAAACCGCGCTGATGGATGCCCGCTTTGTCGTCGGTGATAAAAAGCTCTACAACACGTTCACCAAACGCTTTGACAAGGAGTGTGTCAAAAAGGGGCAGGAAGCCTTTTTCGACCTCCGCCGCAAGGATCTCCGCCAACGCCACAGCAAGTACTCGCATACCGTTTTCCTGCAAGAGCCACATGTGAAGGAAAGCTGCGGCGGCCTCCGAGATTACCAGAATGTGCTCTGGGTCGCCCACGTCAAATGCGGTTTCCTCAAGCTCAAGGAACTCGTCAAAGCAAAGATCATCACCAAGAGCACCTGCCGCCAACTCAATGAAGGCTACGATTTCCTCCAGCGCGTGCGCAATGAACTCCACTACGACAGCGGTCGCTGCACCGACACGCTGACCCTGCGGCTTCAGGGCGTTGTGGCCACCAATTTCAACTACCCACAGAAAACCATCCTCCGCCGCTGCGAGGCATTCATGCGCGACTATTACCGTCACACACGCGCCATCTACACCCACAGCACCTCGCTGATGGAGTACTTCGAGATCGAACACCAGAACAACAAGGGCAACATTCTATTGGATATCATCCCCTTTGCCCGCAAAAAAGTGCATGCGGAACAATTCGATGGCTTCATCGCGCGTGACGGGAGGATTTTCCTCGAAAACACCGACGCCCTCGCGGAGGACCCTAACAGGTTGATGCGCCTCTTCCAGCACTGCCAGATCCGTGGTCTAGAGCTTAGCCCGCAAGCGAGGAAATACATCCACATCGCCGCCAAGAAAATCGACCGTTCATTCCGCTACAACATCAAAAACCGGGAGACATTCCGCGCTATCCTGGAGCGCAAGGGGGAGGTGGCTCACATCCTCCGCATGATGCACCGCACCAAGGTCCTGGATCGCTATCTACCTGAATTCGGCGCCATGGACTGCCTGGTGCAGCATGAGTTCTTCCACCGCTACACCGCGGACGAGCACACCCTGCGCTGCATCGATCAACTCGACAGCCTGACCGACCCCCCCAAGGAGAATGCTCCAAACCGGAAGCTCTACCGCCAGCTGCTCCACAACATCCTGGACCCGTATGCCCTTTACCTCGCCCTGATCCTACATGATTCCGGCAGGGCCGAAAACGTCCGCGAGCACATCGATGGCTCCACCATGCTGGCCGACAAGGTCTGTCGCCGGCTTCAGATCCGCAGTGGTCGGCGCGCCATGGTCATGTTCCTCGTCGACCACCACCTCACGTTCTGGCGCTACGCCACCAGCCGCGACCTGACAGACATCTCGGTGATCGAGGAATTTGCCAGCATCATGAAGGACAAACGCAACCTGGATGCCCTGCTGCTGTTTACCTGGGCCGACTCTAACGGCACCAACGACGAAGCATGGTCGCCCTGGAAGGAAACCCTCATGCTGCAGCTCTATCACTCCACCCGGCTGTGGCTCAAAAAAGGCAAGGAACACTTCAAACACACCCTCTCCGAACACAAGGACAACCTGCTGGCACGCTGCCGCAAAACACTCAGCCCGTCCTACCACGAGCAGATGGAGCAACACTTCGAGCGCATGCCGGCCACCTACTTCAGGTTCCGTGAGCCACGCAATATCTCACTCCATATCAAGTCAGTCCAAGCCTTCCTGAAACGTGACCAGGCCTCGGACGACGGCACCTTTGAATGTGACATGACCTGGATCGACCGCGATGACCGTTCCCACACCGAACTATTGGTCACCGCCTGGAACCGTCCGCTTTTCCTGGAAAAAGTCTGTTGCTCCCTCGCCGCACACGAGATCAACATCATCAGCGCGGACGTCTACACCCGCACCGATGGCATCGTCTGCGACCTGTTCCAGGTTTGCACCATCGACCACAATCCGGTCACCTCGGAACGCGACCGCAAGAGGGTGCTGGAAACCTTCCGCTCCATCAACGCAGATCCCGACCCCCACAAGAACTACGAGCCGGAAAGATATCTCAAACCCAAGACCAACCTGCTACGCACCGACAACACAGAAGGTGGCATCCCCTTCCCCACCCTGGTTCACGTCTCTAACGACCTGAGTTCCATCTGTACGGCTATCGATATTCAGGCACTCGACCGCATCGGCCTCCTACATGACCTCTTTATCACCATCGACCAGCTCGGCCTCGCCACTGTCCACGCCCGCATCTGCACGGAAAAAGGCGCCGCCATGGACACCATCTACGTCACCTGGCCGGACGGCTCCAAGGTGTTGGACGAAAAGAAACACCGCGAGATCGAACGCGTATTAAGCGAGTTGATCAAGTAGGCAGGGGCGGGGTGTCGGGTGTCGGGTGTCAGCCTGGAGACAGGATGTCAAACGGGCTGATGACGCCACAGCCATTTGCACCCTTGGCGACGTGAGTATAGATCTCCGTGGTTTTGACATCTCCGTGGCCCAGTAGCTCCTGGATCGTGCGCAGATCACTTCCAGCCTCAAGCAGGTGCGTGGCAAAGCAATGCCGCAGCACGTGAGATGTCACCCTCTTTTCGATGCCTGCCGCCAGAGCCGCCCTCTGCAAGGCCCTCGAATACACGGCGGGGTGAAGATGATGCCGCCTGATGATCCCGGATTCAGGATCCTTCGATTCATGGTCTGATGGAAAAAGCCAAAACCACGCCCAGCGCTCCCCAGCCTTCGGCATCTTCCTTGCCAACGCACCGGGCAACTCAACACCAGGCGAATCATTCCGCCGGTCTTCCTCATACAATAGCCGCGCTTCTTTTTTATGTTCCTCGATAGATTCAACCAGCTGAGTGGGCACCACCGTCACCCGATCCTTGTCCCCCTTTCCAGCTCTGACCGTGAGCTGTCGTCGCTCAGTATCCACGTCCTTGATGCGCAGATTGACCAGTTCACTGACACGGAGTCCGGCACCATACTGGAGTTGCGCGGGCAGACGGTAAAGCGGCTCCAGCTTCTCGATCAATTTCATCACCTCCTTCATATCGAGCACCACAGGAATGCGTTTGGTGGTCTTGCGCAGCTTTACGCCCAAGTCCACTTCCTCCATGCCGCACACATCACGATACAGAAAAACCAGGGCGTTCAGAGCCTGCTTCTGGGTGGCAAAGCTCACCCTTGTCTCACTCACCAGCTGCGCCAGCCAATCACGCGCGCATCCGGGATCCAAAACCCGCTCCCTGCTCCCTGCCCAGGCGGCGTAACGCGCAGCCCAGCTCCCGTAGCCCTGCCTGGTCCTCAATGCCAGCCCGCGCCTACCGCCAATACGCTCCACCGCATCCCTGACCTTCTCCGCCAGACTCACCGTCTGCCGCCCTTCCCTGGCGCATATTTCCAACCATTGAATATACCAGCGAACAGCTTGAGCCCATTGCTCCAACTGCCACTGCTTACGCTCTTTACACGCAACCTCCTGCTTCCAGAACTGACGCGCAGATTCTAAACCGGGCTCTAACCTCCTCGAAACGCGCCAGGTTTCAAACCAGGACAACAGAAAGGCAAAACCCTGTTTCTCTCGATCGTTCAAGTCCCGGGAAGCCATCACATCCTCACGCCAGCCACCTTCCCGGACCAATGACAAACCTCCGCCGGGAACCTCCTGATCCACTCCCAATGTATGATATCCACTCATATGAACACCTTACTGTTCACCCGTGCATCCAGACAAGAAAAAAACATCACTTTAAAACAGGCTAACCATCAAAGATCGAAGACTAAAATGAAAAGCGTAATAAAACCTCCAAAAACAACAGAAATCCCGAAGATATCCAAAACCTAACTATTATTTTGTTTGACCTACCCCAACAGAACTTACTACCCTCACAGCAAATAGATCGGGTAAACACTCTCTGCTAAATCTTCCTAAACGGTCAAGCATCTGTAAGTTCCTATTACCCGAGTCAACGAATAACAATGTTCTCCGAGAAAATGAAACGCTCCAAGGGAAAACGCTGACTCAACCTCGAAACTCAAACAACCCCACTCAACACACCATGAAATGGATCCCCGCAGCCCTCATTGCCCTTCTCATCATGCCCGCCTCTGGCGAAAACTCCACCACGCAGGAAAAGTCCGCCTCAGCTCCCTACAAAACCGCTGAGAAAGACCCGGATAACATCGTCACTCTCCAGGCGGAAGGAAACACCCAAACCATCAACATTTCCCCCGAGGACTCCGAACTCAAATTTTACGCCGAAAGCAGCAAGCTCCACGTCGATGCCGCCTGCGAACTTAGCTCCAAAGACAAGAAAACCAACGCCTCTATCGTCATCCAAGGCCGGGGCAAAGGCAAAGACACCTACCAAGGAGCCGTCTCCATTGCCGACACCCAATCCCTCGCATCCCTCTCCCACAACGGAACCCTGTATTCTTTCACCGAGGGCACCATTCACATCGAGCAACTCGACAAAGCAACCGGTATCGCCCGAATCGAAGTATCCGGAAAATGCACCATCAAAGTCGGTTCATCCTTCAAGGGCATGAAACTGGACGTCCCAGCCACCCTCGAACTCTACGTCAAAACACCCAACATCCGCACCTTCAAATAACCACCCTCCTTCTTTTTACTCATTTCTCGCGTTTCAATTCTATCCATCACCAAATGATCCTCCCGGGGCCTTTTGGTAATAGAATATAAGGGGACGGACAAAGTGCTATGGGAGAACAAGACGGTGGTGGACAACCGGCTACCCGTCCCGAGTCGAAATGACCCTCCTGACTACTACCTTTAACCCAGTTGCGGAGTGGCGCTCCCGGTAGCCGGTGCCACACCTTGACGTTGATATGGCTGATGATTTGTCAAGTGGGTGTTCTTATATTTATCTAACATGGTTATGGTAGGGTTGCGATGCTGGGGGTGGCGGCAGGATAGAAGCGGGGAACTTGCGGGCGTGGTGTGCATTTCGCGCAGACGTGGTATGCTGATATGCGAGGACTGGCCGTGCCCTCCGTAGTCTTGACGAAGGAGGGGGTTACCTCAGTTTTTTGTCTTCACCGGTGGCCTTTGACTCTCTCTCGAATCGAGCGCTCATCCCGCTTTCGCGAAACTAGCTCATAACGTCATCGAGTGCCGGCCTTGCGCCTGTTTGTTGATTGTCGCTGTTCCCCGCCTCTGTTCTGCCGTCGGGTTTGTTGATGGGTTTGTCTTTTTCTTTTTGGGTGTGGAGGTCTCGTCTCCTCCCTGGAGGCGGTCTTTGTTTTTTCAAACCGCCCCCCGCCCGGGATTGGGGCGGTTTTAAAAAATGAAGTCTGCCGGCGGTCTAATGGCTCTGCATGGTGGCTGCGGATGACCCGGGTATGGCAAGTCCGCACTTGTTTTGAAGTTCCCAGATGAAGGCCGCAAGCTCGCGGGCGACCGCCACCACGCATTTGGAGTCGCGCATTCCCCGTGCCCGCAGTGTGCGGTAACGTTTGCAGAGCCTGTTCTGCATACGCCACGAGAGCGCTTTGACTTCCTTGCACTGCCCAATTTGGCGCGTGGTGAGGGCTCCACTTATTTTGGGTGCCCGGCGGAAGTGCTGGGCACACTCCACCAGCATCCAGCGGACGTGGGCATTGCCGCATTTGGTGATGCCTCCCTGCCGCCGTTTTGACCCGCTGCTGTGTTCTCCCGGAACCAGGCCGAGGAAAGCCATCAACTTGCGCGGGTGTTCGAAGCGGCGCAGGTCGCCGAGTTCACTGACGACGGTCATGGCGGCCACTTCCTGGAAGCCTTTGAAAGCCATCAGTGCGCGCACCACGGGCTCCCATTCCCAGTCGGGGAGCAGTTGCTTGAGTTTGTCGGTGAGGCGCGTGACGCGCTCAATGCAGGTGTCGATGGCCTGCATGTATTCCTCCAACACAACCTTGTGGGCGTCGTTGGGCAGGGTGAGATCGCGCAGGTATCGCATGTGCGCGGGCGTCCATTTGCTTTTCCCGGAGTAGCTGAAACCGATTCGCAGAAGAAAGGAGTTGAGCCGCTGCTTGGCGCGGGCGAGGTCGTCGGAGGCGTCGGTGCGGGCGCGGCAGACGTCGCGCACGGCCTCGTCCAGGGCGGGCGGGATACGCACCGGAGTGATGTCACCGTTGCGGAAAGCCCTGGCAATGAGCTTGGCGTCGCGTTTGTCGGTCTTGATTTTCTCATTGGGTCTACGTTCGGTTTTGGAGGGTGCCATGACAGTGCAGTCGACCCCGAGCTGGATGAGCCTGCGGGCGAGAACGAAACCGGTCGGCCCGGCCTCGTAACAAACCTTGAGGTCCCGGAGTTTGACTCCGAACTGTTTGGCGAGTTTGCGTAGGACACGCTCAACCGCGAGGTTGCTGCCGCCGCATTCCCCGTAATAAACGGCTTCACTGCGGGAGCCGCTGAAAGTGTGGGCGATGGCGATTGTTTCCTTGTGGACATCGAGTCCGATGTAGTATGTTTTGTTCATGGTGTTATCGTTGTTTGCTTTTGTTAATGACGCTAACGCGCTTAATATGCGGCTCTGCTCCTACCGGATTAGCCCGCGAGAAACGCGGCAGCGGTAACACCGTCAACTTAACCATTACCGGCTGAATCACCACGAGCTTCAGCCATATAATCTCGCCAGAAAAATCATGCCTCAATTACCGTCAGGACTAAAAGTCTATCTCTCAAGCCTTGCCGTCGTGGATTTTCAAGGACGCAAGGACTGGTTCAGGTGTCCCGAGGGTCATTTTTGGTATCTTACGCCCAATCTTTCAATAAGTCCTCCACCGTATCGACCGCAGGACGAGATTACCTTAGATTTTCAGTCGGCTCCTGTTCCACTGAATCGTGACGAAGCGATGCACTTTGTTCATGTGCTTCTCGAAGATCCCGAGTTTGGGATCTATTGGCGAGGTGACTGGTTGCCCGACCTTCACGAGACCTATCCGCTGTCCAAGGATGACCGTAATTTCTGGCTCGGATGGATCGGTCAGAACGACGATTTTCTCGACCGTCTGATTTCGACTGCTCGCGAGCAATCTGTTGCTACCCGGAACTTCACTGGCCAATACAAGAATGTCCCCCGGGATTCCATGATCGGGATGCGGATGCCAGCTTGGTGCCTCGGTAAGGAAGTCGTTGAGGAGCGAGTATTCTTCTATCCACTGTCACAACTGCTGGCGAAGTCACACAGACTTCCCTCCAGCGTCCAGCAGCTTGATTACGAGAGTGCCGTCAACATCGTTGGACAGGCATTGCACCAACAAGGTTTCAAGATCATCCATGCGGATCGTGATTACGAGGCTGATTTCAGTTTGCTGGCAGAGAGCAACGTTGGGACGATTGCGATCAAGGTGACTACTCGCCGTGCACCAGTAGAGCCAGCATTTACCAAAGACGAGGCGGCGAGATTGAAGCGTTTGCCTCGCGCTCAGCGGTATTTCATGGCTCCAGTCGGCTTGATGCCGGTCGCAGAGCGTTCACCCGACGGACACCTCGGATTCCATGCCAAGTATGAAGGCCTCATCGAAATATAAAGCAAAGGCGAACAAGGCGCGGCTGGACAACCGCTGGGGCTGCTCTGTCGGCCATGCTTTCCGTAACTATAACCCGCCATCCCGTCTCGACGCTCACCCCCGCCCCAGCGGTGCCAGCGCTTAAACGTTGTGCTAAGAAATGAGGGCCATTCTAACGTGTATGATCGTCTGGTTCAGTGCTCTTGAAGTCAGCGTAGCTGAGATCGCGATTGCTGGTGGTCGCATGATGAACCCTGGGTCCTGGCCCTACATGAAGAACGAGTCCGTTGCGGGCTTTATTGATCGAATAGGCGGAATCGAGCCGTCGGTCTACAGCGTAGAGGGCGAGCCATTTTTGTACCCGATCACCTCGCTACGAATTTCGAACAAAAAAGGAGTGAGCCAACAGTATTCGATCAAGCGGGATGCTTCAAAGCTCTGGAAACGGAAACTCGAGGACGGAGACATCATAAGGTTGCTAACGGTGAGTCTCTTTGAGTCCGATGAGTATCCTCGATGGAAGGGCAAGAGACCTGCGAACTGGAGAATCCGAATCCAGAAAGCACAACAAGTCGAGGCACCGAATCCCGGCGATAGCTGATCGTTGTTCGCGAGAGGCTACAGGCCTGCGGGGTTGTCAGGCGGGAATCGGTGCTCTATGACGTTGATATGGCTGATGATTTGTCAAGTGGGTGTTCTTATATTTATCTAACATGGTTATGGTAGGGTTGCGATGCTGAGGGTGACGGCAGAATAGAAGCGGGGAACTTGCGGGCGTGGTGTGCATTTCGCGCAGACGTGGTATGCTGATATGCGAGGACTGGCCGTGCCCTCCGTAGTCTTGACGAAGGAGGGGGTTACCTCAGTTTTTTGTCTTCACCGGTGGCCTTTGACTCTCTCTCGAATCGAGCGCTCATCCCGCTTTCGCGAAACTAGCTCATAACGTCATCGAGTGCCGGCCTTGCGCCTGTTTGTTGATTGTCGCTGTTCCCCGCCTCTGTTCTGCCGTCGGGTTTGTTGATGGGTTTGTCTTTTTCTTTTTGGGTGTGGAGGTCTCGTCTCCTCCCTGGAGGCGGTCTTTGTTTTTTCAAACCGCCCCCCGCCCGGGATTGGGGCGGTTTTAAAAAATGAAGTCTGCCGGCGGTCTAATGGCTCTGCATGGTGGCTGCGGATGACCCGGGTATGGCAAGTCCGCACTTGTTTTGAAGTTCCCAGATGAAGGCCGCAAGCTCGCGGGCGACCGCCACCACGCATTTGGAGTCGCGCATTCCCCGTGCCCGCAGTGTGCGGTAACGTTTGCAGAGCCTGTTCTGCATACGCCACGAGAGCGCTTTGACTTCCTTGCACTGCCCAATTTGGCGCGTGGTGAGGGCTCCACTTATTTTGGGTGCCCGGCGGAAGTGCTGGGCACACTCCACCAGCATCCAGCGGACGTGGGCATTGCCGCATTTGGTGATGCCTCCCTGCCGCCGTTTTGACCCGCTGCTGTGTTCTCCCGGAACCAGGCCGAGGAAAGCCATCAACTTGCGCGGGTGTTCGAAGCGGCGCAGGTCGCCGAGTTCACTGACGACGGTCATGGCGGCCACTTCCTGGAAGCCTTTGAAAGCCATCAGTGCGCGCACCACGGGCTCCCATTCCCAGTCGGGGAGCAGTTGCTTGAGTTTGTCGGTGAGGCGCGTGACGCGCTCAATGCAGGTGTCGATGGCCTGCATGTATTCCTCCAACACAACCTTGTGGGCGTCGTTGGGCAGGGTGAGATCGCGCAGGTATCGCATGTGCGCGGGCGTCCATTTGCTTTTCCCGGAGTAGCTGAAACCGATTCGCAGAAGAAAGGAGTTGAGCCGCTGCTTGGCGCGGGCGAGGTCGTCGGAGGCGTCGGTGCGGGCGCGGCAGACGTCGCGCACGGCCTCGTCCAGGGCGGGCGGGATACGCACCGGAGTGATGTCACCGTTGCGGAAAGCCCTGGCAATGAGCTTGGCGTCGCGTTTGTCGGTCTTGATTTTCTCATTGGGTTTGCGTTCGGTCTTGGAGGGGGCCATGACGGTGCATTCAACCCCGAGCTGGATGAGTCTGCGGGCGAGCACAAAGCCGGTGGGTCCGGCTTCATAACAAACCTTGAGATCCTGGAGGCTGACTCCGTACTGTTTGGCGAGTTTGCGCAGGACGCGCTCCACCGCGAGGTTGCTGCCGCCGCATTCCCCGTAATAAACGGCTTCACTGCGGGAGCCGCTGAAAGTGTGGGCGATGGCGATTGTTTCCTTGTGGACATCGAGTCCGATGTAGTATGTTTTGTTCATGGTGTTATCGTTGTTTGCTTTTGTTAATGACGCTAACGCGCTTAATATGCGGCTCTGCTCCTACCGGATTAGCCCGCGAGAAACGCGGCAGCGGTAACACCGTCAACTTAACCATTACCGGCTGAATCACCACGAGCTTCAGCCATATAATCTCGCCAAAATAATGAATGCAATTACCAATGCAATTATCATTCTCTCGTGTGTCGCATTCACAACGGCACATGCAGAGGTCACGATTACTGGAAATGTAAAAGATCCGAAAAATCTGCAACACCAGGAAGGGGTAACCCTGGGCAAAGCAATTAAAGACTGTGGCGGTCTAAATGTATTCGCACACATTCTTGTGGTTTTTCGGCAGACCGACGATGTGAATTGGGTATACACATTTGATTTCCGCACCTTTCGATCAAAGGCTGTTCAGAGCTTCCGATTAAATGACGGTGACAAGATTCATGTCACAGGCAAGCAGCTCTACAGAGGTCGCCCAACTATTCCAAGCACGTTCCAAGATTTGATTCAGAAGAGTAATCTCGATTGCATACGTGTGGACTATGCTCGCCTCACACTACCAAAAGGCGAACAAGGCAGAGCACACCAATCCACTACCCGTCCAGAGTCGAAAATTTCAGATGATTCCAACCCTTAACCCCGAAGTCATAGCGCGCCCCCGGCAGTGGATGGGTGTCTTATGACGTTCTCTCTAAAAATGAATCGCTACAAGGCCATGCTCCACGGTGAAAATTTCCTTTTGGATCTAGGCGATGGAATAGCGAAACACGGTTTCTACACTCCCCGCTACACGAATGCGGAGTCCGAGGTTGATGCCGATCAAGCCTTCATCGACGAGTTCCGGGCGTCATCGAAGGCGGATGAACTTCGGAAGGGCATGAAGAACCCTGTGGATGATCCTCCCAAGATTACGATCGAGGAGATATCCGAATGTCCCCAAGATGAAGATTTCGAAGACGGAGTGCTTCCCGGATTGGCCTTTTACTCAGATGACGATGAGCAAGAAGAATCCAACTGAGAGAACAAGGCGCGGCACCCAATCCCTGACCGCGCTCTTGTTTCGGATCGATTCTATGACTTTAACCATTAACCTGTCATCGACGCGCGCCTCCCAGTCAGGGATTGGTGCGCTTTGACGTTGATATGGCTGATGATTTGTCAAGTGGGTGTTCTTATATTTATCTAACATGGTTATGGTAGGGTTGCGATGCTGAGGGTGACGGCAGAATAGAAGCGGGGAACTTGCGGGCGTGGTGTGCATTTCGCGCAGACGTGGTATGCTGATATGCGAGGACTGGCCGTGCCCTCCGTAGTCTTGACGAAGGAGGGGGTTACCTCAGTTTTTTGTCTTCACCGGTGGCCTTTGACTCTCTCTCGAATCGAGCGCTCATCCCGCTTTCGCGAAACTAGCTCATAACGTCATCGAGTGCCGGCCTTGCGCCTGTTTGTTGATTGTCGCTGTTCCCCGCCTCTGTTCTGCCGTCGGGTTTGTTGATGGGTTTGTCTTTTTCTTTTTGGGTGTGGAGGTCTCGTCTCCTCCCTGGAGGCGGTCTTTGTTTTTTCAAACCGCCCCCCGCCCGGGATTGGGGCGGTTTTAAAAAATGAAGTCTGCCGGCGGTCTAATGGCTCTGCATGGTGGCTGCGGATGACCCGGGTATGGCAAGTCCGCACTTGTTTTGAAGTTCCCAGATGAAGGCCGCAAGCTCGCGGGCGACCGCCACCACGCATTTGGAGTCGCGCATTCCCCGTGCCCGCAGTGTGCGGTAACGTTTGCAGAGCCTGTTCTGCATACGCCACGAGAGCGCTTTGACTTCCTTGCACTGCCCAATTTGGCGCGTGGTGAGGGCTCCACTTATTTTGGGTGCCCGGCGGAAGTGCTGGGCACACTCCACCAGCATCCAGCGGACGTGGGCATTGCCGCATTTGGTGATGCCTCCCTGCCGCCGTTTTGACCCGCTGCTGTGTTCTCCCGGAACCAGGCCGAGGAAAGCCATCAACTTGCGCGGGTGTTCGAAGCGGCGCAGGTCGCCGAGTTCACTGACGACGGTCATGGCGGCCACTTCCTGGAAGCCTTTGAAAGCCATCAGTGCGCGCACCACGGGCTCCCATTCCCAGTCGGGGAGCAGTTGCTTGAGTTTGTCGGTGAGGCGCGTGACGCGCTCAATGCAGGTGTCGATGGCCTGCATGTATTCCTCCAACACAACCTTGTGGGCGTCGTTGGGCAGGGTGAGATCGCGCAGGTATCGCATGTGCGCGGGCGTCCATTTGCTTTTCCCGGAGTAGCTGAAACCGATTCGCAGAAGAAAGGAGTTGAGCCGCTGCTTGGCGCGGGCGAGGTCGTCGGAGGCGTCGGTGCGGGCGCGGCAGACGTCGCGCACGGCCTCGTCCAGGGCGGGCGGGATACGCACCGGAGTGATGTCGCCGTTGCGGAATGCCCTGGCGATGAGCTTGGCGTCGCGTTTGTCGGTCTTGATTTTCTCATTGGGTCTACGTTCGGTTTTGGAGGGTGCCATGACAGTGCAGTCGACCCCGAGCTGGATGAGCCTGCGGGCGAGAACGAAACCGGTCGGCCCGGCCTCGTAACAAACCTTGAGGTCCCGGAGTTTGACTCCGAACTGTTTGGCGAGTTTGCGTAGGACACGCTCAACCGCGAGGTTGCTGCCGCCACATTCCCCGTAATATTCCGCGTCCTTGCGCGATCCTGAAAATGTGTGGGCGATGGCGATTGTTTCCTTGTGGACGTCGAGTCCGATGTAGTATGTTTTGTTCATGGTGTTATCGTTGTTTGCTTTTGTTAATGACGCTAACGCGCTTAATATGCGGCTCTGCTCCTACCGGATTAGCCCGCGATTCACGCGACAGCGGTAACACCTCTATTCTAACTTTAACCGGTTGAACCGCCAATCGCATCAGCCATATAATCTCGGCAGAAACAAAACTCTATTATGACTATCCCAGAATCACTACTTCAGCGGATCGAGAGCGAGACCGGTTCGAGGCCAACTCCCGCGACTGATGAGCAGCTTGAAGCGCTTGCAGCGAAGAACGCCAATGGAGACACTCTGGAGTATTATAGAGCGTACAATTTCTACGCAAACGTAGACTGCGTAGAACTCGATCAGGCTGATGCCAATCTCGACATGATGGACGGGATTACTCCGAATTGTGAGGTTTGGCAGCACGGGTTCATCTCATTCGCACGAGACCTTGAGGGTCGCGCCTATTGCTTTGACCAGAACACGCGCGATCCGGAGGGACGCTCAAGAATTGTCAGGCTTTCCTACACATTCGGAGACGACACGTCGGTTGAGATGATCTCCGCAGCTGCTGAGGTCATCGCCCCAAATCTCCTGGAATTCTTGGATCTTTACCTAGATTCGAAAGTGGACTCCATGTGACCCCAAAAAGCCGAACAAGGCGGCGCTCCTAACACCTGCCCCGCCGCGAGTCGAATTTTCCATGCCCATTCCACCTTCAACCCGCAGTCGAAGCCGCGCCCAAGGGCAGGTGTAGGAGGCCTTCGACGTTGGCCAAAAAACGTAACTATGAAAATTACAACAATGAAAACTCTAGTCTATCTCGCATCAGTAGGTATTTGCCATTTTTGGGGACACACTGCGAGTGCACAAACTCCAATTCTCTCAGTTCCTGCAGGCGCGAAGCTTGTGCTAGACGAGGATTGGGCGACGGGGCGCATCGACCCGGCAAGGTGGTATGCCCTTCACAAACAATGGGGCAATGGGAATCACGGTGTCGTGAGACAGAATATATTTATTGCAAAGGATGTGGTTGCTGGGAAGAGCAAGAATGTCCTCATCTGCCGCGGTCATGGTGATGAATACGATGGCCCAGTAAAAGGCTGGGAGGGCAATGAAACACGAGTTGGTGGAGTCTTGGTGTCGAAGGCGTTCTTTGCCTCGGGGAAATTCGAGGTTGTCATGAAGATTGGAACGTCGGAATCCACGTCTACTAGTCCAAGCGATCCTAAGTGTCCTGTTGGAATGGTTCCAGCTATTTGGACCTATGCATACCGCTGGGTTGATTCGGGTAAATCCGACCCTGACTCGTTCACCCGAAGTAATCCCCTATTCAATCCCCACATGAGAAACGAGTATTGGTCGGAAATCGACATGCCCGAGTTCGGCAAGGGGCAGGATTTTTCAACTGGTCTGTATAATACCTTTTTGAACGTCAATCATCAGAGCCGGAAATATCCCACGAATAATGCAGTTGACGGTAAGTATCACACATACACCTCGGTCTGGCGCACGCATCTCATCCCGATGGATGGGGTGACCGATAGCCAGGTTGCAGAATCTGAAGGGTTTTGGTGGATTCAAGACAAGTCGATACCTTTCGGCAGCTATCGAGGCAATCCGCTAAAACGACTCGGCAGAGATCGTTACGCTCTCTACGCGGGTAACGTAGTTAATCATTTTATAGACGGAGAATACGTTGGAAGCAACCCCACCTTTGTGCCCGTGATGGCCGCACAACTCAATATCGGCGTATGGTTCCCAGACTGGGGCGGTGCTTCACCGTGGGCGGAATCTCAGGTATCAATTGCCTCCGTAAAAGTGTGGCAGTTTGGTGACGCCGGCGATGTCCGAGGAATTCTGAAAGAAGACATTCCAGCCAATATGGACTCGGATGGCGTCCCTTTGAAATGATAGAAGGAAAGGTGTCAGGCAAAGAAACAGACCATTAACTCCTTGCCTTGCCCCGTCTCCACCGGTAGAATCCGCTCATGCCCCGGCAAGTCAGAGTGCAGTATGAGGATGCTATTTACCACGTGATGGCGCGGGGGAACCGGCTGGACAAGATCGTTCGCAGTGACGCGGACCGCGAGGTTTTTGAGGCGACACTCGGGGAGGTGGTGGGCAGGACAGGTTGGCGGCTCTATGCCTATGCGCTGATGGGCAACCACTACCACCTCGTTTTCAAGACTCCGAAAGCCAACCTTGTGGAGGGTATGGCGTGGTTCCAGAACACGGTGACCAAGAGGCACAACGCGCGCAACAAACTGCGGGGGCATCTTTTCAGCGGACGCTACAAGGCGGTGCTGGTAGAGGAAAATGACTACCTGAGCACACTCATCCACTATGTGCACCTGAATCCCGTCCGGGCGAAACTGGCGGCTGTGAAGGACGGCATCGAGAGCTATCCCTGGTGCAGTCTGCCGGACTATATAAAGCCCGCAGGAAAGCGCCGTAGCTGGCTGGCGGTGGATTCCGGCCTGGCGCACCTTGGCTATGCGGACACGGCGGCGGGGCGGAGAAAATTGTTGGCTGCCACCGAAGGCCTTGTCGACAAAAGACGACTGACGAGGGCGGGTATCCACCAGCCCGAGGGAGCCAGCCTGCAGGTCACACTGGAGCGGGGCTGGTGTTTTGGCAGTGAGGAATTTCGTGAGAGAATGAGTCTTCTTGTGGGTGATGCCAAGCCGGACACCGGATCATCGGTCAGCAAGGCCAACGGCTACACGGGCAAGCAAATCGACGATCATGCCGAGGCGACGGCGCGACTGTGGATCGGGCGCGGGCTTGAGGCGCTTGGGCTCAACCACTCCGATCTGGAGCGCCTCAACAAAACGGACTGGCGCAAGGCAATGATCGTTCGCAGCATTCGCATGCACAGTTCAGTGAAGCTGGAGTGGATCGCCAAGGAGCTTCACATGGGAGTCAGAAGTGGCGTCACCCGAGCCGAGCAAATGCTCAAGATCCTATTGAAAAACGATAAGGCAGTTCAGAAGTTGTGGCTTAAAATGGAGAAAGTGCATCATTTCTTTGCCTGACCCTTTTTTTGACCCTTTTTTCTTTTTTTTGCTTTTTTTTTGTTTTTGCTTTTTGCCACTCATAATCTCCAGGACTTCAAAGGGTCTGATTCGATGAAGATTCAGGCCAATCCCGGCGATGAATTCCCCCCGAATTGCAAGAAGAGAAGACGCAGGAAGCCAACCCCCTAGCCGTCGAGTAGTCAGGAATAGCTCAAAATTCAACCGGTAATCGGTTCATCACAGCCGGCACTGAAAGCTGGCCGTTCCGTGAACCTTGCTGTAAAAAAACACACGACCCATGTTCAAAGGCATATTAATAGAGAAAGACTACGCGGGCTTCCGCGTATCACTGACAGACATCGACGAAGGGCAATTGCCCGAGGGGGATGTGACCGTGCGGGTGAGCCATTCGACGCTCAACTACAAGGATGCACTGGCCATCACAAACAAGGGGCCGGTGGTACGCAAGTTTCCGATGGTGCCCGGCGTTGATCTGGTCGGCACCGTGGAGCACTCGACCCATTCCGGTGTCAAAGCTGGTGATGCCGTGATTCTCAATGGATGGGGCGTCGGGGAATCGCATTGGGGCGGACTCGCCCAGAAGGCACGCCTGAATGGAGACTGGCTGGTCCCCCTGCCGGAGCAGTTCACACCGCAGCAGGCGATGGCGATTGGCACCGCAGGCTACACCGCGATGCTCTGCGTCCTGGCGCTGGAGCGGCACGGTGTCACACCCGCCGACGGAGAGATTCTGGTGACCGGGGCGGCAGGTGGTGTGGGCAGCGTGGCGACGGCGGTTCTGGCCCGGCTTGGCTTCACCGTCGTCGCGGTAAGCGGCAGGGCATCGGAAGCCGACTATCTCAAGGGCTTGGGTGCGTCGGAGGTCCTGGATCGGGCCGTATTCGAGATCCACGGCAAACCCTTGGGCAAAGAACGCTGGGCGGGGGCGGTGGATGTCGTCGGCAGCCGCACACTGGCCAATGTCTGCGCGTCGACCAAATACCGGGGGATTGTCACAGCCTGCGGATTGGCAGGCGGCATGGATTTCCCGGCCACTGTCGCGCCCTTCATTTTACGTGGCGTTAACCTGGCGGGCATCGACAGCGTGATGTGTCCGCGAGCTGACCGACTCGAAGCATGGCGTCGCCTGGGCAGGGATCTCGATGTCTCGAAGCTGGCTACGATCAGCAGGGAAGTCGGCCTGACAGAATTACTGCCTCTCGCTACGAAAATGCTCAACGGTGAGGTGCGGGGGCGGGTGGTTGTCGATGTCAACCGCTGAGCCGCGAAAGCACCGGTTCAAGGTGAGTGGGAAGCATGCCAACCCGGCAAGGGAGACATGTTAGGGTTGTGTTTTACGGTGTAATCACCCGGATCTCTTACATTTTCCTCTTTGCAGACTGTGGGGTCATGGTTATAGTGTAAATTAAGTTATTACTGCGCTCACCACGTGGTGATGGCCAACACCAAACCTGCCGGCTCACCCCCGGCCAACCAACAACGATCCAAAATGAAAAACAGAACCACAATGATGATTGTGGCATTGACGCTTGGCGTCTTTGCCTCCGTATCACCGGCCTATGCCGAGAAAGACGACCGCGCTGAGCGGGCCCGCAGCCTCTATCAAATGGGGATGACCGCCATGAACGAGGGAAACTTCGCCCTTGCCAAGACCAGCTTCCAGGAAGTGCTGCGCATTTATCCCAACCACCCGCAGGCGCGTGCAAAGCTGATCCACCTAACCGAGAACAGAAACACCCTGGAAATCGGCAAGCGCAAGGCCGAGCTGAGCAAGGTGATCATACCTAACGTTGACCTTGACAAGGCCACTATCCAGGAAGCGCTGGAAATGCTCGCTATCCAGACGGAGCGCGAATCGCAGAAGAAAATCACGCCTAACTTCATCGTCCAGGACCCGACAGGTGGGTTCAAGGGGCGCACGGTCACCCTGAGGCTGAACCGAATCCCCGCTGAGACGCTGCTGCGTTACATCGCCGATCAGGCCGGGGGCAACATCCGTTACGACGACCATGCCATCGTGATCACCCCTCGCCACCGGGGAGGGGCCACCGAACCGAAGGAGGAGGATCAACTGCTGGTCGAGTAGACCTCAAATCAAAGCCAGCCCATTTCTCAACCTGCCCAGGCGTTGATGGCCCACGCGACCACCACCACCTGGGGCAGGCTGATCAGTGGCAGCACCAAGGCCATTTTCCACGAGCGCGTGGTTTCCTTGAGTGCCATGATCTCCGTGTAATCGGTGGCGGCGCCTGCCATCAGGAAAGCAAAACCATTACCCGGCGCGGCGGCCCTGGTAACCAGGTCGGCCGCGATCGGGCTGGACCCTTCCGAGCAGACTTCAATGATCGTGGCGGCCACCAGGGTCAGCAATACGCCAATCCAGGTGGGGCCGAACCAATCGCCGAAAACATCCGCTGGAACGAAAGCCCGGATCATCGCCGCCAGCACGGTGCCAAAAAAGATCCAGCGCAGGATCATGGTGGATTCACTGAGCCCGGCTTTGAGCATGTTGCCGAGCAGGGTGTGGTTGATGCGCGACTTCCGGATGGTTGATTTTATTTCAGGCCAGAGAGCAAAGCCATCGGGAAGCTCCACTTGGTGCGGGTTTGCCGGGATGCGCCCTGCCTTGACCATGTTCTCGACCACCAAACCGGTAATGACCGCGATCACCCCCGACAGGATGATAAAGACCAGGGTCCATTTCAGTCCGATCAGGGCAAAGAGAATCAGGGTCAGCGAAAGCGAGTTCCACGGGCTGGCGATGAGAAAGGCGAGGGTTTGTCCGTACGACGCGCCACGTTCATAGAGCTTCATCGCAACCAGCAGGATGCCGTGGTTACAGAGGTCCAGGATCAGTCCGGCCGACATCGCACGGAGGATACCTGAGAGCGTTCCCGGTTTTCCCAAAACCGCGGCGACCCACTCGCGGGGAACCCAGCCAAGGGCACCGACGGCTAATATCCCCAAGGCAAGCCCCCACCACATTTTATTCATCAGCTCAAAGACCCCCTGGCCGAAGTGGGCGAGCTGATGCGAAACACCGGCCAGGTTTTCCGCAAAAAACAAATGCCCAAAATAACCCAGTAACACAAATACCAGCGAACCCCAAAGTAACCAGTCAAAGCTCTTTTTCCCACCACCACAACACGGCGGCTTCTCCTGCTTCTCCTTGACCGGGTTCCCGGGAGGTGGAATTTCTTTTTTCTGGGAACAACAGCAGGATGACATAACGCTTGGTAACTGGAGGTGTGAGATCGCCGCCCCCTGTTTATTCCGTCTCACTGATCCCCGCAAGCCCTCATATCCGATGAATCACCTCCGACACCCCTTTACCCGCCCCTTTACCCGCCCCTTTACCCGCCCCTTTACCCGCCCCTTTACCCGCCTCCTTGCCTACCTTTTGCCGGCTCTTCTTGTCGCCTGCCTTGGTGCATGCGGGAAATGGAACACAGTCCCACAGCCGGTGGCACCCACGCCCGACAAGGTGACGGCCGACGATTCCGCAGCGGCGAAGGAAGTGATAGCGCGCCGCCAGCCGGTGGAAACCACCTGGGTGTTTACCGTTGATTCCACGCGCTCGCAAGGCAGGTTGGACCTCAGCCTCGACCCGCAGGGCTCCTTGCTTGGCGCCCAACCTGCGCAAGACGCCGCGCCTCTCAAGGGGAGGATCCTGGTCAGTGTCAGCACCGATGCAGAGGGCAACCGCAGTATCAGGCTCAAGGATGTCGTCCTCACCAATACCGTAGCGCTGGCCATGCCATTTCATTGGTCGCGACTGCTGGGCAGCATCTCGGTTCATATTCCGATGCACGTCTTGACCATTTCCAAGCATAGCTTCCACAGGACGTGCCGACTGAACAAGGACGGTGGGTTTTCTTTGAAACAGAACTTTTTTACCGTCGGAGGAAATGCCAGGGTCAACGGCTCGGGTCTGGTGCTGAAACGTGCGGTGGGCAAACGTGACGTGGATCTCACGATTCAAAAAACCGGGGATGTAGATCTGTTAGGTTCGATACGCGTGCAAAAAGGCATCGCCACACTGCGCATTCCGTCGGCGGTCATGCGGGACCGTTTCGATCTGGAGGGCAGCATGCTGGACCTCGTGTTTACCGGTGACATCACCGCCACGGCGCAGGTGCGATGAATCGCCGCCCCGGCTGACAGGACGCTAGGACGCGAGCCAGGCCACCACTTTTTCCATCGCCCGGGCGCGGTGGCTAAGCCCGTTTTTGATATCCTCTCCAAGCTCGGCAAAGGTCTGGTCGTAGCCATCGGGTACAAACAGCGGATCGTAACCAAATCCCCCCTGCCCCCGCAGCGCGTCAATGATCCGCCCTTCCACGGAGCCCTCGAAATGGGCTAACACTTTTCCATTTTCCGCCAGCACCATCACGCAGCGAAACCTGGCGGTGCGGTCCCCCTTGTCGTCGAGTTCGCGGAGCAGCCTGGCATTGTTCGCCGAGTCATTGCCGTCTTCACCGGCGTAGCGCGAGGAGTAAACCCCGGGGTCGCCACCGAGCGCATCAACCTCCAGGCCCGAGTCGTCGGAGAGCACCAGCCCCGGCACCTGCGCGCTGATCTGCACCGCCTTGAGGGTGGCATTTTCCAGAAAGGTCGTGCCCGTTTCCTCGACGGCCGGCAGCCCGGGGTGGGATTTCAAGTCGGACACCTGGTATCCATCGCCAAGCATGGCACGGATTTCCCCGGTTTTGTGACTGTTGCCTGTGGCGACGAGTAGTTTTTGCATGCACGGGTGATAGCATTACCTGTGTGGATTTTCGATATTTTTGGAATAAAACATCGTTTGGTGTCGTCTTAGTAGTGATGAAAGCAATGAAACAACTTATGACCGCCGCCTTCGCCCTCGTTACCCTTTCAAGTGCTGCCCTGGCCGGGAGCGAATGGATGACAGATGTCGACGCCGCCTTGGAAAAGGCCAAGAAAGAGAAAAAGCCCGTCATGGTGGAGTTCACCGGCTCCGACTGGTGCCCTCCTTGCAAAATGATGCACAAGAAGGTGTTCTCCAAAAAAGCCTTTACCGACGCTGCGTCCAAGAAATACATCCTTGTGAAAATCGACATCCCGCGTGGCGACAAGGAACTCTATCAGAAAAACCAGAAGGTTCTGGGCAAGTACAAGGTGAGTGGTGTGCCCACCGTGATTCTCTTTGGAGACGACGGTAAGGAGTTCAGCCGCTTCTCCGCATCCCAGTTCCCGACCGTTGAAGCCTTCCTTGCCCAGCTCGACAGCGCGCTGGAGAAAAAGGAAATGGACTAACCGAAAAGACAGCCACCTATTTTTACAATCAAGCGATGGGCCGTGTGAGTAATCATACGGCTCGTTTTTTTTGCCTGCCGGGAGTGTTTTCCGGGTTTGCTTCCAACAGGATTACTGCCAGAGTGGAGTCCGCATGATCAAGCGACCATCCATCACCCGACGTGGAGCCGCCATGGCCGGAGGCACGGTGGCACTCCTGATCGGTGGGCTGCTGGCGGGCGATGGCCTGTTTCTCATCCTCGGGCTTTGCAGCACCCTGACCATCGTCATGGCCTGGTTGTTAGGGAAACTCAGCCTGCGTCATCTGGGTGTGGATATCCACCTGCCCAGCCACGTGGCGGCCGGGGTTCCCTTTGATCTCGAATTCACCCTGCGCAACAACAGGCCGGTCCTGGATGCCTTTAACATAGAAATCCGTCTCATCCTACCCGGACAGACCGCCTATTCAGCGATCGCCCCCTGGACAGCGGCCGGCTCCGCATCCCGTATCACCCAGCCGACCACGATCCCGGGTCGTGGCTACGAGGACACCCATCATCTGACTCTCTCCACCACCTTCCCCCTTGGTCTTTTCGAGAGCAAACGGCAGCGCAACATCAGAAAAGAGGTCACCATCACCCCCAAGCCGATCATCCCTGTGGAACTGAGCAGCCACGGGTCCCTGCATGATACCCTGCCGCGCAGTGGGACCGCTACCGGCCAGACCTTTGGGGAACCCCGGGGAATCCGACCGTGGCAGGCGGGCGACTCTGCACGGCGTATCCATTGGCCGGCCTCGGCCCGGTCCCTGGCGCGGGGCCACGACCTGCGTGTCCGGGAGTTTGACCCGCCGGGCTTTCACCCCGACCACTGCCACATCGTTTTTCACTCCTACGCGACCGGACGTGAAATGCTCAGGGAGGACCGCTTTGAACGCGCTCTCTCCCTGTTAGCCGGCTCATTGACCGAACTTCAGAAGCTCGGCATCCCATGCACACTGACCTGTGATTTTTTTGATTGGCAACCGGTCACCACGACGACACGCATGCAAGTGGTCGACTGCCTCAACACCCTATCCAGAATACGCCGCAGCAGTGGTGTGGAAGCCCATGATCTGGAAAACACGTTTCGCGCAGTCCCTCCCGGCCACACCCTGATGATCATTTCCGATATGATCCCCGATTCCTGGCAGCATCTGTTAGCCAAACACCCGCAAACCCTCATCATCGACATACGCCAGGTTCGTTACCGACACAAAACCCTGCAACAAGCCATACGGCTTTAAACTCAAAGCTTTAAACTCCAAACACCAAGTAACCTTCAACCATTCTTGCCACCTCCACTAGACCTGGAGTTTGAAATTTAAGATTTAATACTTAAAAACATGCGTAGCCTTACCCTGATCATCGCCGTCGCCGGTGCCTATGCCCTCCTGAGAGGATGGCAGGGCTGCCCGTCGATACTGATGCGGGCCTGCCTCGCTGTCGCAACCCTGGTCGCCGGCCTTGCCTTCTGGGGTATCCGTAAAGACGCATCACAGCCAAGGATGCTCAGCCTACGCAAGGCCACCTGGCTGGATTACCTGTCGCTCGGCGCCGCGGTGGTTTTCACCGAAGCCTGTTTTGTCGTGCTGACCAGCACCCTGGCGGCTCCCGCCCAGGAACTGGTCGCCGGTTTCCGGGAGGTCATCGCCGATCCCGCCAAACTTGGCAATGGTGACGATGGTGATGGCCCGGGCGGGGGCGACGGCGATGTGCAGTTCGACGGCGAGCGCTCGGGCGACTGGAAATTCTCCAAACGGATGGACCGCAACCTGCCGCCTAACAGCAATCACAAACCGAGCAACAAACCCGAGGTGTTTCTCGAATTGGAGAACCAGGAGGATGCCACCGCACTATTCAACTCTCGGATTCACCTGCGGTCGTTTGCATTTTCCCGGTTTAACGGCGTTTCATGGTCGGCCCGACGGAAAAGTGAAACCCTGCTGAAGGATCCCATCGTGTTTCCCCGCCCGCCCGGGGTAGCCGACAAGCAGGGCATCAGGTATCGCATTTACCATGCGGTCAGTCGTTCAGGCCAGAACCTGTTCACCTCGCTCCATGGGACGCACAGCACGGACCTCGCGGAACTAACAGAGCTTGCCGAGTCGATCCACCTGTTACCTGAGGTCACGGCAGCTGAGGATGGTTATACCTATACGGCTACTTCTCACTCCATCCATTTTACAGACCTTATCAATGAGCCGATCCATGCAGCCCCGGGCAGCCCTGACGAGCTCGACCTGCCACCCGAGTTTGCCGACCCGATCAAAAAAACAGCGGAGGCATTTATTTACCAACCCACCCTATCGAGCCAACTCGTCGCCCTGCGAAATTTCCTCCAGGATAACTACACCTATTCGCTGGAGACCACCAATGCCACCGGCGCGAATCCTCTGGAGAATTTCCTGTATCTGGAAAAACGGGGGTACTGTGAACATTTCGCCACCGCAGCCGCCATGCTCTGTCGCACCCTGGGAGTGCCGAGCCGCATTGCCTACGGCTGGTCGGGCGGGCGGCTATACAAGGAGCAGAACATGTTTGTTTTCCGGGCCAAGGATGCCCACGCCTGGACCGAAATCAAGCTCGACGGTTACGGGTGGGTTGTGTTTGACACCACGCCAGCCGACAACGCAGCCACCCCCGAAGCCCATGCCGCGCCGGACGGTGAGGAGGCGCCCGACCCGGCCGAGACCATCATGGAGCAGCAACATGCCTTGGAAAACGAGCCGCGGTCTCCACTGAGCCTGGATATCAGCCCATGGGCACTCGCCACCGGCCTCGTGACCGCCGCTATCTGCTGTGCGATCTTTCTGGTCACCCGCGCATTACACCGACCTCCAACGGCACCGGATGGTCGGCCACTCAGGCATTCCCCCCCCGGATATTTGGTGCATTTCAAGCAAGCCTGTGTCGCGCTGGGCTATCCGATGCCCATCGGCCGGACACTGCGGCAGCAGCTTGATCTTTTACAACACAAGCATGCCTCCCCTGGATTTGCGCAGTCGCTGTTGGACTACCATTATGGCAGGCTCTATGCCGACCATGCTCCAGACCCGGCCACGGAGCGTCAGCTCGACCAGGCGATCCGAAAGTGGAAAAATGCCGCTATGGCAAAAACAAAAAGCAGCCCTGGTGAGAACGGGTCGTTATCGCGTATTTGAAATCCAACCTTGCCAGGCCTTGTGCCAGTTGCATATATGCTGGCATGAAACGCTTCCACTTGACCATGCTTCTTGCCCTATTGCTGGTATCCTGTAGTGACTCCCCGGATAAGCTGGCGAACGACCAGATAGCCTACATGGAAGAAATGACCGAACTCGTCAATGACATCGCCGATGGCAAGATTTCTTCCTCAGAGGCGGCCAAGGAAATCAAAGAGTGGGGCGAGAAAGGTGAAAAAATCTAGAAGCGCATCAAGGAACTCCGCGATGCCGGCACTTCTGATGAGGAATTCACCAAAGCGGGGAAAAAGCATGATGAGCGCAGCCGCAAGGCGATGAAAGCCTACTTTGAAGCCATTACAAAATTACAGAAATCCGGACGAATGACCAAGGAGCTTCAGGAAGCCATGCTGAATATCAAATAGGGACACCCCCTTACAAGCCTAACAAATCCCGGTAAATCTCCACCTTCTCGTGGTTGAGCAAACGGAGCTGGTGACGGTATTGCTCGATGGCCTCCTGCCGGCGACTGTCGGAAATAGCAGCGACGATCTCCGGTTTCATCTTTTCAAACGGGAGTAATTCCGGTGCCTTGATCCCGGTGACTTCGATGATGTGCCATCCGAGTTTGGTCCGGTGTAA
This sequence comes from Akkermansiaceae bacterium, assembly GCA_024233115.1. Classification (NCBI taxonomy): domain Bacteria; kingdom Pseudomonadati; phylum Verrucomicrobiota; class Verrucomicrobiia; order Verrucomicrobiales; family Akkermansiaceae; species Akkermansiaceae bacterium. The sequence goes on from JACKQB010000006.1 coordinate 299,542, forward strand.
TACCGGTTGATTGGCGGGGATGGTAAATGCGGCGGCGGCAAAATCCCCCGGCAGCCTGTCTCTACGCATCCAGCCGAGATTACCTCCCTGGTCTTTACTGCGTTCGTCCTCACTGAGTGACTTGGCGGCATGCTCGAATGTTTCCTTCCCGGAAAGAATCAGCGCCAGATGCCCTTCCAACTCCCCCTTGGCCTCATCCGATGGATGATCAAGGGTGGCAAGAAAGATGTGCCTGACATGACGGCGCTCGGGCGTGGTCAGCTCCTTTTGATGATCCTCATACCATTGTCTGGCTTCCTTCTCATCCACCGTGATGTGGGATTGGATTTTGGATAACACATACTTTTCCTGCTCAAGGCGGGCCTGCATCCTGAGGCGCAGCTCCTCGCGACTTTCAATCCCTTGAGCCGCCATGGCCTGCTCCAACTGCCCGGGGGAATCAAAGCGTTTGGTAAAACG